>JAAYDL010000372.1 GCA_012729265.1 Lentisphaerota bacterium | reverse complement strand
TTCAATTCTCTACTGGACAAGATCTTCGTCCTTATGCGAGAAAATGAGACTAGTGATGGCTTTTTAAGCCGACCAGAGATGGGCATAGATTTGGGAGATTTTTCTTCAGCGAACGAGCACAAAATCAGTGGGGCGTGCTCCAAAGCGGGAACTATGTATCTATGCAATTAATTGCTTACAGATCAGTTTTAATGAGCTAAACGGGGGATTATTAATGTCAACTATACTGCTGACCATAGGTGTGTTTTTTATTATCACATCGGCTTTCAAACAAAAAAAGCCTGCATTCTTTACATGTATTGCACTGCTCATCGCCGGTTTTGCAGCAGCATACTTTTCCCCTCTGAGTTATACCGAGATTATTTACTGCAATGACGCGGACAAAACAATTGTACCGCTGATTGTAAGCGTTCTCTTCATTGTTGTCTCAACCGCAAAACTCAAACTCCATGCGTTCCTTGCACTGCTCCTTGCCGCCATTTTCTTTGGAATCTGCGTGGACATGTCGCTGGTCTCTTTGGACAAGAGTGAGATTACGATTATTTCTTCCATGGAAGAAGGGTTCGGCGGAACGTTGGGCAAAATCGGCATCGTAATTATTGCCGGAACAATCATAGGAACATTTCTGGAAAAATCCGGAGGCGTATATGCGATGGCAGAGAGCGTCTTGAAGATCATCGGCAAAAGAAAGGTAACCCCTGCAATGGCAGCGATTGGTTACATCGTATCGATTCCGGTATTTGCAGATTCCGGGTTCGTTATTCTCACTCCCTTGAATAAAACCCTCACCAAGCGGGCGGGATTGTCACTTGCAACAACCTCTATTGCGCTGGCGCTAGGGCTGATGATTACACACTGCCTAGTCCCGCCAACACCGGGGCCGATCATTGCGGCCAACGAGTTGGGCGCAGATCTTGGCATGGTCATTATGCTCGCACTTCCCATCAGCGCGATTGTTTTGCTGTTTGCCTGGTTCTGGGCTTCAAAAGTGGCGAGCCGAGTCCATATCGATCCCAATCCTGAATTGACGGACGAGGGATTTAGATCTCACCTCAAAACTGCCCCGAAAGCGTTCCACTCGTTCCTTCCCATCTTGATTCCAATCATCTTGATCGTTCTGAAATCTGTCGCGGATTATCCTATTCTCGCAAACCCTGACGCGGATGCGTCGGTGGCGTGGAAACAGACTTGGATATATCAGTCTATTACCTTTATCGGACATCCAATCGTTGCTCTTTTGCTCGGCATTGGCATTGCCCTCACGCTGCCCAAAAAATTTGATCTCGCGATGCTCTCAGGGAGTGGTTGGGTAGGAGAAGGGATGCTGGCAGCCGCAACGATCATTATGATCACCGGAGCCGGAGGAGCTTTTGGCAAAGTGCTGTTTAATTCCGGGATCGCCGATCAAATCAGCAGCGGAATGGAATCTATGTCGTCATCATTGAAGGTATGGGGATTATGGCTCCCCTTCATTGCGGCGGCCGCAATCCGCGCTGCACAAGGCTCTTCAACGGTTGCGATCATGTTGACCGCGCCTCTCCTTTATCCTTTGCTCGGAACGATGGGGTTGGATTCATCGCTGGGGAGGGCGTTGTGCGTGTTGGCGATTGGCGCCGGTGCCATGTTTTGTTCGCACGCAAACGACAGCTTTTTTTGGGTTGTTACCCAGATGACGGGGATGGATGTGAAGACCGGCTACAAGCTCCATACGACGGGAACGATCCTGATGGGTATTTTTGCCTGCACGATTATCTGGATTGTAGGGCTGATTTGGCTGTAGGCCTTGGAACGGATTTTTGGATACAAACACGGAAGGTGGCGAATATGGAATTTACGAAACAAAAACTTTCCTCGGCGGAGATGGGCTATTTTATCACGCACCTGAATCTGCTGGGGCAGGATCGGATTGTCGCAGCCCCGGAGGCAACGGGTCCGGCGCTGGTGTTTTCTCCTCCCGCATACGAACCGCAGATCCTCAACGAAGGACCAGGCGGCTGCATGGGATTCGCCCCGGTGCCCGGACACGACGACGCGTTCCTGATGATCACGGAATTCTATCCCATCTTTAAGTCGGAAAAGGCGGGCATCAACCTCTTCAGGGCGGTCGATGGATTCAACGAGCCTTGGCAGGGCAAGCGGATTATCGATCTACCGTTCGTCCATCGCATCTGCGTGGTGGGCAACGGAAAGGACAACTATCTGGTGGCGGCCGCCGTTTGCGGCGGCAAGGACTTCCAAGACGATTGGTCGCGCCCCGGAGTGACCTACGCGGCCAAGGTGCCCAAAGATATCGATGGACCGTGGGACTTGGTGCCGGTCATGGAGCCAATCCACCGGAATCACGGCATGCAGGTTGGAAGCCATGGCGGCAAGCCGTGCGTCTTCATTACTGGTGACGAAGGCCTCTTCGTGCTGGAGGTTCCGGCAGCTGGATCGACCGAGTGGAAGAGTACGCTCGTCATCAAAAATCCCATCAGCGAAATCTATCCGGCAGACTTGGACCAGGACGGAGAAGATGAAATTGCAGTGATCGAACCCTTTCACGGCAACGCGATGTCGGTTTACAAAAACATCGACGGCACCTGGACCAAGATTTACACCGCAGAGCTGGCCTTCGGCCATGGGCTTTGGGCGGGCAATCTGGGCGGAGAGAATGTCGTGATTGCGGGTAACCGCGCGGACGAGAAAAACCTCGCCTGCTTCAAGGTTGCGTCGACGAGTCCGTTCATGATGGAAGAATCGGTGATCGACGCCGGGTCGGGAACGACCAATATGTCCGTTATCGATACCCCGAACGGAAAAGCGCTGGTCACCTCCAATCCCGGCCACGCGGAATACGCACTTTACATGCCCAAGGCATAAATTAAGGAGATTAGCATGTCAATAAAAGTTGGTTTTATCGGTTTAGGCGTCATGGGCGGACATATGGCCCGCCACCTCAGTAACGCATTCGACGTCACGGTATTCGACGTTGACGCAGCAAAGGCCGCGCAACAGGAAAGGGCTGTCAAAGCCGACAGCGTCCAAAAGCTCGGCGAATCCGTCGATGTCGTTCTGCTCTCTCTGCCGAAATCAGAAATCGTTTATGACGTCGTCTGCGGCGCTGAAGGACTCATTCATGTGCTGAAGCCCGGCAGCGCGGTCATCGACACCAGCACTACAGAGCCTACTGTGAGCCGTAAAATCGCTGCGGCTCTCTCAGCAAAGGGCATTGATTTCCTGGATGCGCCGGTCAGCGGCGGCGAAGGTGGGGCGCGTGCTGCGGCGCTGGCCTTCATGGTGGGCGGCGATGAGGCCGTGTTCAACAAGTACACCCCCATCCTCGATGTCATGGCAAAATCCGTTGTGCGCGTAGGCGATATCGGAACTGGCGGCGTGGCCAAGCTGGTGAACAATATGATTGTCGGTGCGGCCTTCTCCATCATCGCCGAAGGGTTTGCCTTGGCCATGAAGAACGGCATCGATCCGCAGGTCCTGTACGATGCCATCAAGGATGGATGGGCCGGTTCGACGGTCTTGAACGTGGCGGCGCCCGGCATTATCAACCAGGACTACAAGCCCGGCGGCACCATCGATTTACTTTTCAAGGATATCGGCTACGCGCTATCGCTGGCCCGCTCGCAAAACGTGCCCGTACCGGTTACGGCCATCGTCGACGAGGTCTTCAAGACGGCACGCGCGTCCGGCCGCGGACCTTTCGCGCAGCAGATCATCACCCAGATGTGGGAAAACCTGCTGCACATTGATCGCTAAGGATAACCCGCTTAAGCTTGGCGTAAATAAGGGTCTATTCCCTGCTAAACACAAAAAATAAACGGAACCCGAAAATCGGGTTCCGCGTTATTGGCCGCAACATTATTTGTAATCTGCATGATATCCTCCTTGGTTTTATGCAGTTTTCGCTAACTGAGCCGCCCTCCGCCGCCCCGGACCTTCCGAAGCTTTCAACGGGAGGTCATCCACCCCGTGCAGGACACCTGCCCTTATTTTCCCTGTTGCGCTTTTTTATCGGTACAGGTAAAACCTGCGCCCGTTCTGACATCCGGTAAGCGGACACAGACCCATATAATTAAGGATCAACACTCAATTGCAATTGCTGCAGCGCAGCACAGGAGACATTCATGGCCGGCGAATATGTTTACACCCTCGAAAACCTGACTAAACAGCATGGCGCTAAAACCATCCTCGAAGACGTCAACCTCTCCTTTTTCTTTGGCGCACGCATCGGCGTGATTGGTGGAAACGGATCGGGCAAATCCAGCCTGCTCAGAATTATGGCCGGGATCGACGATGAATTCATCGGGCAGTGCATCATTGCCAAAAACATTCAGATCGGCTACCTCGAGCAGGAACCGCAGCTCACCCCCGGCAAGACCGTACAGGAAGTCGTGATGGAAGGCGTTGCCGCACAACAGGACAAGCTCGACCGCTATGACGAGATCTGGGAACTACTCGGCGGTGATATTTCCGACGAAGAATCAGACCGACTCAACAACGAAGTGGCTCGGCTGCAGGATGAGATCGATGCCAATAACCTCTGGGAGCTCGACCGCCATGTGGAAATGGCGATGGATGCGCTGCGTCTTCCCGATGGCGATCAGCTGATCGATGTGCTCTCCGGCGGAGAAAAACGCCGCGTGGCGCTCTGCCGGCTCCTGCTCCGCAACCCCGACGTGCTGCTGCTCGACGAACCGACCAACCACTTGGACGCCGAATCGGTCGGCTGGTTGGAAGAACATCTCAAGCGCTTCAAAGGAACCCTGATTGTTGTAACGCATGACCGCTATTTCCTCTCCAACGTGACCGAATGGATTCTCGAACTCGATGCCGGGCGCACCTTCCCCTACAAAGGCAATTATGAAGCCTGGCTGGAGCAGAAACAATTGATCGCGGAGCAGACTCAAAAACTCAATGCGTCACGCAAAAAGCTGCTCAAACAGGAATTGGAATGGGTGCGTATGAACGCATCGAGCCGCCTGACCAAAAACAAGGCGCGTATTAAACGCTACGAAGAGCTCGCCTCGCAGGAATTTGATACCGCCGAAGACAACCTCTCCATCCAGATTCCCGTCGGGAAGCGTCTTGGATCAAAGGTGGTTACGGCGTGCAACGTCTCCAAAGCCTTCGGTAACAGACTTCTGTTCGACAAGCTCAACTTTGATCTCCCGCCCGGCGGAATCGTCGGCATTATCGGAGGCAACGGGGCCGGGAAAACCACGCTGTTTAAAATGATTACCGGTCAGGAAACCCCAACCGAAGGAACCATTGAGCTGGGCGACAGTGTCGACATTTCCTATGTCGGTCAGCTTCGCGACGATCTCGATCCCAACAAAACCATCTGGGAAGAAATTTCCGGCGGCGAAGAGACGATCGAAGTCGGCGGACGCACGATGAACAGTCGCGCCTACTGCGCCCGCTTTAACTTTAAGGGGGCCGAACAGCAGAAGAAAGTCGGTGTGCTCTCCGGCGGCGAACGCAACCGCGTTCATCTGGCCAAGCTCCTTCGTCGCGGCGGCAATCTGCTGCTGCTCGACGAACCGACCAATGACCTCGACGTTGCCACGCTCCGTTCTCTGGAGGAGGGGCTGATCAATTTTGGCGGATGCGCCGTGGTCATCAGCCATGACCGCTGGTTCCTCGACCGCGTCGCCACGCATATTCTCGCCTTCGAGGGCGACGAAGTGCTCTGGCACGAAGGTAACTATGAATCCTTCAAGGAGTTCATGCGGCAGCGGAAGGGCGACAACTGGCAGCCCCATCGCGTCCATTATCGTCCGCTCAAAAACGGGTAATAAGATAGATTGGGCGCGGAATTCTCCTCCCCTACCCACCGATGTAGAACCTTCAGCAGAAGGTTCTAACAATGTCAGCGTTCACCCTCGCGCCGGATTGCGGCGCGTAGTGGCGCAACGCCTTGTTGACTATTATATGCATTACAGATCGCACTATCTGTGTCGTCATCATCGGAGATCGTTTGCAATTCAAAATGGAATAATCGGGAGGAACTGTTGTGGATCAAGAGAAAGAACAATTTCCAGACTCTCTTGTTGCATATGCGGCGTGAACACCCTGTTTAAGACTAGCCGAACAGGTTTGTTTCGATGTTCTGTTCTGACGACAAGCATCGACTTATCAAGCGCAGGCATGCAATACGGCGCATATGACATATAATTGTAGACAACCAAAACAGCACTTTCCGTTTCGAGCACAGAATCCATTTGATAGCTGCCAGTTATGGAGGAAGTGACAGGACCCATCATTCCAATCAGAACATCTGTGGAGAAATCAAACGTTGACCCTGCCATGCCCAGTTCATCTTCCATACTCTCAAACTGAACTTCATTGGTGACGCAGAAATGGCCCACAAATGAAGGCTGTCCGGAATAGACGACGCTGGTCTCGCCGGTGCTGGAAGAAAAACTTCCGGGGCTTAGAAGTGCGTAGGGGATGTCGCTTTGCAGAACAGGTTCGACGTCTACGTAAAAAAACGCAGAAGGCACGCTTCCCGGACTGATCTTTAAAACGTTGTTTGGCGGTGTCGCGAAATAGTCGTCTTTCAACTCGACACCCTGTTCCTGTACAAGATTGGTTTTGAAGAGAACGCTATAGATTGTGTTGCTTTCACTCGGCCAGGACAGCGTCACTAAACCATCGCCACCAAAGGCGAGATCAAGCGCAGGTGCCGTATTCTGTGCAAAAGCAGAAGATCCGGCGAGGAGAACCAAACATAACCATTTTAACTTCATATCGCACCCTTTGTGTGGACCAAAACCGCAGACCAAATTGTTAAAAAACGGAAGCGATAAAGCAACAACCTTTCTGCAATTTCGGATAGGTGCATCCGTCAGC
This sequence comes from Lentisphaerota bacterium, assembly GCA_012729265.1. GTDB lineage: Bacteria > Verrucomicrobiota > Kiritimatiellia > Kiritimatiellales > Pontiellaceae > Pontiella. Next base: position 30,919 of record JAAYDL010000372.1, on the reverse strand, counting down.
CGCCCGTTTCAAGTATGCTTTGTGGACGGATTCCCATTCTCTTACTTACATTAAAATGGCGCTACCGGAGATCTGAATTTCGCCCAGCCGTACCGCCCGCATCTTGCGGGCCTTGCACATCCAGTTTTATAGAATAGGGGGCCGGGGGAAGGATACTATTTTGGAACCCGCAGGAGTACCGCTACAAAGGATGAAGTGGAGCGGGAATTACTAGATTACGGGATGGACATCTTAGATGACCCCTTTCTTTCCTGCATAGTCCTTAAGCGAATGCTTTTTCCCATCGCTGCCCTCGAGCGTAAACGCCGGCGCTTTTTTCCTTCGAGTGATTCCATGACAAGTACTTCTGTATTTAGATTGTCTGTAGATTTGGCGATTTATGCGGGTGGAAGCAAACCGAAGTGTCGGCACCCTTCGTGCACGCCGGCGATGAAGGGTTCGGACGCAAAAAACAGCCGGTCGCGTTTTTCGTCCGTATCGGCCCAGGCTTTGAGTTCACCGATAAGCTTGGGATCGGCGTTGTTGACTACAATGCCGTTGATGCCGCTTTTGAAGGCATGCTCATCGTTGCCGGAGTCGCCGGCGTACGTGACATGATTTGTGTCGAGTTGCAGCTGATTGCGCAGGAAGTGGACGGCATAGTCTTTGGCTACGCCTGATGGAAGAACATCGAGAAAGGCTTCTCCTGAATAGACGTCGACACTGTAGACCAGTTCAGCTTTAATTCCGGCGGCCTGCAGTTTTTGTCTGATTTCCGGAAGAAGCTTTTCGGGTTCGTCTTCCACTGGAAAAACATAACTGTGCTTGAATTCGGTCTGGCGAGATGGATCCTGCTCCGGGTAACCCTGCAGGATCTCTGCAACATCATCTGCTGTATGTCCGCCGAACTGTTTTTTCATTTCTTTACGGTATGCTTCACACAATATCCATCTGTCGCTGTCTGCATCCGGGTGATAAAGTGAGGTGCCGACATCGCAGATAAGCCAGTCCGGCTCGGGCAGTTTCCATTCGGCCATTCCCTGGAGTACACGTTCCAGATCACGGCCGGTGGCATACGCCAGTGCTGCGTCCTTTTGTTTTTCAAACGCGTTGGTAAAGCGGTGGATTTCGGCTCGGCGTTCCGGCTTGCCGTCGAGCGGGATAATGGTGCCATCCATGTCACTTGCGAGCAGGTACAGAATCGTTTTCATAGTGACTTTACCTAACGTGTCTGAGCGATCGGTTGCAAATGGATTCCCATAGAAGTTTCAAAATTCCTTTGCGGCCGTCCCTAGGAAATGCTTGATTAAAGTTATGACCCGCAAGGCGACCATAGATCCGTTTGAAATGCAGCCGGAGCGACCCGTCATTTTTGGCGAAGTGCTTTTTGATTGTTTCAGTGATCAGCAGGTTCCCGGCGGCGCACCGTTAAACGTGGCGTGGCATCTTCATGCTTTGGGCTGGAACCCTCTGCTGATTTCCCGCGTCGGGCAGGATGATCCCGGCCGGGCGATGGTGAGGCGTATGCGCGACTGGGGCATGGATGCGACCGGAATCCAGCGTGACATGGAGCATCCGACCGGTCGGGTGAACATCATGATCGAAGGCAAAAGCCATACGTTTAATATCCTTCCCGAGCAGGCGTATGATTATATTGAGCCAGAAGTGGCCCGTTGTGCGGTCAACCTTCGGCAGTGCGGTTTACTTTATCATGGGTCGCTGGCTCTTCGCGGATCGTCGCGTGCAGCGTTTAAGCGACTCCATGAGGCTGCGGAAGCACCGGTTTTTCTCGACATCAATCTGCGCGAGCCCTGGTGGAAGAAAGAGGAAGTGCTGGACATGATTCACCGCGCCAGCATATTGAAACTCAACGATGACGAACTGGAGTTGCTGCAACCCGACCGGCTTAAGGGCGTTGCCATCGAAGAGGTCGCTCGTACCGTTCTGGTTGAATGGGATCTTGATGCACTCTGGCTGACGCTGGGCAAGGAGGGCGCACTGTACTGTTCGGCCGAGGTGGACGCGTTACGCGTGCCGCTGGACGATCTGGATGCCCCGGTGGTGGATACGGTGGGGGCAGGCGATTCATTCAGCGCTGCATTGATTGGCGGGCTCCTCAAGGGATCGAGTCCCGAAGAGACCGCAAAATGTGCAACAAAACTGGCGACGCGCATTTGCGGGCAGCGGGGAGCCACGGTCGCAGACATGGAGCTGTACGAAGGACTGGAGGCTGTAAGTCATGGCTAAGCAGGGAGAAAAAGGACTGTACATCGCGCTGCTGAGCGTACATGGACTGATACGTGGCGAGAATATGGAATTGGGCAGAGATCCCGACACGGGAGGCCAGATCCTGTATGTGGTCGAGCTGGCCAAAGCGCTGGCCGAACATCCATCGGTGGATCGGGTCGATCTCTTCACTCGTCAAGTGATCGATAAAAAAGTGGACGGCGTGTACGCGCAACCGGAAGAAAAACTCTCCGACCAGGCATCGATCATTCGCATTCCCTTTGGACCGCACCGTTATCTGCGCAAGGAAAAACTGTGGCCGCACCTGCCGAGCTTTGTCGACAATGCGCTCCCGCATTTCCGAAAGCTGCGGCGCATTCCGGATATTGTTCACGGGCACTATGCCGATGCCGGCATGGTGGGCGCGACCATGGCCCATCTGCTCGGTGTGCCCTTCATCTTTACCGGGCATTCGCTGGGGCGTGTTAAAATGGAGCGGATGCTTGAAAGCGGCGCGCAACGCGAGCAGATCAACAAACGCTATAACATGGATTTGCGCATTGAAGGGGAGGAGCTGGCGCTTGACTCCGCACCGCTGGTGATCACCAGTACGCATCAGGAGATTGAACAGCAGTATGAAATGTATGAGCACTATGCCCCCGAGTGCATGCGAGTCAACCCTCCCGGTGTCAATCTGGATCGGTTTTCTCCGCCGGTCCGGAAGAATTTTCAATGTGATATGCGTGTTGAGATCGACCGCTTTCTTCACGATCCATCCAAGCCGATGGTGCTGGCGATGGCCCGCCCCGACGAACGCAAAAATTTCAGTACACTGATCCATGCCTATGCCGGCAACGAGCGCCTGCGCAAGGAGGCGAATCTGGTGTTGATCATGGGCAATCGCGATAACATCCGGGCCATGGACAGGGGGTCGCGAAAGGTGATGATCGAGGTGCTGTATCTGATCGATAAATACGATTTATACGGATCGGTGGCTCTGCCCAAGCATCATACCGCTGCAGATGTTCCCGACATCTATCGCCTGGCGGCGGCTACGCGCGGCGTATTTGTGAATCCGGCATGGACGGAGCCGTTTGGGTTGACACTCATTGAAGCAGCGGCCAGCGGGCTTCCCATTGCTGCAACAAACGACGGCGGGCCGCGCGACATTATAGGAGCCTGCGAAAACGGAGTTCTAATCGATCCGTTCGATGCTGAAAAAATGGGGCAGACCCTTTTGGAAATGATTCAAAGTCCGCAATGGGAGAAGTGGTCTGAGCAGGGAATACGCGGTGCGGCTGAAACGTTCTCCTGGCGCAGTCATGTCAGACGGTATCTGCGCGAAATCAGGAAACTGCTGGCTGACAGCTCCAGCTCGGCGAAGCTTCCGGCCCGCCGAAGCCGAATACCGGAAGTGGATCGTATCCTGATTACCGACGTGGATAATACGCTCACCGGGGATAATGAAGCGGTCGGCCGATTGCTGAACGAGCTGGAAAAGGCGGGTTCATTTACGGGCTTCGGTATTGCTACAGGGCGTTCCAAGGAAAGCGCACTGGACATGCTCGAAGAGCTGGGTGCTCCGCCGCCGGATATTCTTATTACTTCGAACGGAGCATCCATTCGGTATGGCCGGGATCTGACCGAAGACAAGGCCTGGAAACGGCATATCAACTATCGCTGGGAGCCGGATTCTATTCGGGCGGTTATGAGTGAACTTCCAGGGGTGTACCTGCAGGATGAAGAGGAACAGCATCTCTATAAGATCAGTTACACCATCGATCCCGAAAAAGCACCAACCGTTCCGCGTATTCGGTGCATACTGCGTGAGGCCGGCCTGCGGGTGGATGTCACCTGTTCGCTGAAAATGTATCTTGATCTGATGCCGATCCGCGCATCGTGCGGACTGGTCATTCGTTATCTTGCGTTCAAGTGGGGCATCTCTTTTGATCACCTGCTGGTGGCAGGGGATTCCGGGAACGACGAAGATATGCTGAGCGGTGAAACGCTGGGGGTTGTGGTGGGGAACCACAGTCCGGAGTTGAAGAAGCTGCGGGGAAGACCTCGTATCTACTTCGCCGAAGGATGCCATGCGAACGGCATTCTTGAAGGCATTGAACATTATGACTTTTTTGGTGAAATCAATACACAGGAGGATTTAAATGATTCTTAAACTGCAGTCGGATTTTGAAACACACCGCCCGGCGTTATACGCTTTCTTCCGCCACTTGAATGAGTCGGCCCGCCCGTTGCTCCTGCGTACGGATGTTGCCGAGCAGCTTGATCGCTTCATTGATTCTCCCCATGGCATGGTGCTGAAGGGCTCCTATGTGGAGAACCTGTTCAGAAAAACGGAAGAGATGATTATTCACGACGGATGCTTCCATATGACGGTGCGCGACGAGGTGGCGAACTGGCACTACTTCTGCATCGATACCGGAAATGTCTGTATCTGCCAGTTGAACCCATCTGATTTTCTGGAGGTTAAGGAGCGCATGGCAGGCGGGTTCCGCTCTCAGGAAGAGTGGGCGCTTGAACTCGACCTGAAACCGTTTGAACGCGGCTTCCCGTTGATGAAGGAAACCAGCTCCATCGGCCAGGGGGTCGATTTTCTAAACCGGCATCTGGCCCGTTCCGTTTCCGATCTGCAGGGCGAGGCGCTCGTTGATTTCCTCAAGCTTCATAAATATGGCGATACACAGCTGATGCTGAATCAGCAGGTGGATACGGTTGAGGATCTTCAGTCCGCTTTGCGCAATGTGCGGCAGGTACTCAAGAAAGCGGATTCTGAGCAGGAGTGGAATGACGTTAGAAATCAACTGCCCGAAACCTGTTTTGAGCCGGGGTGGGGCCGCAGCGTGAAACGAGTCTATGAGACGATGGGCCTGCTCTGCTGGATGTCCTTGAATCGCCGGATGCCACCAATCTGGCTGAATTCCTGAGCCGTATTCCGATGGTGTCGCGTCTGGCCATTCTTTCACCCCATGGGTATTTCGGGCAGTCGAATGTACTGGGGCTGCCCGATACCGGAGGTCAGGTAGTCTATATCCTCGACCAGGTCCGTGCGCTTGAAAAACAGATGCGCCGTGATCTTCACGAGCAGGGGCTCGACATTCAACCGCGCATTGTGGTGCTGACCCGTCTGATTCCGGATGCCGGCGATACCACCTGCAACCAACGTGTCGAGCCGATCCTTGGAACAGAAAACGCGATCATTTTGCGGGTCCCCTTCCGTAATGAAAATGGCGAGGTTGTGCCTCAATGGATTTCGCGTTTTGAAGTCTGGCCCTATCTGGAGCGCTTTGCTCTCGAGGCCGAGCGTGACCTGGTGGCCGAACTGCATGGACGGCCGGATTTGGTGATTGGAAACTATTCCGATGGCAACCTTGTTGCGTCGCTGATGACGCAGCGGCTGGGCGTAACGCAGTGCAATATTGCCCACGCCCTCGAAAAAACCAAATACCTGTTCTCTGCACTGAACTGGGAAGAGCATGATCCGGAATACCATTTTTCGTGTCAGTTTACGGCAGACCTGATTGCCATGAATACCGCCGATTTCATCATTACCAGCACCTATCAGGAAATCGCGGGTACAGATCACGGTGTCGGACAGTACGAAAGCTATCAGACCTTTACCATGCCGGGGCTCTATCGGGTGCTGCAGGGCATCAATGTTTTTGATCCAAAGTTTAATATTATCTCACCCGGTGCCGATGCCGAAGTCTACTTCCCCTACACCGATACGGAGCGCCGCCTGAGTACGCTGCATGACGATATTGATGAGTTGATTTACGGTGCGGCTGATCAGGATGCCCGCGGCGAGCTGGCTGATCGCGAAAAACCGTTGCTGTTTGCCATGTCACGGCTCGACCACATTAAAAATGTGACCGGCTTTGTGAAGTGGTATGCCGAATGCCCTGAGCTGCAGGAAAAGGCCAATCTGTTTCTTGTGGCCGGTGTGGTTGATCCGGAAAAATCATCGGACTCGGAGGAGCAGCAACAGTGTAAGCTGATGCATGAACTGATGGATGAATATGAATTGGACCATTGTGTCCGCTGGGTCAAAGCCTGTTCCGACCGCAACTTTAATGGGGAACTCTACCGTTGCATTGCGGACAAGCGAGGCGCTTTCATTCAGCCCGCTCTATTCGAGGCGTTCGGACTTACGGTGATTGAGGCAATGAGTACCGGGCTTCCCGTGTTTGCCACATGCTTTGGCGGTCCGTTTGAAATCATTGAAGACGGCACAAGCGGCTTTCATATCGATCCAAACCGGGGCGACGCGGTTGTACGCAAAATCTGTGACTTCTATGAGCGGGTTGAGAAGGATTCATCTAATTGGGATCAGATTTCCAAGGGTGCACTGGATCGGGTTGAAGCGGCCTATACCTGGGAGCTGTATGCCTCCAGACTTCTCAAGCTTACGCGCATCTACGGTTTCTGGAAACACATCTCCAACATCGACCGGCAGGAGACGCGGCGCTATCTGGAAATGTTCTACGGTCTGCTCTATCGTCCCCGCGCACAGAAAATCGAGGCGTAAGCGCAGCCCAGCTCATCTAGGCCATTTTAATAAAAGGCGTAGCCGACTTATTATTGTTGTGGCGCGGGCTTCCAGCCTGCGATGGGCAGGCAGGGATGCCTACCCCACATTTTTTAGTCCAAGAAGTCGTCTATAGTTCATATTAAAATGCTCTACATCCAAGCCAAAGAGCGCGGCATGGAAGCACCATCAGGCCGTTCGCGCCCTCGCCTTTAAATGGATACGCATCATATATCGATGCTGCCGCGTGAGTCACGTTCCACGTGCCAACGTGGTCACGCGAGAAAAAGCGGGATCCCTACGATGAAATGCACTATCTGAGCGTATTAAAAAAACGAGGCTCTTCCATTTGGAAAACCATCGCAGAACACCCTGATGCCGTGAGGTTAAACAGTCCCGTAGAAAGTCAGTTTTTAGGTTGATAGAGAACCTCAGATGGCTGGTTGGGCCTTTTCTTTTCCGAATATCCGGAGAACGGCCCAAAAACTGTAAAATGGAATTTCCTGCCTTGAGCACCTCCACTTCTTTGTCTCTCCGATGTTTATTGCTGCCTGTCCGGCAGCTCCGCAACGCGTTCCTTCCCCCGGCCCCCATTCCTTTAGTGATGGACACCGGCGGTCCCTCCTACTCGTTTTTTACCACTCGCTGCGCTAGAGGGCACAGAGGACGCGGAGCACATGCGGAATAAAAACTCTGCGATCTCTTCGACTTAGCGAGGAATATGACCATTCAGAACTGTACGAAAAGAGGACCGCTGCAATGACTCATCTGGAGTCGCTATGTCGTGCTTCTCTATTTGAGATTTGACAGCAGGGCAAGACCTCCAAGTCCGCCGCCTAAGGCAATCAGTATCACGAATATGATTAGGTACAGGATTAATATTGCAGGGATTGAGGCCAGCATAAACTTTAGAATGATTGCCACCATGCGTCCAAAGGGAATGCGAATGTCTGTTATCGTTGTGTTTTGGTCTGTCATAGTTCTCCTTTATTTGGTTGAGCGTTGTCGTCTAAAAATCTCGGAACAACAGTTTATAGACGAGTTCGGCAGACAATTCTGTGCGACTCGCGATAAATTGAATTTACTTTTTAACAAGACAACACTGGTGAATCAATTCTTTTCCCCCTAAGATCTATTATTTCCGCAGACAAAACAAAGAACGGTGTTGGATTGGTATGGAGTGCGACTCCCGTACAGCCTGCGCTACGCGCTGGCTCATGCACCCTCGGCAGGTCTTCTAAACGCCACCGCATAGTGGACGCCCCTACTGATCCGTAGCACATTTAGGCATGACTCATTACGTGATACGCAATCCTCACCCAATGCTTGATCCGGCATAAAGCGGCGTGGTACTTCTATGATTTTAAATCAATACCGGAGGATTTCTTATGCTGCACCATATCCCGTTCGATGAGATGGAACAATTTATGATCGATGTCTTCAAGGGCATCGGCGTCCCGGAAAGCGACGCACAGACCTGCGCCGACGTGCTGATTACTTCCGACAAACGCGGTATCGACTCCCACGGCATCGGCCGTCTGAAACCCATTTATTACGACCGGATTGTTCATCAGAAAATCCAGCAGCCGGTGACCGAGTTTGAGGTCGTGCGCGATCACCTCTCCACGGCGGTCGTCGATGGGCATCACGGCATGGGCATGGTCGTGGCGAAGCGCTCTATGCAGATGGCGATCGATAAAGCGAAGAAATACGGCATGGGCATGGTCGTGGTGCGCAACTCCACCCACTACGGCATTGCGGGCTACTATCCGCTCATGGCTACCGCAGAAAACATGATCGGCGTCACCGGAACCAACGCGCGGCCTTCCATTGCGCCGACCTTCGGCGTGGAAAACATGCTCGGCACCAATCCGCTGGTCTTTGGTTTCCCGACCGACGAACCGTTCGACTTTGTGAACGACTATGCCACCTCCGTCATTCAGCGCGGCAAGATTGAACAATATGCCCGCGAAGGCCGCGACTGCCCGGAAGGACTTGTTATAGGGCGCGACGGCAAAACCAAGACCGACTCTGTACAGATTCTTGAAGACCTCGTGAACGGCGAGGCCGCACTGGCGCCGATCGGAGGAATCGGCGAAACGACCGGCGGCTATAAAGGCTATGGCTTTGCCACCGTTGTAGAAGTGCTCTGCTCCGCACTGCAGCAAGGCGCCTTTCTCCAGCAGCTCGTCAACCGCGATGCCGACGGCAACCTGAAGCCCTACGAGCTCGGTCACTTCTTCATGGCCATCGATGTGCAATGCTTCTGCGAACCGGAACAGTTCCGGACACGCACCGGCGACATTCTCCGTGCGTTACGTGCCTCCGCCAAAGCCCCCGGTGCCCAGCGCATCTACACCTGCGGCGAAAAGGAATATCTGGCGGGCCTCGCGCGCGCCGACTCCGGCGTTCCGGTGAACGAAGCGCTCCAGCGCGATATGATTACCATGCGCAACGAACTCGGCCTCGATTACCACTTTGACTTTGAATAGTTCCATGAAAATCGAACTCAAAGAAGAGCAGAAGGCGCAGCTCTGCCGGACCATTACTGAACTCTACTTCAACGACTTTGACGAAGAGATCAGCACCTTCCGCGCAGAGCAGATTCTCGACGCCTTCATCGAAAAAGTGGCCCCCGCCATTTACAACATGGCGCTCGAAGACGTGCAGCAGTTTTTGCTTAAACAGATCGACGACCTTGACGCCATCTACCGCAAAGAGTGAGGCGGCTCCGCCGCGAAAACCGCTCATAAACATGAATATATCGTTTGGCTCGGACGAATTTTACAGGTTAATCCGAGCATCGGGTGACAAAATGCTCACCGAAAAAATTATTCAGGTGCCCTCCAGCTGCCTTTAATAAATCTCTCCGCTGATTGCAGCGGGTATCTAATCATTGTAGGGCTGGAACGGCTGAAAGCCTTCCCGCCACGGCTGGAAGGTCTACGACCATTCCAGCCCTACAATTGTTCGCAGCCACGGCGGAAGGTCTACGACCATTCCAGCCCTACAATTGTTCGAAGCAAGCTGAGGGGCATTACCCCCAACGATCCGCAATAAACTAAGTCCCCCGAGCCCCTCAAGCGTTTGCTTCGCGAATTGCGGCGAGCTGGAACACTGCGCCCTATCCGCCGCGCATCATTTTCCCCCTTCATTCTTGACCCGGTATAGGGGCTTGGGCATTCTCACCCGCCTTATGAAAGCGAACGATTATCACGTAACAATGGACGCCCTTGTGAGCCTTTGCAAGCGGCGTGGTTTTATCTTCCAAACTTCGGAAATCTACGGCGGCATCAACGGCTTTTGGGACTACGGCCCGCTCGGCGTCGAGCTGAAGCGCAACATTAAAGCCTGCTGGTGGAAGTCAATGACGCAACTGCGCGAGGACATTGTCGGCCTCGACAGCGCCATCATCATGCACCCGCGCGTTTGGGAAGCCTCCGGCCACGTCGGCAACTTTAAAGACCCGATGCTCGATTGCCGCGAGACGAAGGGCCGCTACCGCGCCGACCAGATCGTGGTGTTCAAACACAAGACCGATGCCGACGCCCTCATGTTTGCTTTCCACGAAGGAACCGAGCCCGCCGCGAGCTTGAAAAAGGCAAAAAAGCTGACCAACGGAAGCGCCCTGATGGACGACTACGAGACCGTCGCTCTGCTCGACATTCCGCTTGATCGCTACAGCAAGCTCGTCGGCCCCGACACCAACGAGCCCGGCACGCTCACCGAGCCGCGCGCGTTTAACCTGATGTTTAAAACCTACGTCGGACCGGTTGAAGAGAGCTCCAACGTGGCCTACCTTCGCCCCGAAACCGCACAAGGTATTTTTGCGCAGTTCAGCAACGTCTGCTCCACGATCCGCAACAAGGTTCCCTTCGGGATCGCGCAGATCGGCAAGGCGTTCCGCAACGAAATCAATCCGCGCAACTATACGTTCCGGTCCCGCGAGTTTGAACAGATGGAGCTGGAATATTTTATCAAGCCCGGCACCGACGCCGAGCAGCACGAATACTGGGTCACTGAACGCCTGAAATGGTATGAAAAGGTCGGCTTGCCCGAAGGCCGCATGCACCGCGACATCCATTCCGCCGAGGCCCTCGCCCACTATGCCTCCGCCTGCACCGATATTCTGTACGACTTCCCCTTCGGCACGCAGGAGCTCGAAGGCATCGCCGCCCGCGGCAACTTCGACCTCACGCAGCACCAGAACGCCAGCGGCAAGTCGATGGAATATTTCGACGAAGAGACGAAGGAGCACTTTATTCCGCACGTCGTCGAACCCTCCGCCGGGGTCGACCGCATTGCGCTCGCGCTGCTCTGCGAAGCCTATCGCGAAGAGTGGATTCCCAAGAACGGCGGCGAGGTGCTCACCGCTGAAGTCGGTGCAAAACGCGCACCGGAAGGCTACGAAGTCCGCACCGTCATGCGCTTTGCGCCCTGCATTGCGCCGTACAAAGTGGCGGTACTTCCGCTGGTTAAAAACAATGAAGAACTGGTGGCCAAAGCCCGCGGTCTTTTCGAACGGCTTTCCAAGCGCTGGAAGTGCTTCTACGACCAGAACGGCGCCATCGGACGCCGCTACCGTCGGCAGGACGAAATCGGAACGCCGTTGTGCGTGACCGTCGATTTCGAAACCATCGAGAAAGACAACTGCGTCACCGTCCGCGACCGTGACAGCATGGAGCAGGTCCGCCTCTCGATCGACGAATTGGACAGCTACATTTCCAACATCGTCGACTTTTAGGCAGGATGCCTGCGCTACGTTCGCCGCCATCTTGGCGGCAACGGTAAACACATAAAAACCGCCATCAATATGGCGGTTTTTTTGTGGTCACGTCAGACGGTTATTCCTTCACGGCCATCACATCGAGTTCCCCCATTGAGGCGTAGTATTGATTGTTCCACTCGCTTTTCCCAACGATCCGAACATAACGGCCGATGACGATTTTATCGAAGCGGACCTCTTGGAGCCGGTCGCTATTCCCGAACGATCCGGCAGCAACGGGTTCTCCCCATTCGGTAGTGCTGTTGCTGACATAAAACGCATATTCTCTGATGCGTCCGTTGACGTTGTCCTGTCGCGGCAGCTGGGTGAATCCAGCGAGCTTGAGCGTCTGACCGAGATCAATCTGCAGCTCGTGCGGAAAAGGATCGCGGGACGACGACCAATTGGTGTGCCAGAAGGTCGACGGGTTTCCGTCGATCGCATTGGCAGCCGGGCCCTCGCCGGGATCTTCAGCGCTGTCGGCATAAACCACTCTCCATCGGTTCTTATCCAGATTCAGCAGCGGAAGAATTTCCGGGAACTCCGCCTGACCGATATCGCTCGTTAGCCCGGTACCGAGATCCACCCGCGCTTCAACGGTTGCTTTCTCCGACACCTCAAACGGGGCCCCATATTTTTTCCATTCGCCGTTGTTGACACGAACCATCACGACGCCCTGCTGGAACGCGTCCACGGAGAGCATGGCCTGACGATCGCGCGTAATGATCGGAGCGCGCGTGTCCGGGTACTGGATCCGCGCGTTCGCAACCATGTCCTCACCGCAGGGGCGGAACGAATAGCTGAACTGCATCACGTCCTTCGCATACAAAATATACTGCTGCAACGGCGCCGGACCGCAGCTGTTTCCGCCCAGACCAGAGTGGCCTGCATCCAGACAGACATACACCTCGTCGCGGGTCGGCAGTTCAGTCGGATGCCGCGCCTTATCATAGTCAGCAACCGTGTTATGATGCGCGCTCACGGCAAACGTGCCGTCCATTACCATCAACAGCCCTTTTCCTTCGGCGTTCGTGAGTGCCGCCCAGCGAACATCCGACTTGCTGCCGTTATCCTGCGGGCGCACATAATCCACGTACTGCTCCGCCACGGAACCGCTGTAGAGACCGACGTTTGCACTGCGCTTGCGGTCATTATAGTTTTCGTGCGGGCCGCGTCCGTACCAAGTAAAGGTATTGAACGCCTTGGGCATTGTGAAGGAAACGCCGAGACGCGGAAGCTGCGAAATCCCTTGGATGTAGACTTCGTTGGAAGCCTGAATGACGCCGTCGGCAAAGATGGAATAAACCGTCTTATACTGAATCGAAGGACCGCTCCTGGCTGAGGCCTCCTGACCCTGCGGATTGCGCCGACGGTTTCCGCCCTGCTGCGCCTGAATAACCGCATCCTTAACGACCGTAACGCGCAGCAGCCCCGGGAGCACCTTTTCCGTTTCGATGCTCTTCAGGGTATAGGTCAAGCGATCCAGACCGCCCTGACGAATGGAGTTGCCGAGCCAGTTGTCGTTGTCGAGGCGTGCCCGATAGAGATTCAGTTCCGGACCTTCGCCGTTTTCTATCATCTGCATTCCGTTATAGACCAGCGAGCTGAGCGCTCCGGATTCCCGACTAAACTCGACACTGAAATCAGAACCCGACACCACGACGGCCCGCGCGTCATCCTTCAGCTTGAGTGCAGCACCCGAATCAGCAAAACTTTCCAAATCAACCTGCCGCGCCTTTTCCAGACCGGAATGAAGGGCAAACTGTTCTTCTGCGACCACGTGTCCAGCCTTTGCATAAAGCGTATCCTCAGGCTGTTCCAACTGCAGATTTAAAAACATCTCAGCACCGGGTTTCACGACAGCGGCTAGGTTTCCAATCGATTTCATCGAAATGATCGTGCTTTCGCCCGGGTTCAAACCGGGCAGCGTGGATTGCCCGTTTGAAACAATTTTACCGTCCACCTCCACTTGCCACTTGAGCGTGTATCCTTGGAGATTCGTAAAGAAATACTTGTTGGTCAGAGCAACGTTATTCCCTTCATCCAACCCAAATTTGACATACTGATACACCTTGCTGACTTCCAGCAGCTTAGGCGAAATTGCGCGATCCGGCGGCACGACGCCGTTGCAGCAAAAGTTGTTGTCGTTGGGATTGTCGCCATAGTCGCCGCCATAGGCAAAGAACCACTCCTTCGAACCGTCGGCCAAGACATTGCCCGTATATTTCCGCAGACCCTGATCCACCCAGTCCCAGATGCAGGCGCCGATCAGGCGCGGAGAGCCCTCGATCGCGTCCCAGTATTCCTGAAGGTTGCCGCAGGAGTTGCCCATGCCGTGGGCATATTCACACACAAACTGCGGCTTCGCGGAATTACTGCGCCCCTGATTGATCAGCCAGTCCACGGAGGGATACATGACGCTGTCCATATCACACACGGAATTCATCTGCTCATAATGGAGCGGACGCGAAAGGTCAATGTCACGAATCGCCTGCGCTGCTGCGGCAAAGTTGGGACCGCCGCCCGCTTCGTTGCCGAGCGACCAGATCACCACGCATGGGTGGTTCTTGTCGCGCTGCACCATGCGCACATTGCGATCCACGTGCGCCTTTTCCCAACTGGGAACGCGCGCCAGGGTTTCGTTGCCGTAGCCCATGCCGTGCGATTCCACGTTGGCTTCGTCGACGATAAAGATGCCATAAAGGTCGCAGAGGTCGTACCAGATGGGCTGGTCGGGATAGTGGCAGGTACGCACGGTGTTAATGTTGTACTGCTTCATGAGCTCCAGATCTTTGATCATGGAACCGATTTCCAAGGCGTGGCCGAGATCCGGATCATGCTCATGACGGTTCACCCCTTTAAGCAGTACGGAAACCCCGTTCACAAAAAACTGCTGGTCTTTAATTTCCACCTCGCGGAAACCGATTGTGCTGGCGCGCACTTCCTGAACGTTTCCCTGTGCGTCGAGGAGCTCCACAACGACCGTGTAGAGATTCGGCGTTTCCGCCGTCCATTTCAGCGGCGATTTCACCGTCTTCTCAATCAAAATTTCGCTCTTGAGGCCTGAAGCAACATCCACTACAGCCGAAGCGCCCAGCTCCGATTTCACGCCCTGTGCATCAACCAGCGTGGCGCGGACGCTGCGTCGTACGGAAGCGGCCTCTCTGTTTTCCAGTGTAACCGTCAATTTGAGATCGGCGTCTTGATAGTCGGCATCGAGATCGGTCAAAACAAACAGATCCTGAATGCGGGTCTTCGGCGTACTGTGCAGATAGACATCGCGGAAAATACCGCTCAACCGCCAGAAATCCTGGTCTTCCAGATAGGAACCGTCGCACCAGCGATAAACCTCAACCGCCAACACATTTTCGCCGGGCTTAAGATATTTACTGATATCAAACTCCGCCGGCGTCCGGCTGTCTTCGCTGTAGCCCACCTTTTCGCCGTTCACCCAGATATAGAATGCGGACGAAACCCCGTCAAAATGGATGAAAACTTCCCGTCCGTCCCAGTTTTTAGGAATGGTAAACGTCCGACGATAACTCCCGACCGGATTCGGCTCCTTCGCTGCCGTATAATGGCTGGGAACGTCCGCCAGGATCTTCGGAGGCTGACGCGGATGGGGATAAGTCACGTTGGAGTAGATCGGAGTGCCGTGGCCCTGTAGCTCCCAATTGGAAGGTACCTTGATGGTTCCCCAGCCCGAAACATCATAATTGACTTTATAAAAATCGACCGGGCGCTCGCTCGGCTGCTTGACCCAATTAAATTTCCATTCGCCGTTGAGCGACTGATAAAACGGCGAGTTCGCCCATTTTTTGAGCGCATCTTCGGGCCTCTTCAGATCATACGCCTGGACTGCGCTATCGACGGAAGAATACGAAACGCCGGTCGCCCGCGCCGGCTCCTTATTAATCCCGATGACCGTTTCATTTTCCCAATCCGGTTGCTGTGCCCACACGCCAGTCGCGCAGGCTACAGCCACAATCGCCATGCAATATTTTTTCATTTTCATCATCCTTCCATTTTTACATCATCAACACGTTCCCATTCATCGTTGCAGCGACGCATCAAACGCATAGGTTTTACCTTTTTCCGTTTCCAGATTCACTACCTTCCCGCCATATTCCAGCACCAGATCGTTCCCGGCTCGCGACAAGACAGAGACATCCACGAGCTTTCCATCTTTCCAGTTCATGGATATCTCAAAACCGCCGCGCGCGCAGATCCCTGAAACCGAACCGGTTTCCCACGAATCGGGCAACGCGGGCAGGAGAGAAACCCTTTCATCGTTGGACTGCAAAAGCATTTCCACCACGCCGGCGGCCCCGCCAAAATTGCCGTCGATCTGGAACGGCGGATGCGCATCGAACAGGTTGGGATAGGTTCCGCCACCACCGGTGTAATTAATATTTCTCGCGCCGTCGGGTTCAACATAGGTCAGCAATTGCCGAAGGATTTTGTAGGCCCGCTCGCCATCGTGCAGACGCGCCCAAAGGTTGATGCGCCAGCCGGTGGACCACCCCGTGGATTTATCCCCCTTGATCTCCAGCGTCTTCCGCGCCGCGGTCGCCAGATCCGGCGTCCGATCCGGCGTAATCTGCCGGCCGGGATACAATCCATACAAGTGGGTCTGATGGCGGTGCTGCGGATCGGCATCCTTCCAATCGTAATACCATTCCTGCAAATGGCCGCCCGCTCCGATCTGGTAGGGATACAACTGGTCCAACGCCGACTGCAAAGAGCTTCTGAATCCAGCATCCACATCCAGCTCCTTGGAGGCTTCGATCGTTTGCTGGAAGCATTCACGGATCATGGCCAGGTCGGCCGTGCCGCCATACAGCGTCGCGCCCCTGAATCCATCGGGGGCGATGAAATAGTTTTCCGGCGACGTGGACGGCGATGTCACCAAAAATCCCTGCTTATCCTTCACGAGCCAGCCTAGGCAAAACTCCGCGGCGCCCTTCATCAGCGGATAGGCATACTCCCTCAAAAAATCCCGATCCCCTGAATAGAGATAATGGTCCCAGAGATGGGTCACCACCCAAGTCCCGCTCATGTTCCAGCACGCCCACGCCGGATCGCCCTGCCCGAAATCGCCCACGGGATTGCTCATGGCCCAGATGTCGGAGTTGTGGCAAGCCGCCCAACCCTGACCCACGCCGTAGAAGGTCTTCGCCGTGACCTTGCCAGTTTCCGCAAGGTTCCCGATAAACGTCAGGAATGGTTGGTGCATCTCGGCAAGGTTGGCGCATTCGGCCAGCCAATAGTTTTCCTCCACGTTGATGTTCATCGTGTAGTTGCAGCTCCAAGGCGGACGCATATACGGGTTCCAAATCCCCTGTAAATTGGCCGGCACCCCATCGGTCCGAGAGCTTGAAATCAACAGATAGCGGCCATACTGGAAATAAAGGATTTCCAGATTCTTGTCCTCGGCCCCCTGCGTATACCGCTTCAGCCGCTCATCGGTCGGCACGTCGGGAGCAGATGTTTCTCCCAGATCCAATTCCACCCGGCTGAAGAAGGCTTGGTAGTCAGCGAGATGCCGCTGCTTGAGTTGTTCATACGCCAGGCTGGACGCATCCGCCAACTGCCTGGAGGCCATGGCTCGATTGTCCAATCCCTCCTTGGCCGGATCCTTGTCGAACCCGTTAAAGCTGGTCGCCATCGAAACATACAGGATCGCCTCGTCGGCTCCGGTCACGCTCAACGCTCCGTTGGAAACAGCAACCTGCCCGCCGTCGGTCTGGAGCGTTGCATACGTGGAAAAGCGGGTTCCCCGGTCCTCATCAAAACGAACCGCATTGGGCATGTTTCCCCGATAGTCGGGTTCCGCGTGATACGGCGCATAGCCATCGACTCGCAGGATATGATCCTGTCCCGAAGTCGAATACTTGAGTTCGCTCTCGAACCGCACCCTGAAGCTGAGCGAATCCTTCCTGCTGGCCGAAAGCTTCACCGCCATGATCTGGTCCGGATGCGAAACAAAGTATTCACGGGTAAAAGTTGCGTCATCCCCGTCATAGCTGACCGTGGCAATGGCGTTTGCGATATCGAGTTCCCGGCGATAGTTTTCAAAACCATCCTGATGATCAAACTGGATAAACAGGGTTCCTAAAGGCGCGTAGGATTGGGAAAACTTTCCTTCAACCTTCCTGTTCAGGCGTTCAGCTGTTCGATAATCCTCGTTGCCCAGCGCCTCACGAATTGCAGGTATGTTCGTATAGGCCTCTGGGTTCATGTATGGATCGACCGGCTCGCCGCTCCAAAGCGTCGCATCATTCAGGAAGATCTTGTCCGACCCGACGCCGCCAAAAACCGTCGCTCCGGCCTTGCCATTACCCAGCACCAGCGCCTCCTCGAAATATTCGGCGGGACGATTATACCACAAGGTGTTTTTCGATTGCGCCTGGACAACCCCAGGCAGCATGGAACACATCATCAGGAAGAAAACCACCATAGGGCCGGACATTGGCTTTCCAAACCCCCAATCGAATCGTCTGTTTTTAAAATCTAACAGGATCATGAAAACGATATCTCTTCAGTCGATTTCAACCCATTCCCGATGGGAAAAGTTGCGGCACATCTCGAAACAGCATCGCAGCAAATTGCATCAGAACGACAACAGCGACAATCCGGCCACCATTCGACACCTTTACCATTCAGCTCTTTCTTTTATACAACTAAGCACGTTGTTGAAAGTAAGCGTCGAATGAAGCTCATTTCGGCCAGCCAAATTGCCGAAAAATCGGTCGAGCACGGGATGTCGGCCTATTTTTTCCAGAAGCTGGGAAGGAAAAGGATCAGCACGGTGTAGAGTTCTAGGCGACCGAGCAGCATAAAAAAGGTCAACAGCCCCTGCCCCGCCGGCGCAATCGCTGCATAATTCTGCGTCGCACCGACCGCATTGAGCCCCGGACCAATATTGCCGAGCGTGGCAATTACGGAGGTGGCCGCCGTTTCAAGATCGGGCGTAAAGAAGGTCATCACAAATGAACCGAGAGCAAAGATCAGCACAAAGATCCCGAAAAACGCGGAGATGTGCGAAACAATTTCCTGCTCCACCGGCTTGCCGCCCAGCTTCATCTGTATCACCGACGAAGGGCGCATAAAGAGCTTCATCTCGCGCACCATTTTCTTGAACATAATGAAGACGCGCATCACTTTCATGCCCCCGCTGGTTGAACCCGCGCAGCCGCCGACAAACATCATCAGCACCAACAGCAGCCGCGATGCATTGGGCCACTGATCAAAGTCCGCCGTACAAAAGCCTGTGGTCGTAACAATCGAGGTCGCCGTGAACGAGGCATCGCGGAGGCAGCGCCCAAAGGAGGCCCAGTCGTGGCTCCAGATATTGAAGGTGAGAAACAGGGTCGTGCCGATCAGAAAGAAAAAGTAAAAGCGAAACTCGGAATCTTTAAAATAGTGCCCCGGCTTGCCGGTGAGCGCGTGATAGTGCAGCGAAAAGTTGATCCCGGCTAGAAACATAAAGACCATAATGATGATATGAACGGGCGTTCCAAAGTGACCAACGCTAGCTGAGTACGTTGAAAACCCGCCGGTCGATATCGTGCCAAAGGCGTGACAGAATGCATCGAACCAGTTCATGCCGGCCAATTTAAGCAGCACCGCTTCGATCAGCGTCAGCAGCGCATAAACCCCCCAGAGCAGCTTGGCCGTGGTGGTGATACGCGGCGTAAGCCGATCCTTTGAGGGACCCGGCATCTCTGCTCGATAAATCTGCATACCGCCCACGCCAAGGAACGGAAGAATGGCCACGCAAAGCACCAATACGCCCATGCCGCCGAACCAGTGCGTCAGCGCACGCCAAAAGTGAATGCTGTGCGGTATTTCCTCCAGATTGCTCAACACCGACGCCCCGGTCGTGGTAAACCCGGACATCGTCTCAAACATGGCCGAAACCGGATGCGGAATGACGCCGGAAAATATATAGGGCAGCGATCCAAAGAGCGTTGCAAAAAACCACCCAAAGGTCACCACACCGAAACCGTCTCGTCGCGAAAGGTTGATGTCGCCGCGCGAGAACCAACCCATGCCCGCCGCACTGACCACCGCGATCAACCCCGACTGAATCAGGCTCCAGCGAATATTCGAAGGCTCATCATACAGCCACGAAATTCCGGCACAGCCGATCATCGCCAGACCGATCACCAGCGTCATGTATGCAACCAAATGAAATACGGCTCGTTTGTTCATAATACGTTCAGGGCAATGCGTACGGAGTTAAATATCCATTAAATAGCAACCAATATTCGATCATAAAAGCCGGGCATGAATCTTCTTCACCGCCGTTGGATGGCAGAAAATAAGCACTTGATCGCCCGGCACCAACATCAGATCGCCCGTTGCCGTCAACACCTCACCCTCGCGAAGCACCGTAGCAATGATCGCCTTGGAAGGAAGCTTGATTTCGCGAATTTTTTTACCCGCAAGCTTTCCGTCCTCTTCAATCATCACGTCGAGCAGCTCGCCGGGCAGATTATGCAGCAGCGACGCCGTATGCACCTTCTTCGAGCGCAGCCAATGCAGAATCGCATTCGTCGTGGAAATATAAGGACTCACCACACGGTTCACCAGATAGAGCTGTTCGACCACCGGAATAAAATCGGTTCGCGTAATGTGCGTGGCCGTAAACGAGGCCCCTTTCTTCTGTGCCATCAGGCAGTTCATGATATTGCCTTCATCGTCCCCCGTCAGCGCAACAAAGGCCGTATTCTCATTCATCCCCGACTCATCCAGCGTACTCTCCATCAGCGCATCGGCCCGCAGAATCAGGGTCTTATTCAGCGCCGCAGAACAGTAGCGTGCGCGCTCTTCGTCGCGTTCCAACAGCACACAATCGACCTCATTTTCAATAAACTGGGCCAGCATCAACCCCAGATCGCCGCCGCCCGCAATAATCACCTTCTCGAAGGGCTTAATATCCGGGCACACCCAGCTGAAAAAGTTCGTTATATCTTCGCGCTGACCGACCAAATAGACCACATCCTGCTTCTTAAACAGCGTATCGCCGTGCGGAATCACCAATTCATCGCCCCGACGAACAGCAATCACACGAACGTGCTGAATGAGGTCCAGCCGATCGCATTCCGCGGGCGTGCGATCCAGCAGCGGACTCGACAACGTTACACGGAATCCGGCCACCATCACCTTGCCCGCAAACAGATCAAACACCTCCAGTGCTCCCGGAATCTTGAGCATGTTGTACACCTCGCGGGCGCACTCCTGCTTCTGATTGATCACCAGATCAATGCCCATTCCGTGTAGATCGTAGTGAGTAGAACCGTTCAGGAAATCGGGATTGGTCACGCGCGCAATTTTGCCCTTCACGCCGGCCGCGTTGGCCAACAGGCAGGCCAAAACATTGACCTCGTCGTTATCGGTGACCGCAATCAACAGATCCGACTTATGAACCTGCGCAGCCTCCAACACCGTCGGATTCGTTCCCTGACCACACAGCGTAAGTATGTCGAGCCCCGCCTCCGCTTGAGACAACGCCTCTGGATCGACATCCACCATCACCACCGAATGCTTCTCTTCACACAATCGCTGTGCAAGCTGACGTCCGGCATTTCCTGCTCCAAGAATTACAATCCGCATGTAGGTTTTCCCCCGGAAAAAGCGTCGTATATGATTTAAAGGAGAGACTTTATCAACAAAAAACCGGAAAACAATCCATTACAGCGCCTTAACTCAATCCTTTGTTCTGACTGAACAATTTGCCAAAAAAATCCTTTTTCAAAACGAATGCCGTTCTATACTCCCTCACATGAAATGCGTTCTGGCATTGGATCAAGGAACAACCAGCTCCCGAGCGATCCTGTTTGATCGTTCGGGCGGATTGCGTGCCGTTGCACAGCAGGAAATTACGCAACACTATCCGCGTCCGGGATGGGTCGAGCACGACCCGGAAGAAATCTGGAAAACACAGGAAAAAACCGCTCATCTGGCCATGCACCAAGCCGGCGTGCACACTGAAGACATTGAGGCGATCGGCATCACCAACCAGCGCGAAACCACCATTCTCTGGAACCGAAAAACCGGCGAACCCATTTATCCCGCCATCGTCTGGCAGGACCGCCGTACCGCCGATCTATGCCGAAAACTAAAAGACGAAGGGAAGGAACCTCGCTTTCACCGAGCCACCGGGCTCTATCTCGACCCCTATTTTTCCGGCACCAAGATTAAATGGATGCTCGACCACGTAAACGGAGCACGCGCACAGGCCGACCGTGGCGAGCTGGCTTTCGGCACCATCGATTCCTGGCT
The DNA here is from genome assembly GCA_012729265.1 of Lentisphaerota bacterium. Classification (GTDB taxonomy): domain Bacteria; phylum Verrucomicrobiota; class Kiritimatiellia; order Kiritimatiellales; family Pontiellaceae; genus Pontiella. The sequence continues at coordinate 9,116 of JAAYDL010000372.1, read as the reverse complement.
GCTGTGGAAACTCACCAAAGGCGAAGTGCATGCCACCGATGTCTCCAACGCATCGCGTACGCTGCTTTTTAACATTCATACGTTGACGTGGGACGACGAGCTGCTGCAGTTTCTTGAAATTCCGCACAGTCTGCTGCCCGAAATTAAACCTTCCGGCACGCTCTACGGATCAGTCAATAAATTTCTCTGCCAGTCCGGTTGCCGCATTGCCGGTGTTGCCGGAGATCAGCATGCGGCGCTCTTTGGGCAGGCCTGTTTTCAACCGAACTCCGCCAAAAATACCTACGGCACCGGCTGCTTCATGCTCATGAATACCGGCGACGCACCGACCGAATCGCAAAACAAGCTCCTCACCACCATGGCCTGGCAACGCCCGAACGAAACCTGCTACGCCCTTGAGGGCAGCGTATTCACTGCGGGAGCCACCATACATTGGCTGCGCGACAAACTGGGAATCATCCAGAACGCCGCCGAAATTGAGCCGCTCGCCCAAACCGTTCCCGATAATGGCGGCGTCTATTGGGTTCCTGCCTTTTCGGGCCTCGGCGCGCCCTATTGGGACCCCCTCGCCCGCGGAACCATTATCGGCCTCACCGGCGGAACCGGTAAAGCTCACATCGCCCGCGCCGCGCTGGAATCGATGTGCTTCCAGTCGGTCGAACTGCTCCGGGCCATGGAGCGCGATCTCGGAACCCGTATCAAACAGCTGCGCGTCGACGGCGGGGCCTGCGTCAACAACCTACTGATGCAGACTCAGGCCGACCTGCTCCAGATTCCCGTCGAGCGTCCGGCGATGATCGAATCCACCGCCTTCGGAGCCGCCGCCCTCGCCGGCCTCACCGTCGGATTCTGGGATTCTCTCGAAGAAATATCCGCCATCCGACAAATTGACCGCATCTTTGAGCCGCAAATCAGCACGGACGAAGCCGAAGCCCGACTCACCCAATGGCGCCGCGCCGTCGAGCGCGCCCGAGAGTGGGCATAAAACCCGGGCCCTTAGAATGCTCTATGCTTCCTCAAAGAGCCATGTGGAGAGATAGCGTTCTCCGGTATCGCAAATCACCGTGACAATCAGTTTGTCCTCATTTTCGGGGCGTTTTGCCAATTCAAGCGAAGCAAAAACATTTGCTCCTGCGGAAATACCGCACAGAATACCCTCCTCCTTGGCAAGTCGCCGAGCCGTCGCCCCGGCTTCATCGCCATCCAGAAGAATGATTTCGTCAATCAGATCCATCTGGAGGTTGTTGGGAATAAACCCAGCTCCGATACCCTGAATCTTATGCGCTCCCGGCTTGCCTCCCGAAATCACGGATGAGCTTTTCGGCTCCACGGCAACCACTTTGATCTGAGCATTCTTTTCTTTGAGCCTCGAACCGACCCCGCTGAGTGTTCCGCCCGTTCCTACACCAGCCACAAAAATGTCCACCTTACCATCCGTATCATCCCAGATCTCCTCCGCGGTGGTTTCACGATGAATCCTCGGATTGGACGGATTATCAAATTGCTGAAGCATAATGGCATTCGGATTTTTCCGGATCAGTTCCTCTGCGGCATGGATAGCGCCCGGCATTCCTTCTCCGGCCGGGGTCAGCACCAACTCAGCACCCAGCACCTTCAACAGGCGTCGGCGCTCAATACTCATGCTCTCAGGCATCGTAAGAATCAGTTTATACCCTTTGGCTGCCGCCGTAAACGCGAGCGCGATTCCGGTATTCCCGCTGGTAGGCTCAATCAACGTAGAACCGGGATGGATCAGCCCTTTTTTCTCCGCATCCTCAATCATTGCCACACCGATTCGGTCTTTTACACTCGAAAGGGGATTGCGCGACTCCAACTTAACAGCAATGGTCGCTTTGAGTCCTTCAGATATCCGATTGAGTTTCACGAGCGGGGTGTGCCCGACGGTTTCGGTTATATTGTTGTATAAAGGCATCTTGATTCCTCCGTTAAATGTTAAACATGATGGGTTCGTTTTTTAAACGCTCTTCATAGTCATCCTGTAGTTCCTTGAGCGTAATTTTTGAAAAATAGTCCTTTAATACGCCGCTGGCACCCTGCCAGACACGCTGAACGACGCATTCATCTGATCGGTTACAGCCTTCAGCCAAACACCCGACCAGATTAATATTTCCCTCCGATGCCGACAGCACATCGTACACCGTGATTTCCGTCGGCTCTTTCGCCAAACGAAATCCGCCGCGTAATCCCCGCACACTGTTGACCAGCCCGGCATTTTTCAGCGGAACCATGATTTGTTCAATATAGTCGGTGGAAATTCCCTCCAGCTCGGCTATCTTCTTTTTAGGAACGGGTTGATCCCCCTGTAATCGTGAAATACAGAGCAGAATACGCGTTGCATAGCGCCCTTTCGTAGACAATTTCATACCGAACCTCCTGAAAACAATGATTTGATTATTATTTTTATCACGTATAACTCAGCCCCCTATGCCCGTCAAGCCCATTTCCTGAAAAACAGAGCTTTTTAACAAAAAGCGTAGCCAACTAATTATTGCTTTGGCGCAGGCTTTCAGCCTTCGATAGGGTCCGAAGCCAAAGTCCTGTAAATACGGTTCTTGACTCCTCTGGCCAATATGCACAGAATGACGCGGCAAAAGGATGCAAAATATGAGCCGAAATAAATATATTGATGATTTCATGCAAACCTTCCCTTATGAAGGACTTACCTTCGACGATGTCTCGCTGATCACCCAGTATGCGGACTTTCTTCCGGGCGATACCGACATTTCGACCAGGCTGACCCGCAACATTACGATGAACATTCCCTTTCTCAGTGCCGCCATGGACACCGTAACGGAAGCACGCATGGCCATCTCTATGGCCATGCTCGGCGGCATCGGAGTCATTCACAAAAATCTGGAACCGGAAGTTCAGGCCCAACATGTCAGCCGGGTAAAGAATCACCTCAACGGGCTGATCGCTTCACCGATAACCTTTAACGTAAACGACACCCTCGAAACGATTTCCATTCGGCAGGCGGAAAGAGGCTTCGGCTTCAGCGGCTTCCCCATTCTGGACGACGACGGCAAACTGGCCGGCATCCTGACCTCAAAAGACGTACGCTTTTCACGCGCCAAGCGCGCCAAAGTGGCCGACGTAATGACCACCGACATCATCACTGCCGCTCCAAACACCAATCTTCGGCAGGCGTATGACATTATGCAGCAGCATAAGATTGGAAAGCTGCCGCTGATCGAAAACGGGAAACTCGTTGGGCTCTATAGCTATACCGACGTCCGTCGCCTGATTGAAAATGAAGATCCCCTCTTTAACCGGGATGCGCGGTATCGCCTGCGCGTGGCCGCTGCCATCGGCCCCGGCGACTATGCGCGCGCGGAAGTGCTTAATCAGGCTGAAGTCGACGTTCTCGTGGTAGACACCGCGCACGGCCACTCGAAGGGCGTGATCGATATGGTCGCATGGGTAAAGAATAAATTTCCCCATATCGACGTAATCGGCGGCAACATTGCCACCGGCGAAGCGGCACTTGCCCTGCGCGATGCCGGCGCTGACGCGGTTAAGGTCGGCATCGGCCCCGGCTCCATCTGCACCACCCGCGTAGTGGCCGGTGTGGGTATTCCACAGATTTCAGCCATTTATGCAGCCGCCAACGCGCTTAAGGGAGAGATTCCGGTCATCGCGGACGGCGGTATCCGCAACTCGGGTGATATTGCGAAAGCACTTGTAGCCGGAGCAGACTCGGCCATGATGGGCTCCGTTCTTGCCGGAACAGAAGAAAGCCCCGGCGAAAAAATTATCTATGACGGACGCCAGTTTGTCATTTACCGCGGCATGGGCAGCCTCGATGCCATGAAATCGCGCGAAGGCAGCCGCCAACGCTATGGTTTGAGCGATGAAGACGATCTCGTTCCACAGGGCATTGAAGGTATGGTCCCCTACGCCGGAACCGTGAATAAGGTGCTGAAACAGTTCTGCGGCGGACTCCAAGCCAGTCTTGGCTACTGCGGCACAAAGAACATTCCGGCCCTGAAGGAAAACGCGCGCTTCGTTCGTGTATCGCACGCCGGATCGATCGAAGCGCATGCGCACGATATTAAAATCACGAAGGAGGCACCGAATTATCGGCGATAAACAGATGGCACACCGCTTTCTTTTGATCCTCTTTATCCTGAGCTCAGCAAGTGGATGCGCACTCGTCACCACCCCCGTAAAGGTGGCCGGAACGGCCGCCTCCACCGCCATTAAAACGACGGGAACCGCCGTTTCCACGCCCTTCAAAATGGCCGGCGACTCCGACAACGAGTAAGCGCTTGTTAAAATCAACACTAGTACAGATCAACCCGACCGTCGGAGCCCTACAGGCCAACGCCGATCTCATCATTGAAAAGGCCCGAATAGCCGCGGATGCCGGTGCACAGCTGATTATTTTCCCGGAACTGACGATCTCCGGCTATCCGCCGGAGGATCTTGTTCTGAAGGATCATTTTTGCGCCGACTGTGAAGTTCAGCTGAAGCGCATTGCGAAGGAGCTGCCTCCGGAACCTTACATCGTTGTGGGGGCCCCCGTTTTTCGCGCGGGAACCAAATATAATGCCGCCATCGTATTTCACGGCGGAGAGGCGATCGGCGAATACCACAAAATGCTCCTGCCTAACTATGGCGTATTCGACGAAAAGCGGCTGTTTAAACCTGGCGACACATCGCTCATTTTTGTGATGAACGGCAAACGCGCGGCCGTTCACATCTGCGAAGATTCGTGGTTTCCCTGCGGGGCCGCCGTGGAACGGCTGAACAACGAAAATATTGACCTGCTGATCAACCTCTCTGCATCGCCCTATCATCGTGGAAAGTTGAACCATCGAATTCAGACGCTCTCGGAGACTGCAAAAAAACTGGGGGCGGAGCTGCTTTACTGCAACGCGGTCGGCGGACAGGATGGACTGGTTTTTGATGGAGCCAGCATGGTTTTTTCCTCCAACGGAGAGCTGTGCGCCCGGGCCAAGCAGTTTCAGGAAGACCTGCTTTATTTTGACCATGGAGGGCATGTCGAAAACCGCAAGGAGTTGTCCCTCCCCGATCTGGAAGAGGTTTATACAGCGCTCACGCTCGGCCTCCGCGATTACGTTAACAAAATCGGATTCAAGCGCGTGGTCGTGGCCCTCAGCGGCGGAATTGACTCTGCGCTGGTGCTGGCCATTGCGGTCGATGCGCTGGGAAAGGAGCGCGTAGCTTCGGTTACGATGCCGACGCAATATTCCTCCTCCTGCACGCTCAGCGATGCTTATGAGATGGCCCGAATTCTCGACATTGAGTTTTATGAGGTGCCCATCAAACCGCTGTATGAAGAATTTAAAAATTCACTGGCGAAGGTCTGGGGTTCCGATAAAAAGCCGGGGCTGGCTGAAGAAAATCTGCAGGCGCGCATTCGAGGCAATCTGATCATGGCGCTCTCCAATGAATATGGCTGGCTGGTGCTCACCACCGGAAACAAAAGCGAAATGGCCATGGGCTACTGCACCATCTACGGCGATATGGCTGGCGGATTTGCCGTCATTAAGGACGTTCCTAAAACACTCGTCTTCGACCTCTGCCGCTGGCGCAATGAACAGAGCGACACGCCGGTCATCCCGCCCAGCATCATCGAGCGCCCGCCCTCCGCTGAGCTCCGGCCCGACCAAAAAGACACCGATTCGCTTCCGCCCTACGACGTGCTCGACCCCATTCTAATGGACTATGTGGAAAACGACATGGGCATCGACAGCCTTACCGCAAAGGGATACGACGAAGCGCTCGTCCGCCGCGTCGTGAACGCCGTGGAACTCAGCGAATACAAACGACGCCAATCCCCGCCCGGCGTAAAAATTACCCCCCGCTCCTTCGACCGCGACCGCCGCATGCCGATCGTGAATCAGTATAGGAATTGAGTCGTGAAACGTAGAATGCTACGTCGACCAAGAACCCCGTCAATTACGCATCACTCGTTACTCATCACAACTTACAGATCCAGAAAGTTCTGAAGCAGCTTTTTACCTTCGCGGGTCAGGATCGATTCCGGATGGAACTGGACGCCGTGCACCGGATGCTCTTTGTGCTGAACGCCCATAATCTCGCCTTCGGCGGTCCAGGCGGTAATCTCCAAACAGTCCGGAAGTGAATCGCGCTCGATAATGAGCGAGTGATAGCGCGTGGCGTCGAACGGACTCGGCAGCCCTTTAAACACACTCTTCTCTTTGTGAAGTATCGGCGATGTCTTTCCATGCATGAGTCGATCTGCGCGTACGACGTTTCCGCCGTAGACTTCGCCGATGGACTGATGTCCCAGACAAACGCCAAGAAGCGGAAGGCGCGGACCGAATTCGCGGATAATATCGCAGGAAACGCCCGCCTCCTTGGGCGTGCACGGCCCCGGACTGACGAGCACCTTTTCCGGCTTCAGCGCCACGGCCTCTTCGACCGTAATTTTATCGTTCCGAAAGACCTGCATCTCAGCGCCGAGTTCACCCAGATACTGCACGAGGTTAAACGTAAACGAATCGTAGTTATCGATCACCAAAATCATAATATCTCTCGCAAAGGCGCCAAGACGCCAAGGTTATAGGCCATTCACGACCCGTGTAATCCCATTTTTTATGAGCGACTCTCCAAAATTAATGAGCAATCCAAGCCTCTTATCTGCCAGCTTCAAATAGGTCAGTAATTGCTTCTTATGAACATCTTTTACCAGCTCAACTGATTTGAGCTCAACAATAACCTTCGTGTTAACGACCAAATCGGCCCTAAACCCCTCATCAAAAACCCGCCCTTTATAGACAACAGGGACTGATATTTGACGTTCAACAAGCAAACCCCGCTGTTCTAACTCATCCGCCAAAATAGCTTCATACACACTCTCAAGCAACCCCGGCCCTGTTTCCTTATGAATATGAAATACGACATCAACAATGAGTTTTGCTATTTCATTTTCAGTCATGTCTTAGCGCCTTTGCGTCTTGGCGAGAGACCTATTTCTCTGTTCGGGCTTCGTAGTAGTGTTTTGCAAGCGCAAGCGCTTTCATCATACCGCGTGCTTTGTTCTGCGTTTCTTCGTATTCCAACAGCGGGACAGAGTCGGCGACAATGCCCGCGCCGGCTTGAATGTAGGCCTTGCCCTTATCCAAAATCACGGTACGGATCGTGATGCAGGAGTCAACGTTTCCGTTATAGTTGAAGTAGCCCACCGCTCCGGCGTAGGGACCACGCTTGCTTTTTTCCAGCTCGGCAATGATCTCCATCGCCCGAATCTTCGGCGCGCCGCTCACGGTACCGGCGGGGAACGTTACGCGCATCACATCGTATTCATCGTGCTCATCCGACAGATGCCCGGTCACGTCGGAAACAATATGCATCACGTGGCTGTAGCGCTCAATCACCATCAGGTCTTCGACGCACACGCTGTTAAAATCGCACACGCGGCCGATATCGTTGCGCCCCAGATCCACCAGCATAATATGCTCCGCCCGCTCCTTCGGATCGGCGAGCAGTTCGCGCTCAAACCGCTGATCCTCTTCGGCACTCTTTCCGCGCGGCCGCGTTCCGGCAATCGGACGCACCTCCACCCGCTTATCTTCGCAACGAACATGAATCTCAGGCGAGGTGCCCACCATAGCACTTTCGCCCATATCCAGACAGAACATATACGGCGAGGGATTAATCGCGCGCAGCGCCCGGTACACGTCCAGCGAATCGGCCTCGTTATCGACCTCAAACCGCTGCGAGAGCACCACCTGAATCACATCGCCGGAGCGGATATATTCCTTCCCCTTCTCGACCATCGATATAAATTCTTCTTTCGTCGTGTTCGATCGAGGAATCAGCGGCTCCACTTCGTCGTGCGATTCAATCAGCACGCGCTCAACCGGCGCCTTCAACGCCTCGCACAATTCATCGATTTGCGCCAGCGCCTGATCGTACGCCGCATCCGGGTCGCTGTTAATATGCGCGTTCGCCACAATCTTCAGGCGATGATTCACCCGGTCAAAAATAATCAGGCCATCGGTCACCATAAAGACCATATCGGGATTGCCGATCTCATCGTTGGGAATCACCGGAACCCGCGGTTCAAACTGAGAAACCATATCATAGCCGATAAAGCCCACCGCCCCGCCGATAAAGCGCGGCAGCGACGGATCGTCGACCACCGGCGAAAACTGCGCCATATGCTGTTTCAGCGCATCCAGCGGATCGACATCGTCGAGCACAACCCGCTCGTTGCCCACGGTGGAAATTTCCACCCGACGCCCATACGCCCGAATAATGGTGCGCGGGGTTCCGCCGATGAAAGAGTAACGCCCGATATTTTCGCCGCCCTCAACACTTTCCAGCAGATAAGTATGCGAAGCCTGATCGCGTTCGCGCAGATAGGTCCGCACCCGCTCATACGCCGAAACAGGCGTTTCCTGGTCGGCCAGAATTTCCTTCCACACCGGCACCAGATTCCCCTGCTTCGCCTTCTCTAAAAATGTCTCTCTATTGGGTAAAACGGCCATATTTATTCTCACGGTTAAAAGGCCCAAAGATTAACCGTTTTGCCACACTTCGCAACCTTAATTACGCAACGAGTCATTCGCGCACGACTCTTACCGCTTGCCCCTTCTGCAGATTTTTAAAAGAACCGTTTTGCGGCGGCCCTCCCCCCGTACCGCAGCCATCCTGGCTGCCACGTCGCGGAGCAGGCCGACCCCGAAAAACAATCTATTTAGACAGAATAATTAGGACAAAATAATTGATCCATTTTCCCCTCCCTCTTCTCTTCTTTGAGGTCAAGATCATTCACCACCCGCTACGCTGGAGGGTACAGAGGACTCGGAGGTTTTATGTCAGGCAAAATGATTTCAGGGCAGGATGATTGTCAATTCGTTGCTTTTCATCCATTCCTTGCAAATAAATCCCCAAACAAAGGTATTAATCAGTACAGCCTGCGCTACGCGCCGGCTCATGCACATTCGGCCATTCTCGAAAAGCGCCACCAGCGCAGCGGAGGCGCTACCCGTACCGCAGCCATCTTGGCGGCCCTGCTCCCGTACCGCAGCCATCTTGGCGGCCCTGCTCCCGTACCGCAGCCATCTTGGCGGCCCTGCTCCCGTACCGCAGCCATCTTG
>JAAYDL010000371.1 GCA_012729265.1 Lentisphaerota bacterium | reverse complement strand
TTCTCCTATGAGTTTAGGGTTAGTGAGACTCCTCCTCTTGGTAGCGCCAGCTAACACAAGAGGAGGGCTCTTTTTTAGTTTAATGAAACGTAGCCCCTGTTGAAAGGGGTTAGAGGGGATTCATGCGTACGGGTATTATACGATTTGTTTTCCGTAAGTCGCTTCTTATAGCGGTGGGTTTGGGGTTGTTGTATGTACTGGTTCCGGTGGGTTATTATTCATTGCCGGACCCCGTGCGGGCGTTAGTGCGTAGGCAGTTTCCCGATTTTGACCGGACGATGGTCCGAACTGGGTATCAGACTTTACGGGACTGGGATGATCTGGCGCTGATAGGCTGCGATGCCGAAGTGAAGATGGATCAGTGGTACGGGGAAGAATCTCTTTATGCTGGTCGACCTCTGCAGACAGGCGACCATTCAGCGCCGCTCAAGATTCTCCTTAATGAGGGCTTTATCGTGGGCTATAGCGATGAACTTTTAAATCCGCTTTGGGTGGCGTATCGAATCTTTGATGTGCCTACGCTGGAGTCGGAGGACCGCCCGGGCAATTTTAGTACGGATCGACGAACGCTGGCGCGCGTGAGTCACGACGATTATACCAGCTCCGGATATGATCGTGGGCATATGGCTCCGAGTTATGGGATCGCGACGCGCTATGGGCGCGAAGCGCAGCTTGAAACCTTTCAGATGACGAATGTCATTCCGCAGACGCCCAGCATCAATCGCCAGCTCTGGAAGGACCTGGAAATGCGGGTGGCGGAAAAATATGGTCTCTTTTTCAGCGATGTCTGGGTGATTACCGGGCCGGTTTTTGAGGGCGAAATTGAAACGATGGCGTCAGGCGTTCCGATTCCGACGGCTTATTATAAAATCATGGTCGATGAACATAAAGGCAAGCTGCGTGCGCTGGCGTTTTTGGTGTCGAAGGATTCTCCTGATTTTACCCGGATTAGAAAATGTTTGGTGAGTATCGACGAGGTAGAGGAGCTGACCCAACTTGATTTTTTCCCCGAGCTGCCGGACGAGATGGAGAAGGAACTGGAGTCGGAAAAACCATCCCGCCTCTGGCCGTGGGTTGGCCCCTCCTTTGCCTATCGCCGCACGGGAAAGACCTATTGAAACGGGCTCGCCGTTTGCCCCGTTGCGCCTCGATTGTTTTGACTCTCCGTTTTTTTACGCTTCTATGCTGGCAAAAGGGTGCTCGACGGATCGGCCGCCCCGAGCGAGCGGGTAGAAAATGGGAGCATTTGCGTGAAATTACTTGATTACGGGATCAGCCCGTTTTGTTAATTGAGATTGCTATGAAAATTTTATTGTCTATATACCTAATATTATTATTAACATCATGTAATAATATAAACAATGTTAATTATGGTAAGGATGTGGTTGTGTTATATTACTCAAAAATATGCGGTGAGATGTTTAAATCCAGATGGGATGGTGAACGATTGTGGACTATTGCCGAAGAAGGAAAAAATACTAATTCAAAACCCTATGAAGTTGTCAGTATAAAACATGCCAAGATTGGTTCTGATTCTTTATTCGATGAGTCGGGTGAAGTTTTATGCAAGCCGCTTGAAAAAGATGGCCCTGATATTCTGCTTATATGTGAGGAGCATTTTATCAGAGGGTTAATGTGCTCAGATTATTTATGGTTTAATTATGGGAAAAACGGCAATGTTAACGGGGTATTTAAAGAATAATATGGATAGAGTCATCGTGGTTAGTCCCGTCTTTTTGCGAAAATCTTCCATTCGCTCATATCTTGAACTTACAACCCGGAGAGGGAGGGGAATCGGTAAAATTTAGGGTTTTCTGAGAAAGCGTTAGGAATGTCTTGATCGGAGTTGGGGTGCTTCTATAATCGCCCGCTTGCTAAAACAATAGGGAACAAAAATGGGAAAAACACTGTTTGATAAGATATGGGATAAGCATGTGGTCAAGGAGCTTCCCGGCGGAGAAGTTCTTCTTTATATCGACCGGCATCTTGTTCATGAAGTAACGAGTCCACAGGCTTTTGAGGGTCTGCGTTTACAAAATCGCAAGGTACGCCATCCGGAGCTGACCTTCGCTACCACGGACCATAATGTGCCGACCGACAGTCGAACGGAAATTGTTGATCCGGTGGCTAAGGCGCAGGTGGATGCGCTACGGTCGAACTGCTTGGAGCAAGGCATTACGTTTTACGGCATGGAGTCGGATAAACAGGGCGTCGTGCATATTATCGGACCAGAGCAGGGCATCACGCTGCCGGGGACAACAGTCGTTTGCGGCGACTCTCATACCGCCACGCACGGTGCGTTCGGCGCCCTTGCATTCGGTATCGGAACCTCTGAAGTGGAGCATGTGCTTGCTACGCAGACGCTGCGTCAGAAGAAGCCGAAGCAGTATAAGGTTGAGTTCAAAGGCAAAATTCCGCTCGGCGTGACCGCTAAGGATTTGGTGCTCGATTTGATCGGTAAGGTTGGAACCGCCGGCGGAACCGGTTGCGCGTTTGAATTCTGCGGCGAAGCGATTGAGTCGCTCTCGATGGAAGGCCGTTTGACGATGTGTAATATGGCCATCGAAGCGGGTGCACGCTCCGGGTTGATTGCTCCGGACCAGACGACCATTGATTATGTTGTTGCTGAGGATCGTCCGTTTGCTCCGAAAGACCAAGCGCTCGAGGAGTCGATCGAATACTGGAAGACGCTCTACACGGACGAAGATGCGGTGTTTGATAAAACGCTGGTGATTGACGTGGAAGAGATTGAGCCGCAGGTGACCTGGGGAACAAGCCCGGGCATGGTGACCGGCGTTAGCCAACGGGTTCCTGAGCTGAATGCCGTTCCGGAATACAACGCGGAAGACGTGCGCGCCGCACTCGATTATATGGGCCTTGAGCCGGGCATGAAGATGACCGATATCAAAATTGATGCCGTGTTTATTGGAAGCTGCACGAACGGGCGTATTGAAGACCTTCGCGCCGCCGCCAAGGTGATGGAAGGCAAGAAGGTTGCCGACGGTGTGCGCGTTCTGGTGGTTCCGGGTTCTGAAAAGGTTCGCTATCAAGCAGAGGCCGAACGTCTGGATCGCATCTTCTTTGCAGCCGGTGCGGAGTGGCGTTATGCAGGATGCAGCATGTGCCTGGCGATGAATCCCGATAAGCTGGCGATGAAGGAGCGTTGTGCTTCAACCTCGAACCGAAACTTTGAGGGTCGTCAGGGTCGCGGCGGACGTACCCATCTGGTGAGTCCGGCCATGGCTGCAGCGGCGGCGATTCACGGTCATTTCGTTGATATTCGCGAGTTGAAAGCCTAACCACTGATCCACACTAATCGACACTGATTTTCTTGGATTGAATTAGTGAAGATTAGTGGTTTGAAAATAGGAGTTTTAAAAATGGAAGCATTTAAAAAGTTTACAGGAGTGGTTTGTGCGGTGGATCGCGCGAACATTGATACGGACGCGCTCATTCCTAAGGAGCATCTGAAGTCCATCCGGCGGACGGGATTTGGTCCGGCACTTTTTTCCGACTGGCGTTATAACGACGATGGCTCTGAAAACGCGGACTTTATTCTGAACCAGCTCAAGACGCAGGGAGCGTCGGTGTTGGTGGGTCGCAATAATTTTGGCTGTGGTTCCAGTCGTGAACATGCGGTATGGGCAGTCGCTCAGCAGGGGTTCAAAGTTGTGGTCGCTCCATCCGAGGGGGATATCCCTGCGTTTGCCGATATTTTTCGTAATAACTGCGCAAAAAACGGTCTGCTGACGATTCAGTTAAGCAGCGATGAAGTAGATCAGATTTTTGCCATGTCCGCCGCCGATCAGCCCTTGAAGGCGACGGTCGATCTTGAGGTGCAGCAGATTGTTTTTCATTCGGCGGACGGCGATGTGGCGTTCAATTTTAATACAGAGCCTGCGGTAAGGGAAAAGCTGCTGCTGGGCATGGATGATATTGACGAAACGCTACAGTATGAAGCCGATATTTCTGGATTTGAAGCACAGCACAATACGCAGATGCCTAACGCTTAGGCTTTCCTTCCGCTCAGCGGATAGGTACAAACAAAGGCTTCCAGTTTCTGGGAGCTCTTTTTTTGATACACGATGAAAAATTATCTCACAGCCACGATTTCTGCCTCCGCTCTTCGGCACAATATTACGGTGCTGCGCGCTCTGATCGCGCCCGGCGTTAAGCTCTGTCCGGTGGTGAAGGACGACTGTTATGGGCACGGTCTGAACATAATTTATCACGTACTGGCGGAGCACGTTGACGGCTTTGCGGTGGCCTCGCCGGTGGCGGCGCTGCGCCTTCGCGAGATGGGTTGGGAGGGCTTTGTTCTCTGTTTCTTGTCAGCCTATTTTGATGATTATGAGGTGCAGGACGAGCTGGTGCGCAAGAACGTAACGCATACAGTGATGTCGATGAGTGCACTGAGCTGTATTCAGTCGGCGGCCAAGCGGGTAGGGCGCAGGGCGCTGGTGCATTTAAAGGTCGATACCGGCATGGGACGCCTTGGGGTTCCCTCAAGTCAGGCACGGGATATGATCAAATCGATTCGGAGCGTTCCTGAGGTGGAGCTGACCGGAATCTATACCCACTTTGCTTCGGCAGATGAAGCGGACCGTTCTTCTGTTGCGGAGCAGCTTGTGCAGTTTCATTCGGTGGTGGATGGTTGTGAGGGGCTGACGCTGCACGCGGCGGGTTCCGCAGCGATGATTGATTTCCCGGAAAGCCACTTTGATATGGTGCGTCCCGGGATTGCTGTTTATGGATGCCATCCGTCCGGCAACTTGGTTCGGCCAACGCAGCTGCGGCCCTGTATGTCGGTTTTTGCCAAGTTGATTGCCGTTAAGCATCTTCCGAAGGGGAGTTGTTGCGGATACGGGCTGACGCACTGCTTTAAGCGCGACAGCCGCGTGGCCGTGGTGCCGATTGGGTATGGCGACGGGTATTTCCGCGCGCTTTCGGGCAAGGCGGTGGTGCGCATTAACGGCGCTGCAGCTCCGGTGTGTGGACGCGTTTCGATGGACCAAATGACGGTCGATGTGACCGATATTCCCGAGGTGCATGTGGGGGACAAGGTCGAAATCATTTCGGCCGATCCGCTTGCACCGAACAGTGTGGAAAATCTGGCGCGGCTCGCGGATACGATCCCGTACGAAATTACCTGTCACCTTGGACACAACATCCGTCAATCCTTGGCCGATTGAAGTCGAACCACACGAACGTCATGATGTGTTCGTGTGTTTAGTGTGTTTCGGGGTAGCTTATCGTGAACAGTAAATCAAACATTGTGCTGATCGGGATGCCGGCCAGCGGGAAGAGCACGATCGGCGTGCAGTTGGCCAAATGGCGCTCCATGGGTTTTATTGACACCGACCTGCTCGTACAGGCGCGTGTCGGCACCAGTATGCAGGCTTATCAGGATGCGCACGGCATGGAGGCCTATCGAACGCTCGAAGGCGACACCGCCCGCTCGTTAGTCTGCGACAACTGCGTAATCGCTACTGGCGGTAGCGTGGTATACTACCCCGAAGCAATGGAGCATCTGCGATCCATTGCACAGACCGTCTTTCTGGATGTTCCGCTCTACGAAATCAAACAGCGCATCGGCGATACCTCGCAGCGCGGGGTCGTTATTCGCCCCGGCATGACGCTCGACGACCTCTATGCGGAGCGCCGCCCGCTCTACCTCCAATATGCCGACTGCGTAATCGACTGCGCCGGAAAACGACAGGACGAAGTGCTGAAAGAAATCTTGGAAAAGTGATTCTCTGGTTGTTGTAGATTTTGTATCTTTTTGGCCGGAGGTGCGGTTGTGAAATTATTTCGGTGTGGGGTTTTCTCCTTGATTCTGCTGAGCGTGTCCGTGGCGTATGGAGTCGATGTTTCTATTCTGGTTGACGATGCCTATCGTTACAGTGCATGGCTGTTAGCTGAGGATGGAACGAATGCCGACGAGCATATCGGGAGCGAGGAGTGGTCAACGAACGGCATCTGCTATAAAAACGTCGATCCCGGAACGTGGTGGGTTGTGATGCGCCTGCAAGTGTTTTCAGGAAACGGCGGTCCGGTCGATCTGGATGCGCTAAAGATCGAGGTGGAGTCAAACAATGTCTTTTGTGTGTTTGGCAACCTAGAGGAGCAGACCGACCTCTGTGTAAAGATCAGCTCGAGCGCGGATGTTATGCGTATTCAGGCCAGAATGCAGCGCATCACCGACAACGAAATTGAACCGGTTTTCGAGCAATGGATTTCTCTGGCAGCGGATGAGCAAAATGGAGAGCGAAGTTTTTTAGGCAAAATATTAGGCCCCATGCATCCCGGAAAATATTTGTTCACAGTTCAGCATGATTATCGCAACGGCGAGTTTCCGCTAATCGGCAGTGCCGTAGTTGAAGTCCCGGCGGGTAAAAAGCCGGACGTTCTGCATATTACAATGAACAGTGGTAGTGTTGGGGAACAGACCGTTCGTGAGAGGCCTAGTAAGGTTACATACGAAACGGATATTCAGCGGGGATCGAGGGAAGCTAAGGCGCTGGCGAAGCAAAGACGGGCTGCTGTTTTGATGTATGCTGAAATAGTAAAATCTGAATTTGATGATCTTGCGGAGGAAGGACATGAAGCCGCGCAAGACGCATTACCTGAATTGGAGCAGTTTATTCAGCAATTAGGTGTGTATGAGGAGGAATTTGATTTGAATGAGTCTATAACCAGATTGAAGCAAATCAGAGAGAAGGTGACCTATCTTTCTCCTCGAGGTCTTCCGCCAGTTGTGGACGAAAAAGAGACTCGTGCGTTACTGGAGAAGGCAAAGCATCTGACTATTTATGGAGAAGGTGGAAGTGAGTCTGATGAGTTCGTTCCGCTATTTGCAGAAGTTTCGGACAAGAAGCTGTTGAACGAAGTCGTTCGTGCATTTAACACTGCAAATTTTGTGGAAGATGAAGAGCTCTCAGAAGGACTATACTGGTTTGGAAGATGTGGTTGTGGTTATCCATACATTGTTGAGATCGATGAAGAGGCATATGTTACTTTTATGGGGCGCCTATTGGTGTGTCGATACGGGCTTTCTTATCATGAGGTAAGAGATGATGATGAATCTCTTTTTTATGTTTTCGGCCGCATTCTCCAGAAATACGGTGCCGAATATGACCCTGAAGACAAGACAAAGTGAGGCCTTTCCTCCGAAATTATGCCTCGAAGATGTAGTCGCGGCCCTCTTTGAAACCTTGCTGAATCAAAAACGCCCGGATTTCCTCGCGCGCTCCGCGATTGCTGACCGTTGGACAAATTTCGCGCAATGTGCGGGGAATAGGTTTTTTGTTGCGAAGGCGATGTGTTAGAACCCGCGCTCATGAGTACAGACTTGCCGAAATTTGAAGGGGTGGGCCGCGCAGGCGTGGTGGCGATCGTTGGACGCACGAATGTGGGAAAATCGACGTTGCTGAATCATCTGCTGGGCGAAAAGGTCAGCATTGTGAGCGATACGGTGCAGACGACGCGTAATGTGATCCGCGCCATTCTCACCGAGCCGCGCGGTCAGATTGTATTTCTCGACACGCCCGGTGTGCATAAGGCGCAGGGTGAGCTCGGGAAAAATTTAAACAGGGCCGCCCGGTCCGCTGTGCAGGGCACCGATGCGATTCTCCTAGTGGTCGATGCTTCAATTAAGCCGGAATTGGAGGACGACGGCTGGCTGCGGCGTATTGCGAGCGAGGAGGCCCCCTGCGTTATTGCGCTGAACAAGAGCGATCGCCAATCCAACTGCGCAGAGGAATACAAGCAGCTCTGGGCCGAAATTAAGGCGGAGAAAGAGAGTACAAAAGAGCCCATCTGGGTCGCGGTCTCTGCGCTGCGCGGGGATGGAATGGCTGAACTGCTTAATCTGCTTTTTGCGCAGGTGCCCGAGGGACCGCCGCTCTTCCCTGACGATATTCTCACCGACTATCCGCGTAAGCTCAATATTGCCGATGTAATCCGCGAAAAATATTTCCATAAGCTCCACGCCGAGTTGCCGCATGCGCTGGCGGTTTGGGTGGAATCGATTGACGAGAAGGAAAACAAGTGGACGGTCGAGGCCTCGGTGTATGTGGAGCGCCATTCGCAAAAGGGCATCGTGATCGGCGAAAAAGGTCGCCTGCTCAAGTGGGTGCGCGAGCAGTCTGAGCGCGATTTGTATGAAATGTACGGCGTGCGTTTTCAGCTCAAGCTGTGGGTTAAGGTGGAAAAAAACTGGCGCAAAAATTTCTGGATCCTCAGAAAGCTCGGCTATGCATAGAGTGTGGATTGCCGATTGCCGATTGCCGATTGATGATTGGTGATAGTCGATTGGAGATTTGTTAAAGCGGGCGATAATGGATTTTAATTAAAAGCGTCGCAGACCCGAAAATCAGCAATCGGAAATCTTAAATCAGAAATGCAATGACAATCGGTCTCTACATCCATGTTCCGTTTTGTGCGGCGCGCTGCAGCTATTGCGACTTTTATTCAACCGTCAACGATGGCAGCCGAGTTGATCGCTATCTGAAGGCGTTGGAAGTTGAGCTGGAGCGGCTTCCTCCTGATTTTTCGCCGGATACGGTTTTTGTTGGCGGCGGAACGCCAACCGCGCTCTCGGTAGAGCAGTATGCTTCCATGCTGAAAACAGTGCGGAGCCGCATTGATTTTTCAAATGTGATCGAATTTACGAGCGAGGCCAATCCCGGCACGCTGACGCCTGAAAAGCTTGCGGCGATGAAAGAGGGCGGCATCGACCGCGTATCGATCGGTGTGCAGTCGTTTAATCCCGAGGCGCTGCGCCTGTTGGGTCGTATTCATACGGCGGATCAGGCGGTGGAGAGTTTTCATGCACTGCGCGCGGCTGGTTTTGAGAATGTGAATATCGATCTGATTCAGAGCATTCCGGGGATGACGCCGAAGGCGGTGCTCGCTGATGCGAGTCGGGTGGTTGAATTGGCGCCGGAACATATTTCCTATTATAACCTGATTTATGAAGCGGGAACGCCGCTGACGCGCCAACGCGATGCCGGGCAGATTGTGCCGCCGGGTGATGACGAGGAGGCCGACAATTATTATGCTGTAAAGGATCTGTTGGAGTCGGCGGGGTATGATCACTACGAAATTTCCAACTTTTCCAGGCCGGGGCGGAGGTGTCTGCATAATGTGCTCTATTGGCAGGGCGGAAGCTATTTCGGCTGCGGGCCAGCGGCCCATTCGCATTGGAACGGGAAGCGCTTTGGTAATGTTGCGGACCTTGCCGACTGGTGCTCTCGGATGGAGCAGGGCGCTCGTCCATTCGACGAAGTGGAGGAGCTCTCCCCCGAAGATAAAGCGCGCGAGACGCTGGTGATGTGGCTGCGTATGCTTGAAGGCGTGGATGCTACGCAGTTTGAACAGTGCACCGGATTTCGTGTGGATGATTTATGTGGAGGAGCTCTGCGCTCGCTTGCGGAGGAGGATTTGCTTGATATATCGAGCGGACGTTGGGGGCTGAGCCGTCGTGCGCTGTTTGTCTGTAATTCGGTCTTTGCCGAGTTGGTTTAATATGACGGGAAAAAGTGGGGGAATGTACTTGCATCGAGGGCAGGAATGCTTAAATTCCCAACCTCTTGTTGATACAGGAAGAATTTGATTGAACTACTACTGAGGTATTTATAATGGCTAAATGTGCAATTACAGGGAAGAGAACGATTACCGGACGCCGTATTGTCCGCAAAGGTTTGTCGAAGAAAAAGGGCGGTATCGGTCTTCACGTGACCAGTTCAACCAAACGGACCTTCAAGCCGAACCTCCAGCGTATCCGCGTTAAGGATGAAAACGGAACCATTAAGCGGGTGTGGGTTTCCGCCAAGGCGATCCGCTCCGGCAAGGTGACCAAGGCTTAATCTCTTTTCTTGTGAGGAGAGACGAAACACCGTCCCGTTTTGGGGCGGTTTTTTTTTGTTTTTAGTGCTACTCGAAGCCGCCCGAGCACAACCAAAACCACGGAATAGACGGAAAACCGATCTTGTTTGGTGTATTTCGTGGTCGCTGTTGAGCTGTGCGGGTCTGCAGAATGCAAAAAAACACCCTGCGGTTGCAGGGTGCTTTCGGGTCTCTCTCAACAAAGAAAGGGATTTTTACCAGCTGGCCTTTGTCATGCCGGGAATTTGACCGCTGGAAGCCATTTCGCGAAGGGTGAGACGCGAGAGACAAAACTTACGGTGGACGGCATGCGGACGACCGGTTATTGAGCAGCGGTTCATAATGCGGTTGGGGTTGGCGTCAAGCGGGAGCTTGCGCAGTTTGCGGACCGCGAGCATGCGATCGGCGGGCTCTGTTTCCGGGTTGCGGATGATTTTTTTGAGCTCCATACGGCGCTCATAGTACTTCGCAGCGCAGGCGATGCGCTTCTGATTCTTAACAATTTTGCTTTTCTTAGCCATATAGAGTACGTTCCTTTTGTTGAAAGACCCGGGGATAAAACATAAATGGGGCGGTTCGCGCAACACAAAATGTCAAAAAATCGGGCAGGCCATTCCGGAAGTCGGATGCAATTTGCTCTGCGTTGGTTGATTTTGTCTTGAATGCGGCCGAACAAACCGTATTTTCTAGCGCATTCCAACGAGTTAACGACTACTACACGAGGAGATTTTATATGTCCGGTACCAAAAATCTGGGAAACGCAAAGCTGACATTTAACGATACAAGTATCGAACTGCCGGTCTTTGAAGGATCGGAAGGCGAAAAGGCGGTGGATATTCGCACGTTGCGCAAAGAGACGGGGATGATTACGTATGACCCGGGCTTTGTGAATACGGGGTGCTGTAAAAGCGATATTACTTTTATTGACGGGGAACAGGGTGTGCTGCGCTATCGCGGGTATGATATTAACGAGTTGGCCGAAAAGTGTGAGTTTATTGATGTGGCGTACTTGCTGGTTCACGGTGCGTTGCCGAACAAGGAACAACACGATGCCTTTTCCGTGCAGTTGAATCATCATTCGCTCTTGCACGAAGATATGCGTCATTTCTTCGATGCGTATCCGGAGCACGCACATCCGATGGCCATGCTTTCTGCAATGGTGGTGTCGCTTTCGACTTTTTATCCTGAGTTGGAAGATGTGAGTATTCAGGAAAACATTGACTATAAGGTCACGCGTCTGCTCTCCAAGCTCCGCACGGCGGCGGCCTTTTCCTATAAGAAGTCGATTGGTCACCCGATTGTTTATCCGAAACGTACGTTGAAATACTGCGAAAATTTTCTGAACATGATGTTCTGGACGCCGGTGAACGACTATCAGGTGGATCCGGTCATGACGAAGGCGCTGAATAAACTCCTGATTCTGCATGCGGACCACGAGCAGAACTGTTCGGCTTCCGTGGTGAAAATGGTCGCCGGCACGGGGGCGAATCTATACGCCTCGATTTCCGCCGGTATCTGTGCGCTTTGGGGACCGCTGCACGGCGGTGCGAACCAGCACGTGATCGAAATGCTTCAGAGCATCATGAACAATTATAACGGCGATGTGAAACGGGTGATTGAGCGGGCGAAATCCAAGGAAAACCCTTTCCGTATTATGGGGGTCGGGCACCGTGTTTATAAATCGTACGATCCGCGCGCAAAGGTGGCGAAGCAGATGTGCAAAGATGTGCTGGCGAAGCTGGGCACATCGGATGCGCTGCTGGATCTGGCGCAGGAGCTTGAGGAAGCGGTGCTGGCGGATGATTATTTTGCCAGTCGTGGGCTCTATCCGAATATTGACTTTTACACGGGGCTGACGTATCGCGCGATGGACATACCGACGAATATGTTTACGGTGATGTTTGCCATCGGTCGCGTTCCCGGCTGGATTGCACAGTGGCTGGAAATGCGTGATGATCCGGACTCACGTATCGGGCGTCCACGGCAGATTTATACGGGTCCGGTGCATCGTTCGATGAACTAATTTGAGGTCTCAATGGACAAGGAAAAATCAATCGCCAGCACGAAACAAGATGCGGTCGAACTCGAGTTTTTGCAGAAAGTGGCAGGGCGTCTGACCGACGATATTGAGGTTTTACAGGCGCTGGCGGAGCTGTACACCAAAAACGGAAAGTTTAAAGAGGGGCTGGCGGTGGATCAGCAGCTCTGTCAGCGGCTGCCGAGCGATGATCTGGCTTGGTACAATCTGGGCTGTTCCTATGCACTGACCAATCAGCCCGACGAGGCGTTTGAAGCGCTCACCAGGTCGGTGGAGTTGGGCTATGGCGACTATGACTGGATGAAGTCTGATCCTGATTTGTTGAACCTGCATAAAGATCCTCGCTTTGAGTCTCTATTGAGCTGGCTCTATTCCGCCTGTTATGAGGAGGAGTGAGAAAAATGGTCGAGCGGTTCAGGGATGAGTGGAAGCAATCCGGCATTTTTGTTGGGGAAGAAGTGGATCTTTCTGCCATCGCCGACGATGCGGTCATTTATCCGGGCTGTCGTATTACAGGAAAAGCGACCTCTATCGGCCCCGGGTGCATTCTTGGTGCCGAGGCGCCCGCGACGGTTGAAAACTGTCAGCTGGGCCGCAAAGTTGCGCTGAAGGGCGGGTATTTTTCCGGTGCCACTTTTCTGGATGGTGCCAATATGGGCAGCGGCGCGCACGTGCGTTCGGGGACGTTGATGGAAGAGGAATCGGGCGGTGCGCACTCCGTCGGATTTAAACAGACCATTTTTCTTCCGTTTGTTACCGCAGGGAGCCTGATTAACTTTTGCGATGCACTGATGGCTGGCGGTACGAGCCGGAAGGATCACAGCGAAATCGGCTCGTCCTATATTCATTTTAATTTTACGCCGCATCAGGATAAGGCCACGGCGTCGCTGATCGGCGATGTGCCCAACGGTGTTTTTATCGATAACAAGCCGATTTTTCTCGGCGGGCAGGGCGGGCTGGTCGGTCCGGCGCGTATGGCGTATGGAACCATTATTGCGGCCGGCGGCGTTTGCCGTAAGGATATTCTCAAGAAGAACCAACTGCATGTTGCGGCCGAACCAAAAGCGGTGACGATGGATTATGAGGCGGGCGTGTATCGCGGGTTGGATCGGATTGTGAAAAACAACCTGCTCTACATCGGCAATATTCTGGCGCTGCGCGAGTGGTATCGAAACGTGCGTTCCCGTTTTATGACGCGCGACCGATTTGATCGGGCCTGCTATGTCGGAGCGCTTGAAAAGCTGGAACTGGTTTTGGCGGAGCGGATCAAGCGGATGGACGATTTGGCGAATAAGATGAACGATTCGATTGATCGGCTGGAAGCGATCGGCGGATCGGCGGATTCAATTCGCATGCAAAAGCGGTTCGTCGATGAATGGCCGCAGATTGAAGAAAAAATTTGTACGTTGGATTTTGGAAAAGAGAGCGCTCAACGCAGTGCATTATTGAATGCGCTGGCGGATGGGGAATACATTGAAGCGGTGCGTGCTCTGCCGCCTGCTGCCCGCGAGGCGGGGCGGGCGTGGCTGCAGTCGATCGCGGATGATGTTGAAGCGCTCTGGAGAGTGTAATGGGAAAACTATTTGGAACCGACGGTGTTCGCGATAAGGCGAATCAGGGCAACATGACCGCCGAGACGGCGCTGAAGCTGGGCTGTGCCGTTGGGCTTTATTTTCGAGATGCTACCGCAGTGGAAGAGGTGCGTCCAGTTATCGCTATCGGACGTGATCCGCGGTTGAGCGGTTCGATGCTTGAGTCGGCGCTGGCGGCCGGCGTTTGTTCTGCGGGGGTTGATGTGCGGCTGTTGGGCGTGGTGCCGACCCCTGCGGTTGCTCAGATTACCGTACAGACGGGCGCTGTGGCCGGGCTGGTCGTTTCCGCCTCGCACAATCCTTTTTATGATAACGGCATTAAGGTATTTAAAGGGTCAGGTTTTAAACTGACCGACGAGGAAGAGGAACAGATCGAAGAGCTGTTCTTCAGCGATGCGTTGTCGCTTCCTGTCGAGGAAGAGGTCGGGGCCGTCTTTTTTATGCAGGATGCGGTGGAGTTGTATGCCGAGTTCTGTCGGCAAACCTTACCGGATGGGCAGCCGCTGGCCGGTTTAAAGCTGGTGCTCGACTGCTCTAACGGCGCTACCAGCGCATGCGCTGAAGCGGTATTCTCGGCCGTGGGGGCATCGGTTGCTGTGATTCATAATGATCCGGACGGAATCAATATTAACGAAAACTGCGGCTCTCAACACACCGAAGATCTATGTGCAAAGGTGCTGGAAATGGGGGCCGATGCGGGGCTGGCATTTGACGGTGACGGCGATCGGTTGATTGCAGTGGACGAAACGGGCAGCGAGTTGTCCGGCGACCAGATTATGGCGATCTGTGCAAAGGCGTATAAGGAGCAGGGCACGCTGACGAATGATCGGGTAGTGGCCACGGTGATGAGCAATATGGGCTTCCACGCTGCGATGAAGTCGCTCGGGATTAAAACTGAAACGGCCGGAGTGGGGGACCGAATGGTGCTTGAGCTCATGCAGAAAACCGGTGCTGTGCTGGGCGGAGAAGATTCAGGCCATATGATTTTTCTGGACTGCCATACCACGGGCGACGGTATTGTTTCGGGGCTGAAACTGATGCAGGTGCTGGCGGCATCGTCTGTAAAACTATCGGCGCTTGCTGAGATTATGGTTCCGTTTCCGCAGGTGCTGATTAATGTCGACGTAAAGCAAAAGCCGCCTATTGAAGAGGTGGCTGCATTGGCTGAAGCGGTGGCGCAGGCGGAAAAAGAACTGGGTGATGCCGGTCGTGTTCTGATTCGTTATTCCGGAACGCAGCCGATGTGCCGGGTGATGGTGGAAGGGCCCGTGGAAGCGCAGACACAGGAAATTGCCGAGCGGCTGGCTCGGGTGGTTAAGGAGTGTGTGGGTTAATGGAAACAATTCTTTCGGCTGAAAATATAGACCGTTCATATATGGTCGGTTCGACTGGGTTGAACGTTCTGAAAGACGTTTCGCTCACTGTTTATGAGGGCGAAACGGTCTCTATTATGGGCGAGAGCGGCTCCGGGAAAAGTACGCTGCTGCATGTGCTGGGCGGACTGGATACACCGAAATCCGGAAAAGTGCTCTTTCGCGGGCGCGATGTTTACCGCATGTCGTCGGTCCGGCGTGCCCGTTTCCGGGCGGAGAATGTCGGCTTTGTTTTCCAGTCTTTCCACCTGCTTCCAGAGCTCGACATCGTTGAAAATGTAGCCTTGCCATCGATGGCAAAGCGGACGGGCAAACGTACTGCTGTGGAGCGCGCGAAACAACTGCTCGATGAAGTGGGTCTGGGCGATCGGATGAAGCATCGTCCACAGGAGCTTTCCGGCGGAGAGCAGCAGCGCGTGGCGATTGCTCGCGCACTGATGAATGAGCCTGATGTTATTTTTGCGGATGAGCCCACCGGGAATTTGGACTCCAAAACGGGCAATAAAGTTTTGCATTATTTGTTTCAACTGGTCGGCGCAAGGCGGCATACTCTGGTTCTCGTCACTCATAGTGAAGAGGTGGCCTCGCGCTGTTCGCGGGAACTTTTTTTGAAGGATGGAGTTTTAATCGACCAAAGGTTAGTGAAATGAAAATATACATGAGTGGAAAGCTGGTGGATGAGAAGGATGCGGTGGTCTCCGTGTTCGATCATGGTCTATTGTATGGAGATGGCGTGTTTGAAGGAATCCGTGCGTATAATGGCCGCGTGTTTCTTTTGGACGAGCATATTGACCGTCTTTATGATTCGGCAAAAGCGATTGCGCTCGGGATTCCGATGAGTAAAGAAGAGATGGTACAGGCGGTCGTGGATACCTGCAAAGCCAACGACATTAAGGATGGATATATCCGGCTGGTGGTTACGCGCGGGGTGGGTACATTGGGGCTGAATCCCTACT
>JAAYDL010000384.1 GCA_012729265.1 Lentisphaerota bacterium | reverse complement strand
GTTACCATTGACTCCGACGGACGGGTTCTCCGCAAGGAAGTAACCCGGGACGTTCCCCGAACGGATTCTCCGCTTTCCGAGACCCTTTCAGCGCTTTTTTCCGGCCCAAATGGCGCCGAGTCATCCAGGAATTTGCGATCACTCATCCCGCATGGCACCCGGCTTCTTTCAGCTTCGGTCAAAGACGGCGTGGCGACGCTCAATTTGAGTGAGGAATTCCAGTTTAACCAGTTCGGAATTGAAGGGTATCTGGGTCAGCTCGCGCAGATCGTATTCACCGCGACAGCCTTCCCCACGGTGTCGTCGGTACAGATTCTTATTGAAGGACAACGGCGGGAATACCTGGGAGCGGAGGGCGTCTGGATAGGCACCCCCCTTTCCCGGGAGAAATTTTAGTACTGCTATCAAAATTGTTGAAAAATTCCTGGCGAATTACTGGGCCAGCTGGGCCATTACCCACCAGAATGCGAATGCCTTCCGGTTCGCCGTGATGTGCTGGGAGTTGTGCTGGCCGTATTCGTCAGCGCCACCGGGAGACGAACGGTTCCGGTACCAGTGAACACCTTCGGTATGAGAGTCCTGCCAGTCTTCGTAGAAATTCCCCCCATAACTTTCCGAATCCCCGTTATCGCCGGTATCTTCATAATAGGTGCCGTCCATGGCGGTTGTGTCTATTGAATAGTAGTCAATGCAGTAGTAGCCGTTCGTCCGGCAGAATTCATTGATGATCGCGGCCTGATTTTTCGGGCATCCCTCGCCGACATTATTATTCCGGTTGGCGTGTCCGGTCATGAACACAAAGTTGACAGGATTTGCCCGCGCGCGGCCGGGACCCACCTTGGTACCGCCTGCACCGTATTCGTTGATCAGGGTTTGCATCGACGCGCAGTAATCTGAAGCGTCATGGCCGCCAATATCGCACCAGGACCACATGAAGACGTTCACGTTGGCGTTTTCCGGAGCTTCCAGCCAGTCCCGGCACTCATTCACCCAGGTTTCCCAGCTACCGTTATCGGTCTGGGACAGATCCGGTGTTGAAAACCCGCCGGGGTTGTCCCTGAAGTAGAGTTTCCCGGCTTCCTTCGTGGTACTCACGCCGAACTTCACATCATCCCCGGTCTTGAATCCCGGGAGTCCGAAGACGCCGTACGACACATGGGTTCCATGACTGGTATGAAAATAGGCTACCTCGAATTCCGACCGGATGGTAGTGAGTACGGAATCGGGAATGGTCCGGAGTACGGAGTCGAGGGCGACGGACGCCCCGGCGATGGTTGAGCCGGTCACGGGAGCTGTGCCTCCGCCGGCAGGATCTTCTTCGGTCGAGTCTCCGCCCGAGGAATCGCAGGAAATTCCCGTCATCATGATACAGAGTACGGCCGTCAACAGCGTAACCGGTACGCGAAATAATCTGACATGCATGAATGCCTCCTTACCTATGGAAAACAAGGAAAGTGTAGCGCAAAATGGCAGAAAATCAGGCTTTTTCCGGTATTTCGATCCGCTCGGC
>JAAYDL010000370.1 GCA_012729265.1 Lentisphaerota bacterium | reverse complement strand
GGTTGATCCTGCAATCTCTTAAAATATGGCATAAAAAGCGGCGGGTATAGGATGATCAGCGTAGAAACGAACGGCTGAATTTTGACGGCTCGGGGCTTGGTTGTGGCGGCAAGATTAATAATCTCGGAGATACCGGGGGCGCATTGGGTGAATACGGGCATGGTAGGCAAGGGTTGATTTGCAAAATGGGGTCAGGCCGCCTAATTCATTATTTTGATTGACTGACACGGGAAAAGGGGTCGGGGAAAAGGGGTTGATCCTGCAATCTCTCAAAAAAAAAGATTTCCGGGCATCCGTTGCAGTAATGGTAGACATGATCCGCTCCTGATGTACGCTTTTGTGTACATCTCTATAGTTCCCGCCGCCGGCCCTGCCAACTCTCCTCACATTGACGCACTAAACTCCCGCAATTTTACCGATTGCAAAAGCTCTGAAGATATACCGCCCCTCAGGTGTCGCATATTGTAAAGTCGCCTCTGTGAGGCGAATATCGGCTCGCAGAGCCGACTCTACAACACCGCTCTGCTCTCCATCTGCTGGATTTTTAGATCGAAATCCATGGGACAAGTAGAGACCTGTTTACATCACTCTACTGATTGAAGCAGAAAAACTTTATCATTGCGGCGGGCTTTTTCGGGGAGGGCGAAGGTGACTTTATCGCCTTTTACCGCCCGCTCAGCGGGCTGTCCGTCAACGCGCAGGGTTTCAGCGATCGTCTGCACCGCGCCGGTGGTGGGGCCTTCGATCAGGATTTCGCTGCAGGGCAGGAGTTCCTTCTGCCAGAGCGTAAATTCAACCACACCGATCTTGCCGAAATAGTTGGAAACCACGCCGAGCTGAATCCGCTTCTGCGTGGCCTGCGAATGGCCAGAGGCCGCCCACTCGCCCATTTTGTTCCCGAGATAGTATCCGCCATCCCAGAACCCGCGGTTAAACACTTCGGCCAGTCCGGCGTCCAGCGGATCAAAATCTTCCGGGCGATAGGTTCCCGCTTCGACGGCGTCCAGCGCGGTTCGGTATGCCTGTGTAACGGTGCGCACATACTGCGCCGTGCGGGCGCGCCCTTCGAGCTTAAAAACCGTAACGCCCGCCGCCGCGAGCCGATCCAGGTGCTGAATGGTGCATAAATCCTTGGGCGACATCACGTAGCGGTTTTGCACCTCCAGTTCGTCGCCCGTCTCGACATCGATCAGCCGATACGCCCGCCGACAGTTTTGGAAACAGGCTCCGCGATTGGCCGACTGATTGAAACAGCCCAGACTCATATAGCATTTACCGGAAACCGCAACACAGAGCGCGCCGTGCGCAAACAGCTCAATCTGCACCAATCCGCCCCCAGGCCCCCGAATCTCCTCGTCGCGAATCGCTGACGATATCGCCTCAATCTGCTCTATCGTGAGTTCGCGCGCGAGGACCATGACATCGGCATAACGCGCATAAAAACGGACGGCAGCCTCATTCGAAACATTGGCCTGCACCGAAATATGCACCTCCAGCTCCATCGAGCGCGCACACTCAATCACCGCAATATCCGATGCAATGACGGCATCCACGCCCGCCGCTTTCGCCGCAGCGCAGATTTCAGAAATGGCTTCGAGCTCCTCGTCGTAGACAATCACATTGAGCGCGAGATAGGCCTTCACGCCGCACCAGCGGCAGATGCGCACAATCCGCCGCAAATCGCCCAAATGAAACGGACTCGCTGCGCGCGAGCGCATATTGAGTTTATCAACCCCGAAGTAGACCGAGTCCGCCCCTGCGCGGATCGCTGCGGCCAGCGCCTCATACGAACCCGCCGGCGCCATTAATTCAAATCTGGAGGTTCTGTTTTTCATAGAGAGAAGGAACAATGGGAAACCGCGCCGCGTTTGACAAAATAAATGCGGCGGAAATACATCTACTTGCTTCCAGTAGACGATGCTTCCAGCTTCGACATGCACCATCTCAGCACGCACAATGGAGCTGGAAGCTCCATCTGCTTTTTGCGCAGCTGAGTCCCCAAAGCTATATTACAAAAAAGGGCGACCCGCAGGTCGCCTTTTCTGAACGAACGAAGGTTCATTAATTATGCATCGCCGTAGCGGCTGTCTTCTCCGAGCATTTCTTCAATACGGAGCAGCTGGTTGTATTTGGCGATACGGTCGGAGCGACTGAGCGAACCGGTCTTGATCTGTCCGGCATTGGTCGCCACAGCAATATCCGCAATGGTGGTGTCGGACGTTTCACCTGAACGGTGCGAAACGACGGCAGTGAAGCCCGCCTTGTGAGCCATCTCAATCGCGTCGAGCGTTTCCGTCAGCGTACCGATTTGGTTAACCTTGATCAGGATCGAGTTGGCGCAGCCTTCTTTGATCCCGCGGGCAAGGAATTTCACGTTGGTCACGAACAGGTCGTCACCGACGAGCTGGCAGCGGTCGCCGATCAGGTCGGTGAGGATTTTCCAGCCTTCCCAGTCTTCTTCGTTCATGCCGTCTTCGATGGAGTCGATCGGATATTTGGTGATCAGCTCTTCGAGATATTTAGCCTGCTCTTCGGAAGAACGCTTGGCGCCGGATTCGCCTTCGAACTTGGCATAGTTATAAACGCCGTCTTCGTAGAATTCAGAGGAAGCGCAGTCGAGTCCGATGGTTACATCTTTGCCCGGCTCATATCCAGCGTCCTTGATGGCCTGCATGATAGAGTCGAGCGCTTCTTCGGTTCCGCCGGAGAAGTTCGGAGCAAATCCGCCTTCGTCACCCACTGCAGTGGAGAGACCCTTGCCCTTAATAATGGCCTTGAGCGCGTGGAATACTTCCGCACCGCAACGCAGACCTTCTTTGAAGGACGGAGCGCCGACCGGACGGATCATGAATTCCTGGAAGGCGATCGGAGCGTCGGAGTGCGAGCCGCCGTTAATGATGTTCATCATCGGAACCGGCAGCGCCTTAGCGTTGGTGCCGCCGATGTAGCGGAAGAGCGGAATACCGAGTTCGTCCGCCGCAGCGTGAGCCACCGCCAGAGAAACACCGAGCATCGCATTCGCACCGAGCTTGGACTTGGTTTCGGTGCCGTCGAGTTCGAGCATCAGATTGTCGATGCCGACCTGATCAATCGCGTCCATGCCGATAACCGCCGGAGCAATGATGTCGTTTACATTGTCAACGGCCTTTTCGCAGCCTTTGCCGAGATAACGGGATTTGTCGCCGTCGCGCAGTTCGAGCGCTTCGTTCACTCCGGTGGAAGCCCCTGACGGAACAGCCGCACGACCGGTTGCACCGGAGTCGAGGGTGATATCTACTTCGAGGGTTGGGTTGCCGCGGGAATCGAGGATTTCCCGTGCAAGTACGTCAATAATTTCTGACATTATATATCTCCTGTTTTGGGTTTAAACTACTACTGTGTAAAAATGAGGCGCGAATATAGAGCGACGCGCACGCGAAGGCAAGGAATCCTTTATTGGGAGTCCGTTATTAAAGTTCCTCTTTATCATCCATTTCGGCTTCAGCAGAAGTAAGGAGATGCTCCTTCATCCGCCGATAACCGCTGAGAATGTCGGGGTATACGGTGCAAATGAGTGGATCCAGATTTCTTTCCGAGAG
>JAAYDL010000369.1 GCA_012729265.1 Lentisphaerota bacterium | reverse complement strand
GAAGGTGTAGTGCTCATCCGAGGTGAGTGCAAATACGGCAACTCGGGATACTTTGGCGCAGGAGGCGACCCCTTCAACAATGCTTTCCAACATCTCTCCAACATTGTCGAATCGACGAAAGGCTCTGGAAAAGTGGTGTAAAGAGGGGACGATGGTTTCACGCGGTGGTTCGGGCTGCGGGGTTGCGGGGGCGAAGAGAGCTTCCCGTAATACGCGATTTTCGTTTTGTAGTTTTTGGTGGCTTTGTGCCTGATCAAACAGGGTTTGCAATCGTAGGCGCCCGGGATCGGGGGACTCAACGGTATACACATCCATGGTTGCGGCGCGGAGGGCGGGGTCGGAGCGTGCTTCACCCAATGCAATGATGAGTACGGAGCTGTAGGTTGCGCGGGTTTCTTCAATGAGTCGAAGGCTTTTAGGGCTGCAAAGGTCCATGAACAGTAGGGATGAACTGTTCTGGTGGAGCACCAAATCTAGTGCTTCTGGTTCCGAAACGTGTTGAAGCAGTGTTCGGGAATGTAAGAAACCGCTGAACCGCTGCAATAGCGTTGTATTCTGCGTATAAATGATACTTGTGGGCAATGCGCTCATTCGGATAATATCTCCTCTTTCTCATCAGCTAAAGGAAGCTCGAGGTGGAATGTGGTTCCCTCTCCCTTTTTGCTCTCAATGCTTATTCTGCCAAGGTGCTCGTTAATGATTCCATGAGACACGGAGAGACCTAGCCCTACACCGCGTTCTTTTGTCGAGAAAAACGGGTCGAAAACATATTTTTGTTGCTCTTCTGAGATGCCACAACCCGTGTCGGATACGGCTATACAGAGCATGTTCTCTTGCTCGGCTGTTACAATGGTTAAGGTGCCGTTTGGGGACATGGCTTGAATGGCGTTCATAAACAGATTGATCAGCGCTTGGTTAATTTGCTCTGCATCTGCCATTACGAGATCAGATGTTGCTTTAAGTTGTCTGTTCAGGTGAATGCTTTTGTTGTTGAGCTGTTGTTCAACCAGACGGATCGAGTTGTCAATGACATCATGTAATTTTGTCGGTTTTAGCGTGGCCTTTGCTGGTCGTGCAAAGTTGAGGAGGCGGTTTACAATCGAGTCGATCCGCCGCACTTCCTGTTGGACAAGGTCTACGAATGTTCCACGAAACTCCGGATTGTCGTACTGTTCTGGTAATAATTCGGTGAAGGTTTTAACGGTTACAAGCGGATTTTTAATTTCATGTGCCATTCCTGCGGAGAGTGTGCCAATGCTGGCCAGACGATCGGTTCGTCGAATCTTTTCTTCCATTTTTCGCAGGTGCGTCATATCACTAAACACAAGCAGAACCCCAAGTTGCTTGCCTGTGTATCCATGAAACACTGATCCACTGACACGGATAGGAATCCTTTCTTCACTGGTTTGGATGAATGTGTCGACATCGCGCACGGCGGTGTCGGAGTCAAAAATATGGTTTACTATATCGACCAGCTCCTCGGGGAGTTGCTCGACGGGCTGGTTTAAAATGTCGTCGTTGAGGCGCGTAATTAATTGGGCGCATTGGTTAAATACCGTTATGCAACGTGTCTCGTTGATGGCAATAATCCCACTGGTTAGTGAATCCAGTAGGATATCATTATAAATTTTACTATTTTGGGCTTTGGTATAAAGTTGAGCGTTTTCCAGAGCAACACAGAGCTGGTTGCAGAGTCGTTCGAGTGTTCGCTGTTCGCGAAGATCATAAATTGATCCACTTTTCTTGGGGTAGAGCAACACAACCATTTTTAGTTCTTTGTGCAGGAAACAGCCAATGGCAATGACGGCTCCGGATTCGTTCATTTCCTGTCGCGCCTGCTGCACCAGTGGTGTTGCTCTCATTCGTTCCAAGGTGTCGGCGGTGAAGGACTGCCGATCTCTGTTGATCAGATGAATTAGACTACTTCCCGAATGTAGTCTTAATTGTGTGGTCCCGTTGGATTCGGGGTATGAATAGCGCTCCATATAGGAGCCATCATTGGATAAATCCAAGAGTACCATCCGGGTTGTTCTAAAGGTATTTGAAATGAAGTCAGAAAATGATTCCATCAACGTTTCTTCTGTGGACACCTCCTGAAAAATGAGTTCCGCCTCGTTCAGTATCCGGTCTGCATCAAAGTGATTCGATGTGGAAAACAGGCGACAGGAAAACCGTTGCACCCAGTTATGCGCCGGGATCATCGAGAAGGCAACTGCCAGTGCGGCGACCAAATGCGAAAGATATGTGGTGTCGGGTACTACGTAATTGAACCCTGTTGCGATGAGCCATTCTGCGGCGACATAGATGATAACCAAGTAGACGGCGGATAGTATGTAAGCGACAAAACGTTGTGCAAATACCGAGACCGATAAAATGCGTCGGGTGGCGATTCCGTATGCTACAAATCCATCCATTATAAAAGCAAAAAGCGGGAGAAATCGACTGGCCTCTTGTTTGCCCGCTATAATTGATACAGTGTAAAGGATTAATCCGAAGGAAAAGCTGAATAACCATCCAAGTAAAAGAAACTGGCTTTCAATGCGTTGCACGCCGCTGCTGTTTAAAAAGGTGCGGCGGACTGAGATCATCATTCCAACAACCATTGCGCAAAAATACAGTATGTAAATAATGAATGTTGCCCCATATTCCGAAAGGGGTACGGTTTCAGATGGATTCGAGAAGTAGGTTGTGGTGACGAAAGATTTCGTTTGACATATAACGGCAACGGTAATGGCGGCTATAAGCAGGTATCGGATCTTGTACAAAAGGCTTTTCAAAGTTATTTCGGGGCTTGAGATAACGGACTGTAGGATAAAAAAACCTACTGGAAGAAACACTGCTGCAGCAGAAACCTGGCGAGTCCAGAACAGCAGGTTCTCTGCGGCCTGAAAGGTTATGACAAACATACAGGAGAGCCAGTTCGTGATCAGGAAAGTAGTCAGCAAAAAATAGCGGTTTAATTTTCGCTCGGGATTAGACAACCATACCAGCAGTCCGACGATTGCATTGCCCGCGATCGTGACAAAAATAATGCTTTGAAACGTGTTCATAAAATTCGTCTCACAACCAGCGTGCTGTTTTCTTTTGTCATACCCCGCGAGTTAATAATAGCGGTGTTAATGGTTGCCCTTCTCGGCGTCAGCGGAACGTAATCTAGATCGCATAAAGGATCTGGACATGTTAGATTCGCCGTGGGGGGAATTAGTTTGTTATTAATTGCAAGCGCGCATGTTATGAGCTGCATTAGAGAAGAAGATGCCAAGGCGTGTCCCATGACCCCGCGAATTGAGCTAATAGGAGTTTTGTACGCCTGAGCTCCGAATGCTTTCTTTATCATATTTGTTTCGAATAAATCGAATGTTGGCTGACTGGCGGCATCCGCACAGATATAATCAACTTGTTCTGGATATATTCCTGCATTTTTAATGGCGGATTTCATACTTTTTGACATGCCTTCAAGCTCTTCGCTGCCAAGTGAATCGGTGAATCTTGCTCCTGATGCAATTTCCATGAGAGGAGTCGCTCCACGTGCCAACGCGGAGTCAAGCCGCTCAAGAACGAGAAATCCTGAGCCTTCGGAAAACACCGCTCCTGTTCGATGTAAATCAAACGGTCGAGAGATTTTTTCTGGAGGAAAATCGGTAGAGGAAGAAGTCAATCTGACTGCAGAAAAGCCAGCAACCGTAATTGGTGTGACGTAAGAATCAGCTGCGCCTGCTATAACGAGATCGGTTCTTCCGTCACGTATCATTCTTGCTGCTTCGTTCACAGCATCCAACCCGGATGGACAGCAGTCCGAAATTGTGGTGGCGGATATTTGGAATCCGAAAACTTGAGAAATTGCACCGGCCGTTGCGGCCGGAGGGATGGAACGAACGGTCATTGGTGTTTTTGCCGGACTTCGTTGGTTCATCACTTTGATTCCATCTTCTACAAGGTGGGTGGCGCTGGATGCGACTCCCATTACCACCGGGACGACCTCCTCCTTTTTCAGCATTTCAGGAGTCAATCCTGCTTGATTAAGCGCCTGTTGGCAGGCTACTAGACCAAACTGGGTTTGAAGAGAGTATCGGTGTGGGCGGCATTTGGGCCCAAAGTAGTCTCTCATGTCAAAGTTTTTGACTTCTCCTGCAATTTTTACAGGAAAATCGGAGGCATCAAAACGGGTGATGGGGCCAATGCCACTTTTGCAGTTGATGAGCGCATCCCAGTAGGAGTCGACTCCGATGCCGCACGGCGATACGATTCCCATGCCTGTAACGACTACTCTGTTAGAGTCTGAAGAAATCATAGTGTTAAAACCCCTTACGTAATAAACTTTTTATCCAATCTAAATCCGATAATTATGTACAAAGCAAGGGTGTTAGGCAATGCAACAGTATGGAAATTATGAGGGGGTTCTCGTAGAGGGGGAATCGTAGATAATGGCGAAACTATTTGTTTGCAGAGAAATTTGCGTCATCGCTTCGTTGTGCCCTTCTTCTACTGTTTTTGTTTGTGATATTCGTGTGCAGGAGCTATCTTCCGCCGATATTTAGTAAAATGTGTTTGGTATGGGTGCAAGAATTAACCAAGGGTTGTAACGATTATGAACGTAGGGGAAAAACGATTTTTTGTTGTGGGTCTGCTGACCCTGTTTGCGAGTGCGGTGGGTTTTGGAGATGGAAATCGTAACACCCCAGAGGGGGCTGCTGCTGTTGGTGCGTTCGGCGGGCATCGTGTTTTTGCAGATGATGCAAATGCAACCATTCATAACTCGGCGAACCTGGTGAATCTGGCACAACCCATGGTGCAATTTAATGCAACGTTTGGATACGGGGACTCGGAGTTTTCCAGTGCGTTTGGGGCGGATAAAACCGAAAATCCAGGTTATTTTATCCCCGGGTTTTCGGTTGCGGCACCTTTCGCGGATGGAAAATATGCGGTCGGCTTTTCTTCATACGTGGCCTATGGCCGTTCTCTGCAATGGGGAAGTTCAGGATTGCTAGCCCAGTTAGGGGCGCCTTTTGAAGGCAGCATGACGGTTGCTGATCTGACGCCGAATGTGGCGATGCGTCTTAATGACCGTTTTTCTGTTGGGATCGGGGCTGACCTGTATTACGGAGTAGTGAATCAAAAACAGTACATGGGGGGCATGCTGGCCGACATAACTGCAGATGGAGAAGCGCTGGGCTGGAACGCAGCGGCCACGTGGAATATAACCGACCGACAACATCTGGTGGCTACATATCGCTCGCCGGTTAAGATCGAGTATGAGGGAGACCTTAGCGTGACGGGACTTCCTGGCAGTGATATTGATGCCGATATTGAGTATCCGACCATTGTGGCTCTTGCCTATGGGGTTGAACTCTCCGACCAGTTTCGTGTCGAGATGGATGCGGAATGGTTAGAGTTTTCTCAGTATGAAATGTTGACGTTGGTTAACCCATCTGGAGCGCTTGGCATCTCGACAATTCCTCAACGACTTAAGGATACGTGGACGGTAGGCGTTGGAGCCGAGTGGGATTGTTCGGAGTGCTGGACCGTGCGGTCTGGTTTTATGTATCTCAAAAATCCGACGCCAGATGGAACCTATGGCCCTCTCGGTCCGGATGAGGATCAGGGCGTGATTTCAATTGGGATCGGCTATGAAAAAGGAAACCATCTTTTTGATGTGGGGTATGCTGTTGGACTTTTCGATGGGCGCTCGGTGACCAGTTCGATAAACAGTCCTCCGGGCAAGTATGATTTTGCCGTCAACTTGTTGTCGGTTTCGTATGGGTATAAGTTTTAAAGGGTGAGCTATGACTAAAGATCGACTTCTTGTTATTGATGATGAACTTGGCCCGCGAGAGAGCCTGCGGTTTCTGTTCAAAGACTCTTACGATGTGTTATGCGCTGACTCCGTAGATAAAGGACTGGAGGCGTTAAACTCAACTCCACCCGATTGCATTATTAGCGATATAAAGATGCCCGGAAAGTCCGGCATAGAGGGGTTGAAGGAGATTCGTTCCGTCGACCCTCAGGTGTCTGTAATTATGCTCACTGGATTTGGGTCGCTTGAAACCGCTCAGAAAGCGATTCGTTACGGAGCAACAGACTACATGCAAAAACCCTTTAATACCGGGGAGCTCCGGGAGGTTGTGGCTAGCCATGTTCAGCGCACAAAACTTCAGCGTAAACAGATTGCGACCACCGATCATCTCGAAAACTTAGCGGCTAAACTACAAAGTCAGCTGGGTGAAAAGGAAGAGTTGGCTGAACTCGGTGAAAAATCGTCTGAGTTTCTTCACGATTTGAGCAATCCGATTTGTGTCATTAATGGTTACGTGAAGATTCTTCTGCAGGAAATTGCAGATAAACGTTCTGAGAACAAGGAAATCAATGTCAGCTATTTGGAGCAGATTGAAAAAAATGTGTCGCGATGTCAGGAGATGTTGACGCTTTGGCGTGAGCGCTCCACGCAGATTAATTCTTCACCACGAAAGGTTGATATTGGCGATTTGGTGGCGGAAGTGACGGAAAATGCGAAGACGCTCGCCGCCCAGAAAAATGCGCATGTGGTGCTAAATACGGGGCCCGCAAGCTGTCTAGTGAAGGGCAACGATGTCCTAATCTATCGTACCATCCAGAATATAGTTGGTAATGCTCTTGAGGCCTCTCCTTCGGTTGGGGGTTGCGTTCAAGTAAGTTGGCGTATTGAAGGATCCAACGTACGGATAGAAGTGGAAGATAACGGAGGAGGATTTGCTCCTGAAAAGTTGGACGATATGGAAACCAAATATTACACGACCAAAGGCGAGTCCGGGGGTATGGGCCTTGGGCTGTTTATAACCAAAAACATTGTCGAAGCGCATGAAGGCTCTCTAATTCTGGGAAATAATGAGTCGGGAACAGGGGCATTGGTCTCTCTGGTTTATCCGCTTGTGAAATAAAGTGAATGCTGATGAGTTCAAATAACCTAGACGATGCTGGATCGTATAAATACGGCCAATTTAAAGATAATGAGGAAGAGTTAGATCGCCTAAAACTTCAGGCAACGATTGCGCTTGATCTGGAAAAAAAAGCATGGAAAAAGGCTGGGCTTCAGCCGGGTATGAAGGTGCTCGATTTGGCCTGTGGACCTGGTTTTATTTCGTGTGAGTTAGCGAAAGAAGTGGGCGATGGTCATGTCGTTGGTGTAGACATCAATGAAGCGCTGATTGCCACTGCGCATCAGGCGAAAGAGCGAGAAGGGGTAGATAATGTTTCGTTCTCTCTGGGGAATCTCTATGAGCTCGATCTGCCCGAAAATTCATTTGATTTTGTTTATGCTCGTTTCGTTTTCCAACATTTAGAGCACCCAGAAAAGGCGTTGGAAAACATCTTGAAGGTACTTAGGCCGGGGGGCGTGCTCTGCATCACCGATATCGATGATAACTGGACCAGTTTTTCGCCCGAGAGCGATGCTTTTGTGAAATTTATTCGCAAAGCAGGGGCTGGCCAACGGCGGAAGGGGGGCAATCGATTGATCGGTTCGCAACTCTATGGCATGCTAAAGAACACTGGCTATCAGGATGTTTCAACAAATGTTCATCCACTCTCCTCAGAAGACCTTGGCATTCGTTATTTTCTCGGTATTGCTGTTCTTTTTCGGGTGGAAATGTTGAATGGCTTCCAAAAACTACTCGCACTAAACTGTCTTCGGAAAATAAAAAAAGCGGCCCAAGATGAACATGCTTGGGGAGCTGTAGGTGTTTTCGTGACGACCGGGATAAAATCGTAATCTCATCTCCACTGAAAACGTAGTGTGGGTGCGGGTGGAAATTGTAGGGCGCGAAGGGTTGAAGACCTTCGCGCCGAATGA
The DNA here is from genome assembly GCA_012729265.1 of Lentisphaerota bacterium. Taxonomy (GTDB): domain Bacteria; phylum Verrucomicrobiota; class Kiritimatiellia; order Kiritimatiellales; family Pontiellaceae; genus Pontiella. Next base: position 8,328 of record JAAYDL010000369.1, on the reverse strand, counting down.
CCGGATGTGGTCAGGCTAAACAGGCTGGTATAAGTTTAATCCCAGCGTTGACGGAAAGGCCCGACCAGTTGGTTCGGTGTTCATATTTTTGGGCGTACCCGCTGCAATGTGCCGCAATGCTTTCTCTTTTTGAGTTGCCAAGATTTACTTTTCTTTTTCTCGATTAAAGAGGTGTCTGAATGCTGCGGCACAGGAGTCGGCCAGACTGTACATCAGCGGTATCAAAATGAGGGTAAGGAGGGTGGATACGGCGAGTCCGAAAATGACCGCAATCGCCATCGGTGCCCACCAGGCAGAGGTGGAACCGCCGGTGGTAAAGCGGAAGGTGTGGATATTGAAACTCAAGCCGATTGCCATCGGAATCAGCCCGAGAATGGTTGTGATGGCGGTGAGCAGTACCGGGCGCAGGCGCAGGCGGCCTGCGTGGACGACCGCTTCGTTGGTGTTGAACCCCTGTTTCTTGAGCTGGTTGATGCAGTCCACCAACACAATGGCATTGTTCACGACGATGCCCGCAAGGCTGATAATGCCTACACCGGTCATGATGATGCTGAAGGCCATGTTCGTGATCAGCAGTCCCCACATGACTCCAATGATGGAGAGCAGGATGGAGGTAAAGATGATCAGCGGCAGGAGCACCGAGTTAAATTGAATCACGAGAATCACCATAATACCCGCAAGCGCCAATAGAAAAGCTTTGCCGAGAAATTCGATGGACTCTTCCTGATCTTCATTGTCGCCGGTGTACGCAATGCTGTAGCCGGGCGGCAATTCAATTTGGTCAACGATCGGCATGATATCGGCCAGTAGTTCATTGGATTCGCGGCCGGCGGATTTGTTGCCTGTTATGGTGATCAGTCGCTTTTCATTTTTACGCTGGATCACGCCGCTGCCGGAGGTGTATTCAAACTTTCCGAGCGAGGAGAGGGGAACCGGGTCGCCGTCCTGAACGGGAATGGAAATTTCGTCGAGCAGGTTAAACTGATCGCGCGAGGTGAGTGGCAGACGAATGGTGATATCGTATTCATCCTCGCCGGCACGGAATTTTCGAGCTGATTCGGTTCCGTAAATGGCTGTGCGCAGGAAAAATCCAATGCTTTCTGAATCCAGACCCAGAAGGCCGGCGCGCATGCGGTCGACGACAAACTGTAGTTCAGGCAGGGCATTTTCATAGTCTGAACGAAGGTCGACCAAGCCGGGAACCGTACTAATTCTTCGTTTAATTTCGGTGGCAATGTCGTTGAGCTGCTCAAAATCTTCTCCAGAGATTTCAATATTGACCGGCGGCTCTTGCGGTGGACCTTCCTCCAGTTCATCGATGGTGATTTCGACACCGGGAATCTGTCCAATGCGTTCTCGGAATTTTTCAATCAGCTCAGAGGTGTTCCCTTTACGGTCGCTTTCGTCAACAAATTCAATGTAGAACGAGCCGAGGTAGGTTCCACCGCCTCCGGCGGTAAAACCGTCGGAGAGACCTTGTCCCGCTGTGGCGAGGATAAACTTTACGTCATCAAAGCCTTGTATCCGTTTTTCGATCAGCCGCATGGCGGCGTCGGTTTTTTCAATGGAAGCGCCTTCGGGGAAGCGGACTTCGATCTGGGCTCCCCTGGGTTCGACCTCCGGAAACAAGATGGCTTCCTTGCCGAATCGGCCGTAGATCTGTCCGGTGAGAATCAGTGCCACGAAGCCGATCAATACAAACATGCCCCGATGGTTGAGTGCGCCGCGCAGCAGCGCTTCATAGCTGCGGACAAACGGATGCAGTTCGATACGGTCGTCGTCGAAGCGCAGTCGCCCTTTTTTGATGAGCACGGAACAGATGGCCGGATTAACGACCAGTGCAACAAAGAGCGAAGACGAGAGGGTAATAATCAGCGTCTGGGGAACGTAGCTCATGAAGTCGCCGATAATGTCGGGCCAGAAGAGCAGGGGAGAGAAGGCGGCGAGTGTGGTAAGCGTAGAAGTCAGGACCGGCCAGGCCACTTCAGACGCGCCTTTACGCGCTGCTTCCATCCGAGAAAGTCCCTCGCAGTGCAGTCGATAAATGTTTTCAACAATCACAATGCCGTTATCGACCAACATGCCGACCGCGAGAATCAGAGAAAAAAGCACCACCATATTCAGGGTAATGCCCATCATCGACATGATCGTGAAGGAGAGCAGCATCGACAGGGGAATGGCCATACCGACGAACAGGCTGTTGCGGTGTCCCATGACGATGAACAGGACTACAATCACGAGGATAAAACCGGATACAATGTTGTTTTCCAGCTCCTCGAGCATATCTCGAATATAATCGGAGTCGTCCTGCACAATGGTGATTTTGATCTCGGTGGGCAGGTTCCGCTCCTCGAGCAGTTCCTTGATGGTATCGATCACCTTAACCGAGTTTTCGCCGGCGCGTTTGTAGATTTCAAGCGAGACCGCCGTTTCTCCGTTAATGCGGGACGTTGTTTCCAGATCCTTGAAGGTGTCGAAAACCTCGGCAATGTCGCGCAGATAAATGGGCTGATTCTCGCGCTGGAGCACGACCATATCGCGCAGATCAGAGGCGAGTTTAATTTCGCCGGGTACACGCACCTGTATCTTATTTTGGGCAACTTCCAGCATACCGGCGGAAATGGTAACATTTTCGCGGCCGATCAGCCCGAGAACGTCCAGTAACGGAATGTTGTATTCCAAGAGACGCGGAAGATTAAACTCCACCCGGATTTCGCGTTCGCGCGTTCCCGAAATACGAGCTTCTTTTACGCCGGGGATCGATTCAATATCGTCCTGAAGCGATTCCGCCGTGCTTTTTAGGCGCTCTGTGTCCGGGTCGCCGCTCAGCGCAAAACGCATGATCGGGACATCGGTGCTGAAATTGAGGCCTTCTACGACGGGTTCATCGAGGTCGTCGGGCAGATCCGGTCCTGCGAGATCAATCTTGTCTTTTACCCGCTGAATGGTGGAATCGACATCCGCGCCGGCAAAAAATTCGATGGAGAAAAAGGCCATGCTATCACCAGCCATGACCGTAATATTTTTCACGTTGGCCAGATCTTTCAGCTGCTTTTCGATGGGAATTGCAATCAGATTTTCCATATCCTCGGGAGCGGTACCCGGATATATGGCGGTAACAAAGATTTGCGGAATGGTAACGTCCGGAGTGCCTTCGCGCGGGAGCGTGGAGTAAGCGACCACGCCCATGATCACCAAGACGGCGATGAATGCAAAGACCGCTGTACGAAATTTGATAGCATAGTTGGTCAGGATCATTGGACAGAGCTTTCCATATCAATAATTATAATGTGCTGGCCGTCGGTGAGCTTTCGGTTGCCCTCGATAATCACTTGATCGCCTTCTTCGAGTCCGGCGGAGATCAGCGCATTTTGGGCGGACAGTTTTTCAATCTGCACGCGTCGGCGCACCGCTTGATCATTTTTGGCGACATAGACAATATGATCCCCCTTCGAAGGCAGTACGGCCGACATCGGCAACGAAACCATATTTTCCTGAGTGCCGCGGTTGAATTCCACCTGTGCAATCATGCCGGGACGCAGCAAGCCATCACGATTATCCACCGTGATTTCTGTCCGGAAGGCATTGTTTCTGGAGTCGGCCTGCGCCGCCACAAAGGTGACTTCTCCTTCAAACGAATGGTCGGGCAGGGGGGCGATGGTAAAGCGCATGCGATTGCCGGGCTTGACGGCATAGACATCCTTTTCCGGCACCTGCAGCACAACACGAACGGTCGCGCGGTCAATCACTTGGAACAGCGGCGTTCCCGGCTGAACATACTCGCCGATTTCAACAAAGCGGTCATTGATTACTCCGTCGATGGGCGATTTGACCTGACACTGTTCAATGCTGATCCGGGCCTCTTCGGCCACGCTGGCGGTTTGTATACGGAATTTGTCGGCCTGATCAACATCGCTCTGTGATGCTGCGCCGGAACGGATCAGCTTCTCAATACGCTCAAAGTCGCGGGCGGCATTTTCCTCGGCAACTGAGGCCTGTTTCAGATTGGCCTGCCAAACGCGGTCGTCGACCTGAAGCAGAAGTTGTTTTTTAGAAACCGTGTCGCCGCGGTCGACATGAATCTCCACGATGCGGCCGCCTTTTTCGGCGGAAAGCATGGCGTCAACGTTGGCTTCAATGATTGAAGGCAGATACACCACGTCCGGGGTGCTGCTTAGCTGAACCCTCATTACCTCAACCGGGATCGCCTTTTCCTCTGCCTCGATAACCTGTCCCTGATTAATGATCTCCAGCGTGAAGGTCTCTTTGCCATTGGAATATTCCGTGCTGAGTCGCTTCTTCGGGAAGAAGAAAGAGAGGGCGCTGAGGGCAAAGACTCCGATGATAAGAAGCACTACCGTGATCTTGAGCCATGTATGGATGCGTTTTGACCTAGTCATTTTCATATTCCTCCAAGAGCATTCCAGCAGCATGTTTGAGTTGTGTTATTGCTGCCACATATTCGTAAAGAGCCTGCGAACGCGCCAGCCGGGCGTTGCTTAATTCCAGGTTGGATTGGGTGACTTCCAGATTGGTGCTGATGCCTTCATCGAAACGCGCGCGCGCAATTTCCAGTGCGCGGGTGGCCAGCGCGATGTTTTCCGACGTGGCTTCGATGGCTTCAACGGCGTCACGTCCACGCAGCCATTGCGTGCGGATGTCGAGGGAGACCGCACGGGCCATGTCGCGATACTCATCTTCCTCAATGGCCAGATTCAGTTTGCTTTCGGCAATGTTCGACCTGCGCAGGCCGCCGTCGAAAAGACTCCACGAGGCTCTCGCTCCCGCACTCCAGTGGGCCTGCCAATCGTCCGTGGAGTTTCCGGGTATAAACTTGCTGTAGGGGTCGGGATTGTAGAAGGTGTAGTTCAGGAAGACGCTGACGGAGGGGAAGAGGTCGCTCTTCTGCTGGTTGACATCTTCCTTCCGCAGGCTGATGGAACCCGCCTTTTCCTGAAGTTCGGGGCGTTTCACCAAACCGGTCTGGATGGCCTCCTCGAGTTCGAGTTCCATCGGGACGAATTCCATCGAATCGGTCAGCTCGAACGTATCGGAATCGAGGAAGACGAGGTTCTTGAAGTGTTCGCGGGAGATGGCCAGATCATTGCGGGCCACGATGAGCCGCGGCTTTTCGTTGGCCAGCGATACCTTCGCGCTGAGCCAGTCAAACTCGGAAACGCTGCCGGCGTCGTATTTGGCCCGCGTTTCCTGCTCGAAGTCGGCCAGTTGCTGCACCGACTGCTCAAGGACGCCGGCGCGGGTTTCGGCCAGTTTGACCTGGTAGTAGGCGAGGATGATGTCGCGCGTCTGGGTTTCGCGGATGCGCCGTTCCTGGACAGCGGTCAGTTGGCGGTAGGTCTTGGAGGCCCGGATCGCCGAGAGAGTTCTCCCGCCCGAAAAGACCTGCCAAGAGGCCTCGGCCCCGAGCGTCTTGCTGCCCGATTCCGAAAAGTTTTCGTCGTCGTAGAGGTCATAGGTCGCCGATCCGGTGATGGTTGGGTAGGCGGCCGAAAGTGCGCGTCTCCGCGTTGTTTCGGCAATTTCTCGTCCGCGGGCGGCATTGAGTACGGTGATCGATTGTTTTAGTCCAATCTGAATGCTTTCTTCCAGCGTATAGCGGTTCGTCTCCGTCTGTGTATGGGCGGTTAGTGGCGTGAGCGTGAGGAGCAGAAGTGCAAGGCCCCCGTGTACGGGATTGAGCATTTTTTCCATGGCTGTTTTCTGTTGTATGTGTTCCGTTTCTTTGAGTGATGCATAGGTTTTTCGGGATGCCTTCTTCTACGCTATTGAATCAGCTATTTAACCATACAACATCTCTTGTTTGTGAGCGAAAGAGAACGATTCAACGCTCTTGCATATTGTGCTTTCATTTATAAATGAAGAAAACTTGTTCCTGAAGGCTTTTATAAAAAGTCGATAAATTGATCCTAAGAAATGGTTTTATGAAGCGCATCTTGTACCACGAACAATTCAGTCTGCCAACTCAAATCATCGCCTTATCGTCTCTTTAAATAAATGTTGGCGGCGAGAAGATAGGCGTGTTAATCATCACCGTCACCGTCACCGTGCCGCCCCGAAAATTTCCATGGTTGATCGGTAAAGTAGAACATGCTTCCAGCCTCTCCTCTCCCGATCGACTATGCGAATTGACGGGTTGGGGGAAATTTTTTTGTCAGGATTCACAACCATTCGTATTTGCATATCGTGTGGATAGCTTCGATTTGTCGTCATGCCTGTTTCCAGAAAATACTGATTTCATATCATCTACTCCCAACGATAAGGTTTTTTCCTCCTGCCTCCATTCATCCAAGTTCAAGCTACTCAAAACTGACCCAGTCGATCTCGACCGGATTTTCTCCGGTTGAAACCGCGACGAGGTTGTGCTGTTTGGTGGGGGCCGTTTCGAGTTTGGCGGAGGTTTCTTTCCACTCGGCGCCTTCCGGGATTTCAATCTTGGCCAGCAGCGGTCCATCGGCTTTGTCGAGGCGAAGTTCGATCGCCCCTCCCTCGGAAGCATTCGCTCGGATTTTTACGCTCTTGAGCGTTTCTTCGCCAAAGTCGACGCGGTCGTATTGGACAAATGCGCCTTTTGCGGAGAGGGCAATCTTCCAGCCTTCGCCGGTCTTTTCGCTGTTAAGGTAAGAGACCTCAGTTCCGCTTTCGCTGACGGCGCTGTAGCGGTCGATCTGTATTTTGCGCTTGGCGTCGCAGATGCCGACGCCGCGGAGCGTGGGAACGATCGGCTGGATGGTGCCGTCCTCGTTGAAGGTCAGGAATTCGGCTCGGGCGGAGCGGCGCGTATCGTCGCGCGGGGAAAGGTCCTTGTAGTGGTAGAACAAGTACCATTGACCCTTGTACAGCACGAGCGAGTGGTGGTTGGTCCAGCAATCCTTGTGTTTACCCATGATGGTTCCCTTCATGGTATAGGGGCCCATCGGATTGTCCGCAGTGGCATATTCCAGCGCTTCGCCGCCGCCGACATCGTGGGGAAAGGTGAGGTAGTATATGCCGTTGCGCTCAAAGGCGAAGGGACCCTCCACCAGACCCTCGGTCGGAAGGTTGTCGATCTTCACGGGCGCCGTCTCCAATTCGAGCATGTTGTCCTTCAGCTTGGCAACAAAGATGGCGTTCATGGAATAGAAGATATAGGCCGCACCGTCCTTGGGATCGATGAGCACGGAAGGATCGATCGAAGGCGGAATGTCGGGAATATAGTTGGGCTCGGGCGTGAAGGGGCCGTACGGCTTATCCGCCACGGCCACGCCGACGCGCTTGTTGGCGCCGCGGCTGTTGGCCGGAAAATAAAAGTAATATTTCCCGTCCTTGAAGACGCAATCGGGGGCCCACATACCATAGTTGGGATTGACCCATTCCACCTTTTCCTGCGTAACGATGACCCCGTGGTCGGTCCAGTCCATCAGGTTTTCGGAGGAATAGACGTGGTAGTCCTCCATGCAGAATCCGCGCCCGCCGTTGGGTGGAATGATGTCGTGGGAGGGATAGAGATAGATCTTCCCCTCGAAAAATCGCGCGGTCGGGTCGGCGGCAAAGGTATCGAGCATGAGCGGGTTGTCGGCGAGCGCATCGGCGCAGGCGAACAGCGAGCAGGCAGAAAACAGAACAAAACGGAACGGCAGCTTTTTCATATACATCCCCTTGATTTGACATATTTCTTTGAAACAGACGGGGAAACGTAACCGATTCGTTATGCTTCTGCAATCCATTCGAACGGCGGATTTGAGTTAAACACGCACGATTTTCCTAGTGATTTATGTGTGTGTTAAAAAAATAGCATTACAGGTTGACGACGGGCCCATGTGCTAATATTTTAACATCCAGTAAAAAAAAGGAGACCCCATGGACCGTTGTGAACCCGATAAGCTGAGTCGCCGCGAGCGGCAGATTATGGACCTGCTCTTTGAAAACAAGGAGCTCTCTGCGCTGGATGTTCAGGAACGTATGGAGGATGCTCCCGGCTATTCTGCGGTGCGCACCATGCTGCGTCTCTTGGAGGAAAAGGGGCATGTCACGCACCGCACGAGCGGACGTAAATATCTCTACACGCCGGTGCAGAGCCGTAGGTCGGCCAGCCGCGGTGCTATGCGCAGGCTGCTGAATACGTTCTTTGATAACTCTGCGGAGCAGGCGATTGCGTCGCTGCTGGATATCAGCAGCGGAAAGTTGAATCCGGAGGAGTATGGCCGTTTAAGTGCGTTGATTGAAAAGGCGAAGCGCCGTTAGGAGGTTGGAATGAAGTGGAACGTTCTGCTGGAACTGGAACTCAAGTGCAGCCTGCTGCTGATGGTCGCCTTTTTGGTGATTTTACTG
>JAAYDL010000368.1 GCA_012729265.1 Lentisphaerota bacterium | reverse complement strand
GGGCCGACGCGCTCCTCCCGTTCCGAGTAGCGCACCAGTCAGGAAGATATGAGGAGCTCTGGCGCTACATCATCGGCGAAAGAAAGCAGGTCAGAATCGCGTGAACCAAAAAAACGCCGTTACACCCTGTCAAACGTCACCCCTTATGGACGCGCCACGGCACACCGGCGGTTTTCTGGCTCCGGCTTTGCGGATTCGCGGAGCGGGGCATCGGACTCTGGCCCGCGGCCCAGAACCAGATGAACGACTGGACGGCGCGGCTTAGGCCGGCCGGAAACCGGCAGACGAAACAACGGCGGATTCGGACCATGCGTTCGTCCCAGACCCGGCTTTAAACGGAGCAAAGACATGAAAAACAAGGACACCGCCTCAAGAAGGCGGACGAGGAACTATTTGCCTATTGACTCCTGCTCTGGGATGAGCGACCCCTGAACCCCACTGTCGGCATGCCCGGCGATGTCGATCCCCGCGACATTGCGGCGGATCTCGTTGAACACGGGGGTCGTCTTCGGCATGTGTTTCTCCTTGTGTGTTGACGCGCACGGCCCGGCGGACAACGTAAGCAAGTCTTGCCTGGGGGAGAGCCGGTCGGCCTCACCAATGATCGTTTGTCGAGCCGGGGCCAGTCTAAACGAGGGGCACGGTGGCACCAATGCGAAGCGGGCCATGACTGCCGCGCGCGCTCACACAGTGTAGCGGATCCGCAGTGGAAAAGTTACCCCGAAGTTCGTTCCCGGCGAGCCGGGCGGCTGGCTAATAGCTTTAGCGATATTCGGATTCACGCCTTCTCTCCGCCAACGACAGCGATCACCGGCGGCCGTCTGTCCAAGAGCGCCTAGATCCGAACGGCCGGCCGCTGGTGGATCGCTTGGTTCGCCACACTATTCATAGTGGGTCCACATTCGCAGCACTTTGACGGTCTTGATCGAATCCAGGACTTCATACACGAGTCGGTGTTGGATGTTAATTCGTCGGGAATAGGCGCCGGACAGATCGCCTATGAGCTTCTCGAAAAATGGCGGCGTTTGGTATGGGTTGTCGGCAAGAATCGCCAGCAGCCGTTCAGCCTGTGGTTTGAGACCGGAAGCGGCGAGCTTCCTGGCGTCCTTCTGCGCCTGCCGGGTATAGACGACTTGCCAGTTCACCACCCTGGCTCCTTTGCGCACTTGCCGGCTGGCGTCTTCAGTCCCTTGACAATGGATTCCTTCATGCCTGGGACAGATTCAAGGAAGAGTGTCTCTTCGATTGCTCGCCAATCGTCTGCGGAAATAAGGACAGCAGAATGGCGTTTGCCGGTGATGTGGATCGGCGCATGCGAATCGGTCACATCATCCAGCAGACTGTAGAGTTGTTTTCGTGCTTCTGTCGCGGTTAGCGTTGTCATGGTCGGATCTCCATTCGTACGGTATAGCGTACGCCATCTTACTTATCTCATCAATCATTAATTGGGGCGAACGCCCGGCGTCATGGTGGCGAGCTTGCGAGCCTACCATGCACGCCGTTGTTGTGCATTCCATTCTCAAAAAATTAGAGCCTCAACGTAGATCGATGTCCCATTTGTCGGAATAAAGAACTTCGACACATGGTCTTTCTTCCATTCCACGTAGCGTGTCTCGAATGACTGTGTTCGATCCATGCCCCACCACTTCACATGCCCTGCCAAATTGTCGATGACTTCGGGTTGGCCGCTGAAAAGGTGCTCGATCCCGGAGTGCGTAAACGTGCCCGTTCCTGTATGTCTGCTATTGGCTCTGAGTTGCGTCACGCCGTTGGTCGTCATTTCTATCACGCCAAAGTAGATGGGCTCACGCCCGCCTGTGCGCACGTAGTTGAGCGTCAGAACATCTTGCGGACTGACGCCAGGCATGAAGGCTTCGACGAACCATGTCTTCCTGTCTCCCTGTATGTCTTGAGTCACGTATACATTCTGCCTGTCGCGGTTAGCCAACAGTAGGCAGGCGGCAATCAGCCCGAACAAGAGGAGCAGTACCACCGTGACGATAAGCGCAAGACGTATGAATGTTTTGATCATCTTCTATGCACAACGTTATATGAACGTCCAATCGCAAAACTCGGGTAAAAACCGTTTTTTACGATCCGCCCAACGTTTGGCCGAAAGTTTGACACGTCCCATGTTGTTCGTCAAGCGAGGATGTTTTTCTATGTCAATGCGTTACCTCAGAACAGGGGAAAAACAGCCGGAAATTGCGCCGGACGCCTCATGACGCATAACACCGGAAATCCCCTATGTTATGCGTCCAATCAGACTTTCGGGCGGGAAAGCCCAATAAATGGATGCTTTTGAACGTTTATCGTGTCGGTTTTACCCCCTTTTTCCGGTGTTATACGTCAGTCTGCGAATATGGAGGATCCATTATGAACGACCTTCAACCCATTGACCTGCATGATGTTGCCGAATATCCGCGAGGTGCAGGAGCTGCTCGGCCATAACAGCGTCGCGACCACCATGATTTACACGCACGTCATGAGAGGTCTCGGTTCGACGACGGTCAGCCCGCTGGACGCGCTCGCCGCATCGTGAACCCGTTACAAACTGCACCCTCGCCCTTGTCCCTCCGGGCC
>JAAYDL010000367.1 GCA_012729265.1 Lentisphaerota bacterium | reverse complement strand
TCATGCACCTTCGGCCATTCCCGGGAAACGCCACCGGCATAGCGGCGGCGCTACCTTTTCCCGTATCGCAGCCATCCTGGCTGCCTTGTCCCCGTACCGTAGCCGTCTCGGCTGCCTGCTCCCGTATCGCAGCCGTCTCGGCTGCCTGCTCCCGTATCGCAGCCATCCTGGCGGCCACGTCGCTGAGCAGTCACCCCAGAAAAGCAATCTACAGCTCCGACAATAAAGCTGCGCGAATCGCGTGATGATTTCAGCCGCGAAAAATCACACGGGACGCAAAAAGCAGTGCATTCATTCTTTGAGATCCCTGCGTTCCTTGCGGTAAATTTCAATATTGAGTCGTAGAATCGGACGTCCTCGTCGCTTGCAAATCGTTCGTAGTCCAGCTTTCCAGCCCGCTTGTGTCTCAGCACGGAAAACCACACCCTTATCCAAGAAAATCGAAAGCGAAACCTGCTAAAACTCCTCCCGATTTTGAAATTCCACGACCAAAATCCTCGATTCCTTGAAAAGATGCCGATAAAAAGAATTGAAAACATCGGCGCGAGGAGCATACGATCCCCATAGATAGGTTGGGTGTGCCGTTTTGCAGCTCGGTCCGCGGCTCAGTCCAACAAAAAGATGGCACCTTGCGGGTGCCCTCATATCCTCCTGCTGTTTAACCTGCTTTGGTCATGAGGATATTTGAGAGAAGCAGGAGGGATAAAACCCTAATCGTTAGGAAACATATGAAAAATATCATCACAATTTCTTTACTTGCCACGGTGCTTTCTTCGTTCGGCTCAACCTATGAAACACAGGATCAATTTTCGATCAATTTGCCCGATGCTTGGGTGGAAATACCTAAAGATGTTTTAGATGAATTTTCTGAAAACGTTTCCAAGCTGGCTCCACAGAATCCGAAGCAGATTTATGACTATGGTTATCAACTGAATGAATCTGATGGATGGCTTCAATATCCTTACATTTTAGTTCAGGTAAAAAATGTGGGGCGTGTCGCATCTGGAGAATTGAAACAGTATAAAAAAATAGAAAAAGGATTTACAGAAGGACTGGATCAAGTTAACGACAGTTTTTCAGATATCATGTCAAATGCCTCATTTGGAGAGACCGTTTATGATGAAGGCAATCACATTTTATGGACAACCATTTCCATGGATGTGGAAGGAAGTGGAAAAGTAAAAGCAGTCGTTGCCGTAAAACTTACAGAAAAAGGAATCATTCAGTTCAATGCCTATGCGACAGAAGCCACATTTGATGAATATGCCCAAATCTACAGAAATGCGTTCATTAACTTAAATATTGATGAATCAATCGCATACAAACCACAGCTGACAGACAGTGCCCCGGTGATTGGTGGGATTAATACAGGAAAAGTTCTCTCTGCTGGAATTAGAGGAGCCATCATTGGAGGAATAATTGGCCTGTTTGCTTGGGTTGGTAAGAAGAAAAAGAAAAAGGATTCCTAACAATAAAGGAATAGTAAACCCGGCAATGGACATCCACTGAGAAGGAAGGAAAAGGGGTCGGAAAAGGTGCCAGGCCGCCTAATTCATTATTTTGCTTTTCAGAGTGCATAATGCATTCCTATTCGATTGGTCCACTTCTCGAATATAGCGGGCAAAAGTCAGTCCTGTAATCTAGTAATTTCACGCAAATACTCCCGTTTTCTACCAACTCGCTCGGGCGCCTATCCGTGAAGCGCTCTTTTGGAGACATAGAAACGCAATAAAAGCGATGCGTCAAACATTGTCCCAATATATTCCACAGAAGCCGAAATGCCGAATATCTTTCCCTATATTCGTCTCCACCGTGACCGCAGAGAGCCTTGTTTGAGACTTCATACAGGAGCCTCTGAGGGCTCGCTGTGCAATAGTTTGTAAACCAAGATCTTAGACATTTCTGAATTACCCCGCCTTGAAGTCTAACAGATGAAAAATCCGGAGCAAAGCCCGGTGGGGGTGCTGAAGGCTGAACTACAAACATCACTTTTCTCTCCTCATAATCTTCTCTGTCACAACGAAGCAAGATGCTTCGTCTACGGCGGTGGGCTGGAGCAATTTCGGCAGAATGATTTTGGAACGAGGAGAACAGCAAGGCAGGCAAGGTGCCTGCAGTACGGCGAGGCAGGCAAAAGGATGCCCGCCCCACAACAATCCGTTTGTAGTTCACGCTTAAGCGTGTCCCATGGTCTATTTTTCGAACAGCCTAAAGGCCGAACTACAAACGTTTTTCCTTCTCCTCCTATTCGTCTTCATCATAACGGAGCAAGGATTTCTGTTTTCAGCAACTCGCCGTCGATACCGATGGTGATTTCCTCCACAACCAGATCGGTGCGTCCGCTGGCGGCGAGCGCCTGTTTAGTAATCATGGTCAGCCCGCCGCAGCAGGGAACTTCCATGCGTACAATGATGACTTTGGGAATGTTGTTCTGCGCCAAGATGGCGGCGAGCTTCTCGACATAGCCTTCTGTGCGGTCGAGCTTGGGACAGGCCACCACCAGCGAGCGACCACGGACATAGCGCCAATGGACATCCGGCGAAGCAACCGGCGAACAGGTACTGAGCACCACCAGCTCCTTGCCGTCGAAGAACGGAGCCGTCGGCGGAACGAGATGCAGCTGGATCGGCCACTGATCCAGATCGGATTTAATGACTTGTCCAGAGATCGGCGTCGATTGCGCCTTCGGCTTTTCGGCGGGCGACTGTTTTCCAAAGCGCAGTTTAAGGCCGGGGCATCCGCCGCCGGCAGGTCTGGAAGCGGACTTTTCCTTGGCTTCATGTTCTACGTTGGCTTGGTCGAACCGTTTCATCGCCTCTTCGCCGCCCGTGTTTTTAACGTGTTCTCGGGTGGCATCAAAATCATATTCCGCCGCCTCGCGTTCGACAATCTGTAGCGCACCCGTCGGGCAGGTACCGATGCAGTCGCCGAATCCATCACAAAAATCTTCCTTCACCAATCTTGCTTTTCCGTCGATAAGCTTCAGCGCGCCCTCCGCGCAGCCGACGATGCAGTTGCCGCATCCGTTGCAGAGGTCCTCATTAATTTCAATAATCTTCCGTTTCATGCGATGCTCCTTTCCGTAACTGATTGGCTGCACAGTGCCATGACCTGCTGAGACAATCCTTGACGAGAATCAAGAAAGGAAATTTTTCTCTAACGCAACGAATCTGCAGCCAAACGGTGAACTATCGATTAACTGGACGAACACGAATTTGTCCGACGGAAGATCGCAAAGAGACGGCAGCGAAGAGGCAATGATTTGGTGGCACAATAATTCCCATTCGTTGCTTTACATACATTCGTTGCAAGTAAAAATTCCGTACCAATCCGTATTCACTCATGGTTTCTACCCCCATGCACCCTCTGCTATATTTTCACCACACGCTGCGCTTGAGAACACCGAGTCACAGAGATTTTTTTAACCGCAAAGGAACACAAGGATCGCAAAGAAAGAGCCTTGTGAATTCCATTTTTAAGTTCCATGCGTTCTTTCGTGGTTAATTTTAACCACCCGCTACGCTTAAGACACAAAGAGCACAAAGATTATCCAATTAGTGTCGATTAGCGCAAATCAGTGGTTCCTAGTCTCATGCACCTAAGCTTCTTGTCCTTCGTGACTTTGTGTTTAAAAAATGTGCACCCAAGCTTCGAGTCTTTGCGCCTTTGCGTGATCATTCTATTTTCACTCTAATCTCTCGCTCGCTTCGCTTAAGCCGCCAAGCCGCAACCGTGACCACCTTCGTTTTCTTCGTGCGTGAACCATTCCCTGCGGTCATTATTTCAGTTCCTGAAATTATCTGCGCTGCGCCTCGGGTGGTGAAAATGTCGTGGTTTACAGCCCCCGGGCATCCATCTTTTCCAGCGCCAGTTTGGCGGCAGCGGCGATTTGGCGGTCGTTGTCGAAGGTGAACGATTCGATCAGTTCGCGGTCTTCGGGCCCACCCGTTTCTCCCAGCGTAACCACCGCCGCCGAGCGCATCAACATCGTCTCGCCCGTCTGAGCCAACAACCGGGGGGAATGGGGTCAGAGTAGAATGGCACTAGTTTAAGGACTATTTGCCTGTAAACATTGGTGATTGAAGCAATGCCAGCTACCTCAAAAAACAGGCCGGAGTTAGATTTTAAAAATCAGCACGCTCTAATCAATTTATGTTGCCACCATTGGTCGAAGCTAAGATGTAGGGTGTTGAATCCATGCACCAAGACGCAAGCAAGTGAAACTAAAAGATATATTGTTATCATTGGTCGAAACTCATCTAAAACCCCTTAAACTAGCGCCATTCTACTCTGACCCCGCTTCCTGTTCCTTGCTGACAACGGGAGTTCCCCATGCGCTGATGGTTCCATCGTCGGCACCGACGACGACGAGGCCATTGACGATGGCGGGCGAGGTGGCTTCGTCGCTGATGGATTGCTTGGACAGGAGCGCTCCATCCGCCAGTTTAAGGAGGATCAACGACCCGTCGGCCGTCAGCACAACCTTGTCGCCGACAATGACCGGCGAGGTGGGATATCCTTCCGTGTCATATTTCCACCGGGTGCGGCCGATGCTTCGATCCACCGCATAGACAAAGCCGTCGTCGGAGGTGTAGACAATTGTCTCCTTGCCGACGGCGGGGGTGGAAAAGGTTTGGTCGATTGACTCTTCCGAGCTCCAGACAATGGTTCCCTCAACCAGGTTGGCGCTGATGAGGCGGCCATCGCGGGCTCCGAAGAAGGCCTGGTTTCCGGCAATGGCGACGCCGCCCGCGATCTGTCCGTCGCCGCCAATCTCGATATTGCGGACGTGCTTTCCGTCGGTGGCGTTGTAGACGTGCAGCGCTGCGAGGCAACTGCCAAACACGGCGTAGCCGCTGCCAACGCCCGGCGATCCGTCGCAGCGCTCGACGCCTTCTGTCGACCATGCGGTCTTTCCGGTTTCGATATCGATGCAAAGCAGCGAACCTTCGCTTTGATCCAGCACCACGACATGCTTTTCATCGATCACGTTCGGCGATCCCAGCAGGATTCCATCGATGTCCAGCCGCCATTTTTCATCGCCCGTCGCGGCATCGAGCGCCAGCAGGATGCCGCGCGACGTACCCGCCAGCAGCAATCCCTTGTGGCACAGGAACGGGCCATCGAAGCGGAACGGCGTTTCGTCACCGGCATCGTTGGTGCTGACGAAGGTCTTTTCCCAAACCTTTTCGCTCTTGAGGGAAACCGCGACAATGCGCCCCTTGCCCGGAGAGACAAAGATGCGCTCGCCATCCGATACCGGCGTGCTCTCGATGCTGCCCGATGTATTGTAGCTCCAGATTCGCTCCGGCTTGTCGGGAATGGTGGCGTCCACGGAACCCTGAAGGTCCGCGCCGCCGTGATACGTCGGCCATGACTGCCCATACGCCGACATCAAACCCAAACCAACCGCAAAAAAAACATTGGTTAAAAACAAATTCGGATGTCTGATTTTTGAGCTCATGCTTCAACCTCCCGGCTATAAAGCTTCATCATATTGGAAGCCATGGTTTCAATTCCGAAGCGCTCGTGCACGGCCTTCCGCCCCGCCGCTCCGAGTTCGCGCAGGCGGTCGGGGTCCAGCAGCAATTCCTTCAGCGAGCCCACGAGATCGTCATATATCACACCGCCGCCCGTGGCCGCAACCAGTTCCGGAAAGGCACCTGCATGGGGCTGGACCACCGGAACGCCCGCCGCCAGCGATTCGATGATGAACGAGCCGAACGCCTCGCCTTGCTCCACCGGAACGCACATGACGGTGAGCGTCGACAGAAATTCCAGCCGGTGCTCGCGGTCAAAATCCACGATGAATTCCACGTCGTCGAGCAGGCCGACCCGCTTCAGCCTTTCCTTCTGCTGCTCGATGCACTTCAGGTCCTCGCCCACGGCACCGCCGGTGGCCTTCAGTCTCAGCCTTTCCAGGCCTTCAACCTGCTTGAGCGCCATGAACGCATCCACCAATCGATCCAGCCCCAGCGTCGTATTCATGCGGGAGAGGTAGCCGAGGACCGGCGGATCAAGGCTGAGCGGCGATGGACGATAGCCATTCAGGTCGATGCCGAGATGGATCACATCGATGCATTCCCGGGGCAGGCGCAGGCGCTCGCTCATCCGATCCGCGAACCAGCGGCTCACCGCAACGAAGCGGTCGATGGAGCCGCAGCGATCCCGGATCGCCTTCCAGCACGCTTCGTCGTAGGGCGGTTTTATTTCATCCAGCCACCAATCCTCGTCCTGCAAGGTGCAGACGATCGGGACATTGAGCGCGGCCTTGATGGCCGGGGCCAGCCCGATCAGGAGCGCGTTCGAGATGTGGACTAGGTCCGGGTGCTCATGTTCCGCCAGCCACTCCACCAGCCGTTCGACCTCCTTGCGCTGGTTGCCCTCCGTGCCCTCCAGCATCGAGAGCGTCATGGGGCCTAGGTCGCCGGCGGAGGTAGTTCCCTCCATGGTAGCGGCGCGGCGCAGCATCCATTTGGAATCGAAGATGCGGTCCAGCCAGCGCGGCGTCTTGCGGAAGAGGGCCATTTGCTGCTGGAGCCAGACGTTGATGCCGCCAAAGAAAACCGGCGTATCGTCCGTCGCGGGATCGCCATCCGTGAACATCGGCAGATACATGGGGACCATGACCACATCGACGCCCTGTCGGCGCAGCGTCATCACCAGCGCCTGGTCGCGCATGCAGTTTTGGCAGTAGAAGGTACCGCCGGAACCTGGAACTATGTGTACGACTTTCATAATCGACCTTTTACTCAACGCTCCTCCGCGTTTCGGAAGGCCAGCGCACCGGTTGGACAGTTTTCGACGCAATCCTTCGCGGCCACGCGCAACCCCGCATCCAGCTCCTCGCCAAACGGAACCGTGACCCGCGTATTGTAGCCACGCCCGACAAAGGCCAGCCCGAGCGATTCGCCGACGCGGCGGGCGATCTCGATGCACAATCCGCACTTGATGCACTTGCCCGGTTCGAAAACCACGGAACCGTCCTTGCCGAGCAGTTGCAGGTGCACCCGTTCATCCGCCGGATATTCCGCCGCGTCGGCACCGTAGCGGGCGGCATATTTCCGGAGACGGCAGGAAGCCGGCTTCCGGCAGTCGCAATGCAGACAGCGCGCGGCTTCCCTGCCCGCATCGCTGCAATTCGAGAGATCGCTCGTGCAGTTTACGGCCAGTTGTTCCAGCTCGCTTTCCCGCAGCTTGCCGATCCGCGAGTCGAACGAAGGCGATTCCACGACGGGAGGCACGGCGAAGCGCTGGAGCATTGCATCGGCCGCCGCCTTTCCGTTGGCCACCGCCTTGACCACCAGCTTGTGCTCCTCCGCAGCACTGTCGACGACACAATCGAATGAGCCTACAAGCGATGCGCCCGCTTTAAATGAGATTCCCGCCGCCCGCAAAACATCAATCTCGGCGTCCAGTACTTCCGACGGTAGCGAAGCGATCTCGCGCAGCGGACCTCCGAGCAGTGGCGCTTCGTCGAAAACCGAGACCGAACAACCCGAGACGCGAAGCTGCCACGCGCAGGCCAGCCCCGCCGCGCCGGAACCGATCACCGCCACCTTGAAGCCCAGCGAGCCATCCGGGGGCAACCGCTTCGCAAGATCGGCGGAATGGGCCGCGCCGTGCAGGGTACGGATCGTCAGCGCGGAGTCCATCTCTCCGCGGCGGCATCCCTTTTCGCAGGGAGCCGGGCAGACATGGCTCAGAACCCGGGGAATGGCAAGATCGCGCCGGGCGATCCATGCCGCGGATTCCACGTTGCCGCGTTCGATTTCCCGCAGCAGGTGCGGAATATCCAGATGCGCCGGGCAAATCCGCGAGCAGGGGGCTTCGCAATCGCCGACGTGTTCGCTCAGCAGCAGGTTCAGGATATCGCGGCGGGCCGACTGTACCTCGGCGCATTCGGTTTCGATCTGCATGCCGTCGGTCGCCTTGGAGGAGCAGGCCGGCAGCATCCGGCCCGACGCCGCATCCTTGACCACGCAGATCATGCACGAGGTTTGCGGGGCCGCGCCCTTCAAGTGGCAGAGCGTCGGGATTTCAATCTGAAGCAGCTCCGCCGCTTCCAGCACCGTCGCCCCCTCTTCAACCTCTACCGCAACTCCATTTATTTTCAGTTCAGGCATAATTTTTTATCTCGCTGTCCACCCTTTTCGTCTTTGCGGTCATTACTGTTCCTGTCCGGCATCCGTTGCT
The DNA here is from genome assembly GCA_012729265.1 of Lentisphaerota bacterium. Lineage (GTDB taxonomy): Bacteria > Verrucomicrobiota > Kiritimatiellia > Kiritimatiellales > Pontiellaceae > Pontiella. The sequence continues at coordinate 499 of JAAYDL010000367.1, read as the reverse complement.
ACACCTGTTTTTGACCGCTAAGACGCGAAGACGCTAAGCATGCGCTCCATCGTCTTTAACCCATCTTTCAAAAATCGCACCTGATGTTCACAGGAGCCATCAGGGTTCAAAATAAACTTATATAACCTCTCATCTTCCTTTGCGTCCTTGCGTCTTTGCGGTCATCCACTCCTATTCCACCACGACCGCATTCACCGGACAAATTTGACGGCAGTTGTCGCATCGCACACACGTTTCCGCGTCGATCTCGAACACCTCGTAGGGCTCGCCGCGAATGGCGTCCACCGGGCACTCGACCGCGCACTTGGCGCAGCCGATGCAGTCGTCGTTGATCGCATAGCGGACCAAGGGTTTGCACTTGCCCGCCGGGCAGCGCCCTTCGATGTGCGCCTCGAACTCCTCCCGGAAATAGCGGATGGTCGTCAGGACGGGATTGGGCGCGGTCTTGCCGAGACCACAAAGGCTCTGCGTCTGGACGGTGCGGGCGAGCTGCTCCAGC
>JAAYDL010000366.1 GCA_012729265.1 Lentisphaerota bacterium | reverse complement strand
GGACATCGGGCGAAAAATTAAGTTGCTGCAAGTGTGGCAGAATCGCTGGAATCTTCTCTGCAAGACCGCGCGTTTGCTTTTGACCCTATCAACCATTGCAACGTTTGTTTTTTACTATCGAGCCTTTGCGGGTTGTGGTTTCTGGATTTTGTTCTGTGCGGTGTTTGTGTTCTCCCTCGTCTATATGGTTTTTGCACGGATTGTTCCGCACGTTCTATCAGAGAGTTATGCCGACCGCATTTCACTCTGGGCGCTTCCGCTTATGGGTCCCTTAACTCTTTTTTTGTACATTTTTGTCTGGCCGATGCAGCGGATTGAGGACCATCTGCTTTCAAAAGCGATGCAGGCATCGGACGACGAAGACCGCCCCTCCACCGAGGAGGAGGTGATCAGTCTGATTGAAGATACGGATGAACAGGATCTTGAAAAGGAAGAGCGCGAGATTATCCGGAGTGTTTTTGAGTTCGGCGAGAGCATCGCTCGAGAAATTATGACCCCTCGTATTGAGATCAGCGGCATTCGCGATACGCTTACGGTAAAGGAATGCATTGAACTGGTTAAAGAGTTGCGCCACTCACGGTTTCCTGTTTTTCATGAAAACATTGACGACGTCATCGGTATGATTCATGTAAAGGATCTGCTGCGCTCGGCCTTTAATGGAGATCTTGATCTGCCGATCAATCAATTGGTGAAGCGTATCGATTATGTTCCGGAAACCATGCCGCTCAACGACCTGCTGCAGCTGATGAAAAATTCACGTTCTCAGCTCGTTTTGGTCGTCGATGAATATGGAGGAACCGAAGGTCTGGTGACGATGGAGGACGTAATTGAGGAGTTGGTCGGCGAAATTGAGGATGAGTATGATTTGGACGAGAAGGACTATTCCGTTCGCCCGGACGGCACGGTGATGGTTAAAGCACGGATGCCGATCTATGAGCTCAACGAGGCCCTTGCGACGAAACTGCCGGAGAGCGAAGAATATGACTCGCTTGGAGGATATGTCTATTCACAGCTGGGCCGGATTCCGAAGACCGGCGAATCGCTGCAGGCTCCGGGATACACCCTTCGCGTTCACGCCGCAACGCATCGGCAGATTCAGATTATTCATATGATTCCCACCAACGAGGCGGCGTCGTGATTCCGGAGAAGATGGTTGCGAAGCATCTTATTTCCTGGTTTCTGGCGCACAAACGCAGTATGCCGTGGCGGAATCAGCGCACGCCCTACCGTGTTTGGATTTCGGAGCTGATGCTGCAACAGACCCGCGTGGATCAGGTCATTCCCTATTTCCTCCGTTTTATGAAGCGTTTCCCCTCGCTGAAATCCCTCGCGGAAGCCTCGCAGGAGGAGGTCCTAAAGCAATGGGAAGGGCTCGGCTATTATTCCCGAGCACGGAATCTCCATAAAGCGGCACAGATCATTGTTGAGCAACACAAGAGCATTTTCCCTAAGGATCCTGAGCAGATCAAGGCGCTGCCGGGCATTGGTGATTATACTGCGGCCGCAATTGGGTCGCTGGCATTTAATCTGGATTTGGCGGTGGTCGACGGAAATGTGATTCGGGTGCTGTCGCGTCTTTATGCCTACACCAAAGATACCCGCTCGACCGTCGCCCGAAAAGAGTTGCAGCAGATGGCGGACAAATTGCTGACGAAAGGTGACGCGGGGAATCATAACGAAGCCATGATGGAGCTGGGCGCAACGGTCTGTCTTCCTAAAAATCCAAAATGCAACATTTGTCCTCTTGCAGAGGGGTGCTTGGCCTGTTTATCGGGCCGACCGGCCGACTATCCTGTTAAAGCTCCTAAGAAAAAGGTCCCCCATATTGTGGTCGGTGCCGCTGTGGTAATGAACCGTAAGGGCGAGGTGCTGATTGCACAACGACGGGATCAGGATATGCTCGGCGGCCTTTGGGAATTTCCCGGCGGGAAACAGGAAACGGGCGAAACCATTCAGCAGTGCATCGCACGGGAATTGAAAGAAGAGCTGGGCATCCAGATTGACGTCGTCGATTTTCTGGCTACGATAAAGCACGCTTACAGCCATTTTACGATGGAGATGCACACCTATTTTGCGCGTATTCGCACGGGGCGGCCACGTCCGATTGAGTGTAAAGATTATTGCTGGGCAAAGGTTGAAAATCTGCGAGCCTTCGCCTATTCAAAGGCCGATCTCAAGGTGATTGATGCGTTGGAAAAGTTGTATCAGAATGCGGAGTAAATAGATGAAAAAGATTATTCATTCAGCTCAGGCCCCAGAACCCATAGGGCCGTACAGCCAAGCCGTTAAAGCAGGGAATCTCCTCTTTACATCCGGACAGATTCCGATTGATCCAACGACCGGCCAAATGATTCAGGGCGGCATTGCAGGACAAACACATCAGGTCATGAAAAACCTGAAGGCGGTGTTAAATGCCGCAGGCGCATCGTTCGCCGATGTGGTAAAAACGACGGTGTATCTTTCGGATCTAACTATGTTTACTGAGTTTAACGCGGTGTATGCGGAATATTTTGATGAAGCAAAAGCCCCTGCGCGCGCAACCGTTCAGGTGAGTGCACTGCCCAAGGGCGCTCTGGTGGAAATTGATTTAACGGCAGCTCTTTATGCGTAAAAGAGAATATTCACTGATCGGCATCTGCGTGCTGCTGGTTGCAGCGCTGGCGCTTGTTCTTTTCAGAAATTCGACCCATAAAACGAACCCCAAGCTGTCGGGCTCGACGATGGGAACGTCCTACACCATTCAGATTGCGGAACGAGTCAGCATAAAGAAACTGAACGCCTTGCTCCCGATGATTGAGGCGGAACTTGCAGAAGTGAACCGGCAAATGTCGACGTGGGATCCGGAAAGCGAAATTTCGCGCTTCAATCACTCAGACTCAACTGACCCTATCTCCGTTTCGGAACCCTTTGCTGAAGTGGTTCGCCGAGCACTGGAGCTCAGCAAAGAGAGCAACGGCACATTCGATCCTACATTGGAACCTCTCCTCACGCTGTGGGGTTTCAGCAGCGAATCAACCACCAGCGAAGTTCCCTCGGAAGAAGAGATTTTAAAAGCGAAGGCATTGACGGGCTGGCACAAGATAAGCGTCCCCTCAACCTCTTCTCTTCAGAAATCCGAACCGCAGATTTCTCTCGATTTGGGGGCAATTGCCAAGGGATACGGAGTGGATGCCGTCAGCAATCTGCTTTTGGAAAATGGCTTTAAAAACTGGTACGTGGAAATCGGTGGAGAGTTGCAGGTTTACGGGAAAAATTCCAAGGGAGAACCGTGGAAAATTGGGGTTCAATATCCGAGCCCAACAGCCGAGTTTGATCGGCTTAAAGGGACTCTTCAGATTTCTTCAGGGGCATTGGCAACCTCGGGCGATTACCGCAACTATATCGAAGAAGACGGCCAAATCTTTTCTCACATCCTTGATCCGCGCACCGGACGCTCGGTGCATTCGACGACCGCCAGCGTCTCGGTCTATGCTCCAGACTGCACGCTGGCCGACGGAATGGCCACCGGACTTTTTGTTATGGGGCCGGAAGAAGGGCTTGCGTGGGTGGAGCAGACACCGAATGTTGAAGCACTTTTTCTGCTCAGAGGCGAAAAAGGTGAAATAATTGAAAAATTTAGTTCGGGTTTTTTGGCTGCGACAGGGTATATTCCTCTGCCGGAAGACAAATCACGTTAAATAGAAATTTAACAGAGAAGGAACAGGGTCATGTGTAAATTGTATTGTCTGTCGATTTTTATTGCCGCCGCAGCCGTATGTGGTTGCAAAGAAAAGGAGAGTCCGTTTATTCAGGAAGGAGAGTTCTTTATCCAAGATGAGAACTGGGTAGATGCAGAAAAAGCATTCAAAGATGCTCTCGCTGAGGGCCCTGAGCTGGCAAAAGCGCATTTGGGGTTGGCGCGAATCTATCAGCACAACCAGAAATATCCCGATGTAATCTATTCAATCTATCACTATGATCGATTCTTTGAACTGAATCCTGATGCGGAATCTGAAAACCTGTTTAAAGAAGAACGGCAGAAAGTAGAGGAGCAGCTGGTGAAAATGGCCGTTGATAGTTCTCCTGAGGTGACACGTATCAGGAACTCGGCCCAAGCGCAGGAGAGCGCTTGGGGCAGAGAAAAGACACAGCTGCAGAATCAGATTGCCCGCTTAGAAGAACAACTTCGAGCCGCTCGGTCCTCTGCGGTCTCAACAACGCCGTCCCGAACCACTCAGGAAACAACGAGACCATCCCGAACCACTCAGGGAAGCACCTCCGACGAGCCCATCATTTACACCGTCACAAAACAAGACACCCTCTCGAAGATTGCGGGCAGATTCTATAGAGACACCTCCAAATGGACCATCATTTATGAAGCAAACAAGGATACACTGCCCAATCCAAACTCGCTGAAAGTGGGTCAGTCATTAGTGATCCCTCAACTCGAAGAGTAACGGTCGTCTGGGTATGAACATCCGCTTGCAGATCCACTCGGTGATGACAAGCTGGGGACCTGTGGTCATCGAAGTAAAGGGGCAGCGTGTAGAGCGCTGCTCTCTTCCTTTTCTGAAAGACGAACCCCAAGCACCCTTTAAAATTGAAGCCGTGGATGATGCCTGCTCCGCCCATTATATGAGCGAACTTTTTTCCGGTAAAGAGGCCTCGTTTCCCCAGCTCGAACTACCGGGAGGCACTCTCTTTCAACAGCGTGTATGGAAAGCTATTCAATCTGTTCCATGGGGCAAAACGCTTTCGTATGCCGCGCTAGCTGAACGTATTGGTTCTCCCCGCGCGGTTCGTGCGGTCGCCAATGCCTGCGGGAAAAACCCACTTCCGCTCTTCATCCCCTGCCACCGCATAATTGGCAGTAACGGAGCTCTAGGCGGATTTTCGGCCGGGATTGCGTGGAAAAAACTGCTGCTCGAGCTCGAAGGCATTTCCTTTTATTGAACACCAATGAAACTTGCATCGCTCATACCAGTGAGCTAATTAACAGCGTAAGAACCGCGACACAGAAAGGTTGTTAAATTTATGAAACATTTTAAAGATGGAATCACCGCTGAAAAACTTCTCGATCGTTCTCTTTTTCACATGAGATACAGCCGAGGGAAAGATATGGCCGCCGCTACGACGTTTGATAAAATGCTCTGCTTTTCTCATGCCGTGCGCGACATGGCTGTCGATGGTTTTATTGCCACGCAGAAGCAGTATTTCGAACAGGATGTTCGGCGGATAAATTACCTTTCAATGGAATATCTGATCGGAAAGATGCTTGAGAACAACATGTATGCGGTCGGCATTGAAGGCATTGCCGCAGAAGCACTCAAGTTTATGGATATTACTTTGGAGGAACTCCTGGAGCTGGATGTTGAGGCCGGTTTGGGCAACGGCGGTTTAGGACGTCTTGCCGCATGTTACCTTGACTCACTGGCGACCATGGAGCTTCCTGCGTACGGCTACGGTATCCGCTATGAACACGGCATCTTCCGTCAAGAGTTCAATAATGGGTGGCAGTGCGAACGGCCTGATGATTGGCTGGCGCTGGGATATCCATGGGAAATGATTCGTCCGGAATATACCCTGCCGGTCTGTGTATACGGCGAGGTCCTGAAAAGTTTTGTTCCAGGACAAGGCGAAAAAGATGTCTGGCAAAACTTTCAGGTATTCGAGGCCGTTCCTTATGACCTCCCGATCATCGGCTACGGCGTGAACACCGTAAACATGCTGCGTTTATGGAAATCGCAGGCCGCCGGCGGATTCCGTCTGGATGTCTTTAATCAGGGCGACTATGTCCGAGCCGTGGAAGAGAAAAACTGGGCGGAGAATGTTTCCAAAGTACTCTATCCATCGGACTATACCTATGCAGGCAAAGAGCTGCGGCTGATTCAGGAATATTTCCTTGCCTCCTGCTCGGTCCGCGACATTGTTCGACGCTACAAAAAGAACCATCGCGATTTTAATCAATTCGCAGAAAAGAATGTCATTCAACTGAACGACACCCACCCCACCCTCGCGATTCCGGAGCTTATGCGCGTTTTGCATGACGAAGAACGGATTCCATGGAATAAGGCATGGGAGATCACCACCAATACCTTTTGCTACACCAACCACACCCTCCTCGCTGAAGCGCTGGAAAAATGGTCGGTGGATCTGATCCAGCGGGTACTGCCGCGCCATATGCAGATTATCTTCGAAATGAATCATCGTTTCCTGCAAAAGGTTGAAGTTTCGCATCCCGGCGATGGCGAACTCTTACGCAATGCCTCTATCGTGGAGGAAGGGCCGCAGAAGCAGATTTGCATGGCCAACCTCAGCGTGGTCGGCAGTTCCAAGGTCAACGGCGTCTCTGCGCTCCATTCTGAACTGCTGCGCACAAGCACCATGCCGCAGTTTGACAAACTTTATCCGGGCAAATTCTGCAACGTAACCAACGGCATTACCCATCGCCGCTGGCTGCTGAAGGCCAACCCGGAACTGACGGAGCTCATCGCCGACAAGATCGGTACTGCGTGGAAGCGGGATCTTTCGTTGATCAAAGCATTCGAAGAATCATCTGCCAACGAGGCCGTTCAGAAACGCTTCATGGAAATCAAGCACGAGAAAAAAACGAAACTCTGCGATATTATTTCTGATTTAACGGGTCATATCGTCAGTCCGGACTCGATCTTTGATGTACAGATTAAGCGCCTGCACATGTACAAGCGCCAACTGCTCAAAGCCATGCACATCATCTATCTCTATAATAAAATCAAAGAGAATCCGAAGACCAAGATTCAGCCGCGAACCTTTATCTTTGCTGCCAAGGCCGCACCGGCCTATCTGATTGCTAAGTCGGTGATCAAGCTGATCAACACCATGGCCGATGTCATCAATAACGATGTCGATGTTGCCGGTCGCCTGAAGGTGGTCTTCCTTCCAGACTATAATGTTTCGCTGGCGGAAAAAATTATTCCCGCCGCCGATATTTCCGAACAGATTTCCACCGCCGGCCTCGAAGCCTCCGGCACCGGAAATATGAAACTCTCGCTCAACGGGGCACTGACGGTCGGCACCTGGGACGGCGCAAATATTGAAATTGCACAGCACGTCGGCGAGGAGAACATCTTCATCTTCGGCAATCGCACGGAGGATCTGGACGAACTTCGCCGTAAAGGATACAACCCCTTGTCCTACGTTGAAAAATCAAAGGATCTGCGGAAGGTCCTTGAAGCGATTCGCGACAATATCTTTGATCCGACGCAGCCGGACCTCTTCAAAGATCTCTACAACGATCTCACCGATCACGGCGATTACTATTTCTATCTGGCCGACTTTGCCGACTACGTAAAGTGCAACGAGCTGGTGGATGCGCTCTATTCCACACCCGCCAAGTGGGCGGAAAAGGCAATCCTCAACGTCGCCCGTATGGGATGGTTCTCCTCGGATCGCTCCATTCAGGATTACTGCGACACCATCTGGCACCTCGAACCCAGCCCGATAAAGCTGAACGGAGACTAAGATTTGGCTTCAGCAACGCCGCTGTTTTATACGGTGGCGTTGTGCCGGCACGGATAATAGGAAATTGCGTACCGTTGGGTTGCGCAACTTTCTCAGGAATATTCCTTCAGGCGTTCAGCCAAGGTGGTCGTGCGCTCACGCGATTCCGAGCGCGTTACCGCCAGACTGAGCGCCTTTTTGGTGCCGATGAGAATCACCAGTTTCTTGGCGCGGGTGATCGCTGTATAAATCAGACTGCGCTGGAGCAGCACATAATGCTGCGTGTGCAGCGGAATGACCACGCACGGATATTCGCTGCCCTGGCTTTTATGAATCGTAATGGCGTACGAAAGCGTCAGCTCATCCAGCTCGCAAAAATCATACCCCACTTTCCGTCCGTCAAAATCAACCACCAGCTCGCATGCTTCAGCGTCAATCGTCGTAATGCGGCCGATATCGCCGTTGTAGACCTCTTTGTCATAGTCGTTTTCAGTCTGCATCACCTTATCGCCCACACGATAGATCAGCCCGAAGCGCTCCACTTCTTCGCCGCGCGGATTCAGCAGTTTCTGCAGCATCTGATTCAGGTTACGCGCGCCCAGCTCGCCCTTCTGCATCGGGGTGAGCACCTGAATATCGTTGCGCGGATCAAATCGAAACTTCTTTGGAATGGAATCCTTAATCATTTTCCCAAGGAGCCCCACGGCCTTCTGCGGATCATCGGCCTGCACAAAATAACAGTCGCTCATTTCGCCTTCGGCGGGAAACTCCGGCATCTGACCCTGGTTAATTCGATGCGCGTTCGTAATAATCCGGCTTGTTGCCGCCTGCCGGAAAACCTCGTTCAAATGTCCGACGGGAATGGTTTTGGAGCGGATAATATCCTGCAGCACGCGGCCCGGACCGACCGACGGGAGCTGATCGGCGTCGCCGACAATCACCACGGCAGCATGGAGCGGCACCGCATCAAACAGCTGTGACGCCAAGACCACATCGATCATGCTCGACTCATCCACAATCAGCACATCGCATTCGAGCGGATTGTCTGCCTTATGAATAAAGCCGCCCGTTCCGGGGTTATACTGCAGCGTACGGTGAATCGTTTTGGCCTCCATGCCCGTCGTTTCGGCCATACGCTTTGCCGCCCGTCCCGTCGGCGCGCAGAGGCTCACGCGCATTTTCTTCGCCTTCAGCACCATCAGCACCGAGTTGACCAACGTCGTTTTTCCCACGCCCGGCCCGCCGGTAATCACCATCACCTTCGACTCAACCGCACTCTTCAGCGCCTCGCGTTGCGCATTCGCCAGCGCAATACCGCTCTTCTGCTGCACCCACTGAAGCGCCTTCTGAAAATCAAACGGCGGACACGGATGGCGTCCCTGCGCCAGCGCTTGCAATTTCTTTGCCAGATCGATTTCTGCGAAATAGAGCTTCGGCAGATAAACCAGCTCTCGCCCCTGCACATCGGAGCGAAGAATCAGCCGATCATTTTCAAGCGAATAGTCCAGCGCGCGCTCCACAATCACCAGATCCATTTCAAGCAGCTCCGCCGTGCGCGAAAGCAGATCGTTGCGCACGTACGCGCAATGGCCGGCGGCTGTCAATTCGCCCAGTGTATATTCCAGTCCGGCGCGGGCGCGCAGATCGGAATCCTTGCCGATCCCCAGCTTCATCGCAATCTGGTCGGCAATCACAAACCCGATGCCGCGGATATCGCGCGCCAGACAATACGGATCACGCTGGACCAATTCGATCGCCTTATCGCCGTAAATTTTATGAATTCGAAATGCCCGCGCCGTACTGATTCCGTGGCTGAAGAGAAACGACATAATTTGCCGAACATTCTTCTGCTCGTCCCACGCCTTCTTAATATTTTCCCGACGCTGTTTCCCGATGCCCGGCACCTTCTGGAGCTTGGCCGACGAATTTTCAATCACATCAAAAACATCACGCCCGAACGTCTGCACGAGCCGGGCGGCATATTCCTTGCCGATGCCCTTCACCATGCCCGACGCCAGATATTTCTCAATCCCCTCCAGCGTATCCGGCTGCGACATCCGTATGCGCTCGGCTTTAAACTGCGGACCATGGCGCGGGTCCATCATCCATTCGCCGTCCGCCGCCATCCACTCGCCGGAACTGATCGACGACGTTGTTCCCGTAACCGTCACCAAATCCTTATGACCGCGCACCTTCACGCGCACCACGCAAAAGCCGTTCTCCTCGTTTCGAAAAACAACCCGCTCAACCTGTCCGTCCAGTTTTTCCATTTAACCCATCACCTTTATGGCCGCCGCAGACGCCACCCCTCTAAATCCAGCACCGTAACCTCAACAACTTCGGATTAAGGTATCACTGTTCGAGCAGTCGGCACAAGCCGGAGATTCTAAAGCGGACAAACTCCTCAATTCTACCGCTTATTCCTTCCACTAGATGAATTAGCTCGCTCTCTTCTTCACGCGACGAGGACGTCTGGTCTACGACGATGCAAATATGACGAGGCAGGCAGGGATGCCCGCGATACGCCAAGGCAGGCGGGGATGCCTACCCCACACAACCCGTCGTTTGTAGTTCACGCTTCAACCCGTTTGTAGTTCACGCTTCAACCCGTTTGTAGTTCACGCTTTAGCGTGTCCCATGGTCTATTTTTCGAACAGCCCAAAAACGCATCGATATCAGACACGCTAAAGCATGAACTACAAACATCTTCTAGAAAGAATGATTAGACGAGGTTCCGTTCGGGCAAAAAACGGGCATCTCGACGCCTTTCCCAAAGATATAAGGCAATCTTGAAAAAAGGACTGGCCATTTTCCCCCGCCCTGCGCTTTACTATAACACCATCAAAACAAGAGGTTCCCCAGTGTGGACAGGCACGTCGCGGGCGCAGGAAGGCATACATATGACAAATATTGATACACTTAGAGAACAAGCTGAAGCATCTGGTTCTGGGGAAGATATGGATCGTCTCTGGAGGGAAACATACAAATTGGATCAATGGTATTTTATCGCCAGAGGCAAGATCCCCAACGTTCATCCATTCATCGGCGTTGTGGAAGACAAACAATTCCTGTTCGCATTCACTGACGAGCAACATGCAATGGCTTTCGCCCAAAATCAGGGGTTTACAGATGAAAAAGGTAATTCAATGGTTTTATCTATGCCGGTAAATGGTTTCATCGAATCATCAGACCAATACAGATATCAGGGTGTTTTCGGGATATTATTCAACGAAGGGCCGCATGGCTATTTTGCTCCACTGGATAATCTGGTGCCGATGTATAAACATTTTTCTGTTCAGGAGTCACAAGAATCCATTCCTGCTGCTGAGGCCAAGTCCTCACTTGAGGATTCAATGGCTGAAATACGAAAAGAGCCCATTACAGCCAAAGACAAAATAGTTGGAATGATCATAGCCATTTTACTCATAGCACTTTGCGTGGGCGTATGGCTTGTTCCTGATCTGATCCCTGTAGATTCATTAGACGTGTCTGGTCGCGGGGGAAGAAAGATCGCAAGATTTATACATTTCATTTGGTCACGTCCCGTAGGATCAATAGCAGGTGTTATAGGTCTCATTGTTGGATGGGGAGCAATTACGAAAAAGGTTGGTGAAATCCCGGGATACACCAATCAAGTTACCAAATGACTAAAGAAAACCTAGGGTTTATCGCTGGTGTCGGTCCTATTATTTAGTAGTTTTGCCTGCATGGTGCCTTGATATTTCTTTTGAGCAAAGTGTCCTTTCCTCTATCCTTCAGCCTAAAACATAGCAGCATGTGTAGCCCGCTAGAAGCATGCGGTACGCCGATTTTGCCCAAGGCAATATCCGTCAATGCGGTCTGCTGGCGGACGCACCGCGTGCGACCCTCCAGTCAACGCCACCGACGTAGCGGCGGCGGTACTGGCCGAAGATTATTGCTCGGCGGCAAAGGCAGCCGAGACGGCTGCGGTACGGGCAGAGATCGGGAAAGCGATCGGCCTCGTCGCTTGTCCCATGCTCGTAGAAGCCGACGTCCCCGTCGCTTGCCATCATCCCCCGTGCCCAAGCTCCACCCTGATCATGAAAACCGTCCGTTCCATTCAAAAAATCGAAAAAGCCGCGCCGACTATTCGCTTTCAATCCAGCCGCCGCCGAGGACTTCGTTGTCCCGATAAAAGACGGCGGCCTGGCCGGGCGTGAGCGCAAACTGAAGTTCGTCGAATACAATCTGAGCCGTGGTTTCGGACTTGAGAGTTACAGTTGCGGTTGCGCCGTTGCTGCGGTAGCGCGGTCGCACTTCGCAGCGAATATCGTCGGAAGGAGCAGCGCCCGAAATCCAGTGGATATCGGAGAGCGAACACTCGGCGCTCATTACACCGGGGCGCGGCGCTACTTCAACTACATTGTTTTCGCGGTCGAGCCGTTTTACATAGACGCGCTCGCCCAGCGCAATGCCCAGTTTCCCGCGCTGGCCAACCGTAAAGCGGTGGAGCCCGTCGTGATGCCCGACAACGTTGCCGTCCTGATCGCGAATTTCGCCACGCTGAATCACGGTTGGATCGCGCTGCTCCACAAATTCAGGCAGTCGCCCCTCTTCCACAAAGCATAGGTCCTGACTTTCGCCGCGCGGAATAATCGGTAGTCCGCGTTCGACGGAATAGGCCTTTACCTCCGCCTTGGACATTTCCGCCAACGGAAAGAGCAGAAAGCCAAGCTGACGCTGATTAAGTCGATGCAGAAAATAGGATTGATCCTTGGACGAATCTTTGGCGCAGAAGAGGTGATACTTCCCATCGTCCCCCTTCTCCACCCGCGCATAATGGCCGGTGGCTAGATGGTCGCAGTTGAGCTGGAGCGCGCGGTCCATCAAAAATCCAAATTTTATAAATTCGTTGCAGTAAATGCACGGAGAAGGTGTGCGTCCGGAAGCATAAGCATCGACAAACGGGTCCACGATTTTTTCGGTGAAGAGTTCCTGCGCATTGACCACATAGTGGCGAATATCGAGATAGGCGCACACGCGACGCGCGCGCTCCACATCCTCCAGCGAACAGCAGCGCGATCCCTCTTTCCACATGTGAGCCGTCAGCCCGATCACTTCATAGCCTTGATCCACCAGCAGCGCCGCCACGGCGGAGCTGTCGGTCCCGCCGCTCATTCCAACAGCCACGCGCCCTTTTTTTGTCTGTGTCGATCGGTTTTCCGGCATAGAATGATGTCCTCGTTTCATCCAAACTCACATATCCACCACATAGTGGCGGATCTACTGGTCTACTCCGCCCGGCGCGTCAGTACAAACGCAGCAATCTGCCCCCCGATAATCGGGATCCACGGCCACAGCCAAGGCCGAAGCACGGGCGATCCCTGAAAGGTGTCGGAGAGAATAATGAAAATGTAATAGACGAATAATACGGCCAGACTGATCAGCATGCCGGCGGAGGATTCCTTGCGGTGCGATCTAATACCCAACGGGATCGCAATGAGCACAAACATAAACGGCGCAATGGAGAGGCAGATGCGCTGGTTAACCTCAACTAAGTCGCGTGTGCGCTCCTTTGACCAGTTTTCGGATGGGAGCCAGCTATAGCCCTGCTCCGGATTTCGGACGCGATACATCAACTCCGAAAAGGTCATATTTTTGCGTTTGGGATGGATCTTTTTTTCCTGCTGGAGCAGTTCCTTAAAATTGAGCCGAATGTTTTTGATCCGTTCACTGCTGGGCGTGATGCCGATTTCCCCCAGCTCGCCAGCCCCTTCCGGATCGGGCACTTCCATACGGCATCCCTCCAGCTCGGCATCAATGATGGAGTTTTTTTGATCCACCGTCAGAGTTCCGCGATCCGCCCGCAGGGACATCTGCACCTTGCCGGTATCTTCATCGACCTGATACGCAATCACGTCTTCCACCTGATTCGAGCTCTTTTTGCCGACATAGATCACCCAGCCGGGAAAATCGCGAACAAAGCGCCCCTCTTCCAGCAGCTTGATCGGATCTTCAACGCCGAGCGATTTGATGAGCTGGCGGTTATAATAGGTGGTCTGGGGATAGATGGAAAAGTTGTTCCAAAAGCAAAAGAGCATCAGTACAAAAGAGAGCAGCACGATCGGCGAGGCAATCTGCCGGATGCTCAAGCCGCCACCCTTCATGGCGCTCAGCTCGCTGTCGGAGGAGAGCCGACCAAACAGCAGGAGCGTGGAAAAGAGCGCACTGACAGGAATGGTATACGCCACCGAATACGGCAGGTTATAAACAAAGAAACGCGCCACAACGTCCACCGGAAAGCCCTTGGCCATGATGTCGACGGCCTTATAGATGGCCCCAACGCTGAACGCAAACGTGATCAGCAGCATCGCCATTGAAAACGTCGTTAGAAAATCTTTCACCAGATAGTTGCTTAGTTTAACCAAATTGGATCCCCTATTTAAGCCGCCCAGTGTATGGTGCAAATTCCGAGAGCTCAAGTTAAGAGGCAATCCAGTTGAAGCCAAAATCCGACTGACTGCAAAACCCCGAGATTGGAGATTCGACATTTCCCATAGCATCTGGGATTGAAGTGCGGCCCAAATCCGGTTTAACTGCCGGGAACCTTTATGAAAATACGTGATAAGATAGAATACGGACTGGTGCGCGGATTACTGTTTCCCTGTCGTACGTTGCCGGAATCGTGGATTTATGCCCTCTTCCGCAATATTGGCAAATTGGGCAATCGAGTGCTTAAACGCCGGCGAAAACTTGCCTTGCGCAATACGGAAATTGCTTTCCCGACGATGCAGGAAGAGGAACGCAAAAAACTGGTCCGGCAGCACTTTATCAACTTGGCAGAATCGATGGCACTCAACGCCCTCATCATAAGCGGACGCATTTCCAAGGAACGCATCTTCGAAATGGTAGAGGTTGAGAACTGGGAGATTTTTGAAACCACCTGCAAAAACAGCTCCAAGGGATCGCTATTCTTTTCCGCCCACCTCGGCAATTGGGAGCTCATGCCTCAATATGTTGCGCTGCGTAAAAACACCCCAATTCATGTCGTCGCACGCAAATCCAACAACACACTGATCGAAGAGCACATTATTATGCCGCTGCGCAAGCGGTTCGGCGTAAATATTCTCTACAAAAAGAATGCGCTGATGCGAATCGTTCAGGCCGCGCGCCGCAATGAACTCTCCGGACTGCTCATCGATCAGAAGCTCAATCCGCCCAGTGGGGTTAAGGTCGACTTTTTCGGCCGCCCTGCCGGCACCACCATCACGCCCGCCTTATTGCAGATCCGCTTCAAGCTCACGTTGGTTCCTGTGTTTATGGTGCGTACCGGCCCCTGTAAATACCGACTGATCATCCGTCCGCCCGTCGAATGGACCGACAATGGAAAAGCGCAGGAAGAGCAGGCCAAGGAACTCACCCAGCGCCATCAGGAAGTTATTGAAAACATGATCCGAGAGTATCCCGACCAATGGTTCTGGGTGCATAACCGCTGGGGTCTAAAAAAGAACGAACAATGAAACGCGCACTGATTATCAGCGATCGAAAACCAGGACACGTCAACCAATCCATTGCGTTCTGCAAGCACCTTGGATTGGACTATGAAGTCATAGAAATCGCTTACAAAAGCCGCTTCACCAAAGCGCTCTCTTACCTGTTCGACCGCCTCGGTATCTACACCGAAAAGCTCTTCACGCATTCAGATTTCAAGTTTCAGGTTTCAGATTTCAACCTCATCGTCTCCGCCGGCTCGACGACGTACTATCCCAACAAACTCCTCGCACGAAAACTGGCGCTCCCGAACGTTGCTATTCTCCACCCCAAAGGCTACCGCCTCGACTTCACTCACATTCTCTGCCCGGCTTACGACCACCCGCCGAAGCGCAGCAATATTACCGAACTCCCGCTCAACCTCTGTGCTGCCGACCCCGCGTTCTTCGCCGAAAAGACGGCCGAATTTAAAGGTCGCCACACACCCAAGAAAAAGGCGGTTGGATTTATTATCGGAGGAGACAACGCCATCTCCAAAATGGAGCCCGAGGCCCTACAGAAACAGTTGGAACAGCTCTTTGCGCTGACCAAAGGGTTGGAGCGCTGGGTGACCACCTCGCGCCGAACTTCCGCTGAAGTTGAAGCCCTTATTGAATCCATGCCCTTTGATTATACGCTCATCAACTCGCGCGATGCGTATAATCCGATCCCTGCCTTCATTCAACTCTGCGAGCGCCTCGTTGTTACCTCCGATTCCGCCTCCATGATCAGCGAATGCGCCAGTTTCGGCACCGCGAGCGTAGACGTACTCATGAATCGTCAGCTCAAAACGCCCAATAAATTTGAGGAGCTCATTTACGGGCTGCAGGCACAAAATGCCGTGCACATTTTTGACGGCTCCCTCGGCTCCGCCGATCAAAAAATTGACCTCGCGCCACTTCTTTCCGGCGCTGTAGATTTGAGCAATAAATCAAAATTGATGCCGCCAATAAAAAAAGCCCCCGGAAGTTAATCCGGAGGCCAAATGCCTACTCACCAGAGGGAGAGACTGGATGGGTCAGGCAGCTACTTCAGCTTTCTGCAAACGACGGCGAACGTGTCGCCCGTGCCGTTTGAGCAGCTGTTTTTCGATACTGTCAAAAACATCCGCAACAGCGCTGTAAACGCCATCGTGCATCCCGGTTTTTTCGGAGCTGTGCGCCACATACAACCGCTCACCCGGAACCGACAGTTTTATCCTTACCTGAAAGAGTCCTTCTTTTCCCCGGCGATGCGTCGCCTCAACAACTACGTGGGCTTTCGCTCCGCCTATGGGAAACTTATCAAAGCGCTCCATCATCTGTTCTACCAACCACTGAACTCGTTTGGATTCAGGCATATGCCGGAACTGTACTTCCACCGGAATATACGAACCCGTTTCGATCCCATTTAAGTAAGAAGATGCCGAGTTAATCCGCTTTGATGTATACATTACACCGCTCCTTTCTTGTTGGTTATTCAGATGTCAGACGTTGAAGCACTCGCGCTCAACGCCGTTGGCTATACCGTGAGACTACCCTAGATCGCCGAAGGTTCAAACCTTTTTCTGTCTCAACAAGCCCTCCTTATTTGAACACCGCCGCAACCCGTTGCAGACAAACAAAAAGCCCGACCGAAGCCGGGCTTTTTCCTCTGCTTTTTTCAGCAGATATGGTTTACGCATCAGCCATTTTCTTGCGCATATTTCGGATACTGGTCTGCGCAATCATCAGCAGGTTGCTGGTGGTCCAGTAAAGCGTCAGCCCTGAAGGCATGGTATAGAAGAAGAACAGCATCATGATGGGCATCATATACATCATCATTTTCTGCTGCTGCAGCTGTTCCGGAGTGGCGGCGGCCGTGGAAGGTGCACTCAGTTTTTGCTGCCAAATCATTGAACCGGTCATCACAATCGGGAGAATGTTTAATGCATCCCAGCCGAGCAGCGGAATTTTAAACGCCCCTGCAAAGAGGTTTTCCGGTGAGCTGAGGTCGGAAATCCAAAGGAAGCTGGAATAGCGCAGCTCGATCGCGTTGCGCAGTACTGAGAAAAGCGCAAAGAGCACCGGCATCTGCAGCAGCATCGGCAGACAGCCGCCCATAGGATTCACCTTGTTTTCTTTATAGAGCGCCATGGTCTCCTGTTGCATGCGCTGCGGATTCGACTTATATTTAGCCTGAATTGCTTTGATCTGGGGTTGCAGCTCCTGCATACGCTTCATACTTTCCGTGCTCTTATGCGTCAGGGGCCAGAAGAGAACCCGCACCACAAAAGTCAGCAGAATAATCGCCACGCCATAGTTATGGCAAAGGCCGTTGAGCAGGTTCAGTGTCCAGAGCAGTGCCTTACGGGAAGGCTCCATGAGAATATTCATGAACTTCCAGAATCCGATGGTTTTAAACTCCATCACGCCTTCAAAATGCAGCTCTTTATCCGCCGCCTTGAGAATGGAATAACTCTTGGGTCCAACATAGTAGGTGTAGTTGCGCTCCAGCGCCTTGCCTGCATCGATCACCTCTTTCTTGAACACCAGCGCGGCCGATACATTTTCCAGAACACTACCCTTCTCTGCACCATCCTTCTGACTCCAAATCTCCATTGTTGCGGATGCTTTTCCCGGACTCAGAATCTGTGCAAAAAACATATTTTTTGCAGACACCCAATCTACCGCTGTATTCGCCATTCCTTCCGGAACCACACCCTCTAATTCCGCCGGCTGACCTGCACTTTTATACAGCTTAGTGAGTTTGCGACCCCAATAATTAATCTGTCCGTCAGCGGTATGTGAATCGACCCCGAGAATGGACAATCCTTTCATTGCCTGGGTGTCTTCCGGGTTTTTCATCCGGCCGGTCAGTATCCGCATGGAAGGAAGGCTCACCGGTTGATCGACTTTAGAGATAAAGCGGTCTTTCACCTTCAGCAAATAATTTTCGTCCAGCGCAATCGTCCGCTCAACAAGCAGACTCCCAAAATCTTTGGTCAGCGTAACACTTTTACCATCATCGGACTTTACCAACGCGTACGAAGTTTCCGCAGAAAGTCCCAGCTCATCGGCCTCATACGCCAGCGCAGGAAAATCCGAAAAATCAATCACCATGGGCGCGCTGTTCTTTTCATTCTTAAGCGGATAGAGAAACTCGCCCTTTTTATTCTTAGCCTGCAGCGTGACCGACTTAATTCCTCCGCCGATCGAGGTCAGCTCCAGACGGATCGTTTCATTTCCGATTGTCTCGATGAATTCTTGAGCAGGAGGGAGATCTTCAACGACCGGAAGATCCGGCGCGGCCACTATTGCAACCGTATTGGTCTCGATACTGACGGACGAAGGAACACCGTTTGTTTCGAAAGACGCAGCATCTGTCGTTTCCTCCCTAGCTTGTTTGGCCTGCGCTTCCAGTTTCTGACGCATTTGCGGAACAAAAACCCATTGGTCAACGAGGTACCAAACAGGAATCAGAGCAACTAGGATAATTACAGGAATTAAATCTTTTTTATTCATTATTTATTCTCTTCAGCAATCAGTTGTTTTTTTGGAACGGGATCATGCCCGCCAGGATGAAAAGGATGACATTTGCATATACGTTTGAGCCCCAACCAAAGGCCGCATACCATACCATGACGACGCAGCGCTTCAATGCAATAGTTCGAGCAGCTCGGATAGAAACGGCAGCGCCGGCCGAGCCAAGGACTGATCGCTTTTTGATAAAAGCGGATGAGCCAAATCAGGCCGCGCGCTGGCAGCGACGGCTTAATGAACCGTTCGCTTTGCAGCACACTTTCTGTCGCTTGTTCAGCCCAGCTCATATTCCTGCTCCGCTTTTTTGCGGTTTTCTTCCGTCATGAGACCTGCCTGTGAAGCCAGTTTTATCAGCTCTCGCAGAACATCACGCCACTCCGCATCTAAAATGGATCGACGCCCCACCAGAAGCACATCGAAATCGCCCGAAAAAAACGGGCGCAAATTACGGTAGGCTTCCCGCAACCGCCGCCGCGCACGATTGCGCTTATTTGCACGTAAATGGAGTTTCTTGCTCGTCACAACGCCCAGCCGCAACGCGGCATCGTCGCCCGATCGCCGCCACAAGACCATATAGCGCCCCACCCAGCGCTTTCCCTGCGCAAACGTTTCCGAAAACTGCGCTGAACGAACGAGCCGTTGTGACTTCGACAAACAACGATCAAGCCCGCTGGACGGCGGGCTTGAGTCGACAATCTGATCCGACTCCCTCTGGAGGGGCTTCGGCATAGTCTTAACCTGATACTAAACTGCAGTAAGGCGTTTGCGCCCTTTTTGGCGCCGACGCTTCAAAACAGCGCGACCGTCTGCTGTCCTCATACGTTTAAGGAATCCGCACTTGCGGGCACGCTTTAGCTTAGAAGGAGTGTATGTACGTTTCATCGGTAAAATTCCCTGTTTGTTCTAAAAAGCACGTAAACCTACCAATATAATGCCCGTTGTCAAACCCATTTATTCCCTTTTCTAAAACAGCTCCGCCGCAGACTTTTGAACATAGATTTTGACAACAAAACGCACGACGTATTTCCTCAACGTAAACTCAAAAATGGGACGATACTCGGAAGTTTATATCGCTTTTTTTATCTCAACAGCCTAGCTTCCTTAGCGATATTTGGGCCACAGAAAACAAAACAGCAGTGGAGCAAGTACCATGAAATATGCAATTACACTATCCATCCTTCTGACCCTCTTCGGATGCCACTCCGCCAAGCAGAATAACCCCGCCGATCCCCTGCCGGAAATACAGACTCCGACGTTGTCCCCCATCAACACAAACCTACCGGGAGGCTATTCGCAGGTTGCTGCAAATGACGAATTAGTTGTCGCCAGTATGAATTATAAACTGACCCTGAGCGTACGCGTTGACGGAAAGGCCCGAGAAGCTGAAGCTATCGTCTGGTGGCAGGCCTGGCGGAATCCGAATCCGTATATCCTCACCGCTTGGGAGTGGAAATAGGATTGAAGCCAAACAACCATTAACCCCGAACGTTGGCAAGCGCAAAAAGGGTTGAATCCGGAGCTTTAGATTCCCCGACTTTTTTGCCTCTTCGAACAGCAGGTTCCTTCTTGCTTTCCTTAATG
>JAAYDL010000365.1 GCA_012729265.1 Lentisphaerota bacterium | reverse complement strand
TGAAACCCTGGACGAGTTGAATCGCAACCTGAAAGAGGTTGTGGAACTGCTTCTTGAGGATGGGGAGCCGGAAATGGAAACGGAATTTGTCGGGACTCAGAGCGTGGTCATTGCCTGAACATGGGATCCCGCGCCGTATTAAAACCATCTGAAGTCATTGCCATCCTCGAACGTCTCGAGTTTATCGAGATTCGCCAGAAGGGAAGCCATAAACAATTTCGCCATCCGGACGGGAGGGGAACCACCGTTCCCTGCCACCCGGGAAGGGACATCTCTCCCATCATCCTACGTCAGATTGCCCGCGACATCGGCCTGACCATCGAAGAGTTTCTTAAACATCGTTAAGTCCACCTGGCCAGTAACGGAAATCCAGCTACGGCTGAAGAGGATGTTCCAACCATTTTGGATGACGATATCCCATCATGAAAACGATTCTCACTTGTCAGAGACTCATGACGGAGGACAACATAGAATAATTGACCATATACAAGATTTTTTAGAGGGGGAATTTCATGATCGCACTTCTCGGGATTGACTGTGCGACGAAACCGAGTAAAACCGGACTGGCACTCGGTGAGTTGTGCGGTGAGGTTGTCCGTATCTTGCGATGCGCAAACGGAACGAGGGACGAAACACCGGCAATGATAGCTGCCAATTGGCTTAACGACTATGATGAGGCGCTCATAGCAATCGACGCACCACTCGGCTGGCCGCAAAAAATGGGGGGCGTTCTTTCTGTCCATAGAGCTGGACTTCCCATTCAGGCTGAGGCGAATCAACTGTTCCGGCGTGCAACCGATGTAAAGATCAAAGAACGCTTGAATAAACAACCTCTTGAGGTCGGTGCAAATCTCATTGCGAGAACTGCGGTTGCAGCCCTTGATATGCTTGATCAGATCCGCCGCTCCACAAAGCGGCCCATCCCGCTTGCATGGGCGCCGATGGAAACGGAGCGGTGGCGGGCGATCGAGGTTTATCCTGCGGCCACACGCATCGCTCATGGGGCGCCCGATGTTGGGGGCAGTCTTGAAGGATTGGAGAATCTGCTGGATTGCTCGGCCGTATTACCGGCGTTGATGCAGTCCAAAGATGCCGTGGATGCAGCTGTCTGTGCACTTGCCGCAGCCGATTTCTTATGCGGGCGGGCAATACCGCCCGTCGATCATAACACAGCATTGATCGAAGGGTGGATATGGGCTCCCATGTTGGGCAATAGTTGAACCAGTCGGCGCTATATGTCGGCACTGAAAAAAAAATGGAGTAGTCAAAAAAGCGAATAAAACCTATTGGAAATATTCAAAAATGATAGAGAAGATCGATCCTATCCCTAAATATATCCCAGAACCGCTCCGTCTGGCAGCGATTCAGGGGAAACTCATTCCTTTTATTGGGGCAGGGGTTTCTCAACTCGGAGGCTGCCCAAACTGGAGTGAATTTGCCGATGCCTCTCTTAATTTTTTCGTTGAAAAAGGAAAGTTGAATCATGCCCAACTCGCCCAAATTGCTCCTCTTTCTTCTCGGGTGAAGTTGTCTGTGGCTCTGGAGCTTGAAAAGCAGCACAATCTTCGTATCGACTTCAAGAAACTGCTGACGCCGTCCAGGGCTAAGAAAAAAATCGGGGATGAAGTCTATGCGAACCTCTCAAGATTGGCAACCACTTTTGTTACGACGAATTATGATGATTGGCTAGACCAAATTCCACCAGAACCTTTGCGGGCTGATCAGCC
>JAAYDL010000364.1 GCA_012729265.1 Lentisphaerota bacterium | reverse complement strand
TCAAAGCCAACAGCGAATAGCTTCTGGCCTACAGCTCATAGCGCTTGATTCCAAGCACCTGAAGAGTCGCCCCCATTACTCCATTCAACAATTTTTACCAGCAACCGATTCAAAATAGCGTAACGCTCGATAAATTCGATCTCGAAATGACTGTTTACAAAAATGAATGAATAGTCTTAAACAAAAAAGGCACCGAAGCCGATACTGCACATTGCCTCGATGCCTGATCTTGAACCTTGATTTTATCCTATTGTCGTTCTTTCACTTGATCATCAATCCACGCATAGGTTTTTTCCATACCGACTCGTAACGGTTGCTGAGGTCGCCATCCCAGCTCTTTTTCAATCATAGAATTTTCGGAGTTACGCCCACGCACTCCGATCGGCCCCTGAATGTGATTAATATGAATCTTCTTCCCTGCAATATCGGCCGCCATTAAGGCCAGACTATTGATGGAAATCATTTCATCAGAGCCAATATTCACGGGACCAGAAAAGTTGGATTCCATCAAGCGGCGAACTCCCTCAATACATTCATCAATGAAAAGGAACGATCGAGTCTGTTCCCCATCGCCCCACATTTCAATGGTCCCGCCATCTTCGATTTCTGCCACCTTGCGACACATTGCCGCCGGGGCCTTTTCCTTGCCGCCGGTCCATGTTCCCTCCGGGCCGAAAATATTGTGAAAACGGGCAATATGAACCTCTAACCCATAATTTCGTTGATAGGCCAAATACAGACGCTCACTGAAAAGCTTTTCCCATCCATATTCCGAATCCGGGCCCGCCGGATAGGCAAATTCCTCTTTCAGTCCGGGATTGTCCGGGTCCATTTGAATGCGTTCCGGATAGATGCAGGCCGAAGAGGAATAAAAGATTTTCCCCACTTTTTTCCGTACGGCCTCTTCGACAACATTCAGATTACACAGTGCAGAATTATGCATTACGCCCGCATCATGCTCGCCCGTGAAGATGTAACCCGCTCCGCCCATATCTGCAGCGAACTGATAGATTTCATCCATGCCTTCATCCACCACAGACTCCACAACACGCGGATCCCGCAAATCACCCACCACAAAATCATCCGCAGGCAAATCACAAAACTCGTGCTCTTTGATATCCACCCCTCGAACCCAATAGCCTTCAGACTTGAGTCGCTTAACCATGTGGCCGCCAATAAAACCACCTGCGCCACATACTAATGCCTTTTTCATAAAACCGTCCTCTGACTTCTGTCCTCAGCCCTCAGACTTCCTTCGTCAGCCCTCTGTCTTCTGGTCTCTGACTTTTGACTTCTGTCCTCCGACCTCTGTCCTCTGATTTCTGTCTTCCTTCCTCTGGAATCACCACAAAAGCCCAGCCAATACCGACAGCCTTATTGCAGAAAAAGACTCAATTCAATGATGAAATAAATTCAAGCGGATCAACAGCCTTTACGGGAGAATCACGAAAATCCCTTGTGTTACGGGTTACCACCGCTGATGCGCCGACCAGATTTGCAGAAAACGCTAAAACCGCATCTTCATAATCCTTCATTCCACATGCTAAAGCTTCTTCCAGTACAGAACGATTGACCGGGGCAATCTCAAACAGCTCAAGCAGGCGCATTAACGCCTTATGAACAGAGGAATGAGGCAAAGAGCGACTCAGCAGATAGTCTATCGTAGTTACGGTTGTCGCACAAAGAGCCGCCTCCATCTCTGACTTTTCAATCATAGAAAAGATCTTCACCGCAGGTTCTGCAAAAGGAGCGCGATCCAGAAGAAGATCAAGTACCACATTCGTGTCCAGAAGAACTTTCACCTGTATTTATCCTGCAGGTGTTTTTTATAATCCTCTTCAGAAACAACAACACCCTTCAGTACGCCACGCAGTGAGTCCGTCACTGGGGGCGTTTTTTGCACCGACGTTTGCGTACGCACCAATTGATCAAAAAAATCTCCAACCATCTGTGAGACCGACTTTCCGCGCATCGCTGCTTCCTCCTTTGCTATCGCAATAAGTTTATCATCCATCCTTAATGTAAGCTTCGCATTCATGAGACGTACAACTAAACAAAAACGATACGACTGTCAAGTTTGGCGATTGATCTTATACTAACGGCATACCCTCGCTTCTCTACATGCCAACGCAACCCTTTGTACTTTGACTTCTGTCCTCCGCCTTCTGTCCTCAGCCTTCAGTCCTCAGTCGGTATATACCGCCAAACTCATCATCGGCAACCTTCTCGACGTAGGGCATCACCTTTTCAGCAAATCGTTCAATTTGTTTCGTCTTTTCAGAGAAACGAGTGATCAGCGATCGATGCTGATGGAACACATCATCCAAAATATAGATGTTGTGACTGTTCACGGGTAAAATTGCGTCAGAAAGTTGTTCCTCGCTCAGATCATATAAATAGATGACTTTCCCCGGAAACTGATATCGCAGGTACCGTTCAAAGACAGGACTTCCTGCGGTCACCACGACATCATTGGAACCCGCATGAGCCAAAACCGATTTTGCCTTTTGCTGCTGGTAATCTTTCGATGGATCACCAAGGACCCCAATCCCGCCGACCCCATTGTGTACAAACAATACAAGTAATAGAAGAAAAGGAAGCCAAAGGCGATTATCCACCGTCAACGGCAGCAAAACCAATCCGCAAAACAGGAGCCAAAGAGGCAATAAGCCCATGACCCATAATTCCGGATTTCCCGGTTCAATGAAAAGTAATAGCCCTGCATATCCGGCAAACCACAAGAAAACAACCCACAGTATG
>JAAYDL010000363.1 GCA_012729265.1 Lentisphaerota bacterium | reverse complement strand
CCGTGGTTTGGCTTCCAGCTCCAATGCGGCAACTCGCTCATCGGCGCCCGGCGGCAGGTCTATGATTCCTCTTTGTTGGGCAAAGAGGGTGCAAGGTTCAAGGTTGAAGGTTCAAGGTTTGCCGGAATGAAACGATGGATCGACGGGCCGCCGGAACGGGTGATGCCGGGCACGAAGCGCGAGAGCAAGAGCGTCTATCATTTTCTCCTGCCCGATCCCGGCATGGCCGACTATGGCGACAAGGTGATCAAACAGATGGCGGTCGATGAAATGAAGGCGATGCGGGAATGGCGTAATGCGTTTTGCAAACCGTTCTCCGAGTCCGATGTGCGCCTCCTCGAAAGGCTGTCGCTCGCCATCGACCGACTCTGGCAGGAGCATACCGACCAATTGCGCAAGCTGCGCAAGGATACCACCGACACCTTTCCCTTCTTCGGCCATGAAGAGATCCAATCCAAAGAGATCCCGCTCCATCTAAAGGACAAGCGCCTCAAGCAGGAAATCTTTTC
Organism: Lentisphaerota bacterium; assembly: GCA_012729265.1. Classification (GTDB taxonomy): domain Bacteria; phylum Verrucomicrobiota; class Kiritimatiellia; order Kiritimatiellales; family Pontiellaceae; genus Pontiella. Next base: position 1,968 of record JAAYDL010000363.1, on the reverse strand, counting down.
CGAAAACATTAAAAACTCCAGCCCGTACCGCCGCCTCAAGATGGCCATGGACTATTGGTGCGCGCTCTGGTTCTGGCCGATCCAGCAGGCGGAGCTATTGCCGACCCGCGATTCGTTCCTGCTCGAACTCCAGTTTATCCTCGAAGGCTCCGCCGTGCAGGAATACGGAGCCGAGGACGATTCCGGGCAGATCCACCTCTTTGCCGAAACCGCGCCGCGTCAGCAGCAACTGGAGCTGGCGGAAAAGCTGGGCTATGTCGATGTGGACGGGCTGTGCAAAGAATTTCCCCGTCTGGAGCTGGTGCAACAGATTGCCGACCGTCAACGCTTCCTCCACTGGGAGCTCGAATTTGCCGACCTCTTTGCTGATCGTGGCGGCTTCGACCTCGTCGTCGGTAATCCGCCGTGGATCAAGGTTGAGTGGAACGAATCGGGATTGCTGAGCGACTATCAGCCGCGCTTCGAGGTGCAAAGCCTGAGCGCCTCCAAGGTCGCCGACCTGCGTGAAGAAACCATCGAACAGTTTGGCCTGCGTGATTTTTATTTCGAGGAATATACCGGACAGGCCGGAACCCAAAACTTTCTCAACGCCCTCTGCAACTATCCGCTCCTCAAAAACGTACAGACCAACCTCTATAAATGCTTCCTGCCGCAAGCCTGGATGATCGCGTCACAACAAGGCGTTTCGGGCTTTGTGCATCCGGAGGGTGTTTATGACGATCCGAAGGGCGGTGGATTGCGCGTACCCTTGTATCAACGATTGCGTAACCATTTCCAGTTCCAAAATGAATTGAGTCTTTTTGCTGAAGTAGATCATCACATGAAGTTCAGTCTGAATGTCTTTGGCGGTTATCAATACAATCCGCAATTCATTCATCTCGCCAACCTGTTCTCCGTCTCAACCATTGACGAATCGATGCAGACCACGTCGCCGGAACGAGTCGGCGGAATCAAGGACGATGAAAGCAATTGGAACACGGCAGGGCATCCCGATCGTGTCATTCTTGTGGATGAAGAATCGTTGCGTCTTTTTGCGAAACTCTACGACGAACCCGGAACACCCTTCATACAGGCGCGCTTGCCCGCCGTTCATTCGATTCAAGTGATGGAGGTGCTGAATAAATTTGCCGCTCATCCCAAACGGCTTGGCGATTTGGAAGGAGAGTATAAATCCACGGTGTTGTGGGACGAAACTAACGCTGTTAAAAAAGACCATACCATCCGGCGCGAAACGCAGTTTCCGACTTCGCCCGAATCCCTGATTCTTTCCGGCCCCCATTTCTTCGTCGGTAACCCGTGCTACAAAACACCGCGTAATCCCTGTGTGAAAAACTCCGATTACGACGTCATCGACCTCACGCAAATGCCCGCCGACTATCTGCCGCGCACCAACTATGTCCCCGACTGCACCCCCGCCGAATACCGCCGCCGCACCCCCTCCGTCCCTTGGGATCCAACCGGCGAAACCAAGGTGACGGATTATTATCGGTTGTTTTTCCGGCGGCAGTTGAGTCAAAGCGGCGAACGAACCATGACAGGCTGCTTGCAGCCAAAGTTGGTGGGGCACGTCCATCCGGTTAACTCATTTACGTTCCGCAACTATGATTTGCTGTTGAATTTTTCAGGATGCTGTTCTTCGATTCCTTTTGATTTCATGCTGAAGACCACGGGGAAAGGCGATTTATACGAATCAGTTTTGCGAAGCTTTCCATTGCCGGATGTTTCTTCCGCAGGAACTTTGCGAATGTTGATATTGAGTGCCCTAAATGTTCATTATTCCAGCCTCTGGACAGAATGTTGGAACCCCGCCTTCACCCAAGAGCAGTGGGCGAAAGAAGATCCGCGCTTGCCTTCGGATACCTTCTCGAAACTTTCCAGCGTTTGGAACTGGGACACGCCGCTACGAACGGACTATGCCCGCCGCCAAGCCTTGGTCGAAATCGACGTCCTCGTCGCCCGCGCTCTCGG
>JAAYDL010000362.1 GCA_012729265.1 Lentisphaerota bacterium | reverse complement strand
CGGGCGAGGCGGCTGGGCCGGTCTCGTGCGTTTTCCGCGACACCGGCAAGGGCGTGCCAGCGCGCTGGGATCCGGTCAAGGGCGAGATCGGTTTGCTCGACGGCAATGTCCGCCGGCAGGCGGACGGGCGTGTCGCCGCGGCCTTCTTCATGGAGCCTTACGACACCTGCTTCATCGTGTTCGAGAGGTGATAGGGTTGGTGGCCGGTGGCGGGGTCGAGGGGCCGGTTGTTTCGACGGGTCTCGACTGGTGTCGACGGGGCGACCGGAACGAGACGCGCCGACTATCGGCCTGTCGCCTCTGGTCGATCCTGTCGTTCGATCTGTCGCACGGCCTTGCTGCCGGGATAGCCGTTGTAGCCCCATAAGGCGTGGCCCGCGTTGGGGTTAAAGTAAAACGAGCTTGTTTGCCGCAACTTTGGAAACGAGTTTATCCAGATCGCCGCCGGGAGTGAGAGATCCAAGAACCACGCGGTCGGCGTGGTCAAGGATGAAGCGGTTGCGCTGGCGGGTGGTGCTCTCGCTGGCGCGGGCTGCGGAGGACGTGGAAACAATAAGAAGCCGCCCTTCATCAAAGGCCGTGTTCCATGCTTCGGGAATGCGGGTGTAGAACCGCCGGGCCAGAACGACGATCAAAGGCTGGCGATCCTTCAAAAGAAACCGCAGGACATCCTTTTCCAGAGCGGAATGGAATCCGCTGATCACACAAGTCCCTGCGTCGCGCTGGGACGCGGCCCAGTCGTAGCATTTCAACACTTGTTCGGGCGGGATGCGCCGGGAAGAGAGAAAAGCGGTCTTGGGCAGTTCAAGCAGGGCTTTGTTGCCGAAGAAGGTGAACGTGCGCATGACCGACTCCTTCGCACTATCATGTGGTCAATGTTGCAACACTTCCGCCGAGTGGGGTCATCCATCCTTTTTGAGTCAGGATGTCAATCGCCAATCCGATTTGACGCGGCGTAAATTGTTTTTTGTGATCGTTCCAGCCGTATGTTTTTTTGATGACGAAATCAAGCGTTTGGGCGTGTTCATGAACCACGACCCAGTGAACGGTTGACAGCAGTTCAAGGCCGAAAGGGGTCTCGAACCCATCGACCAAGTCTGCCACCCGGTCGATGTTCTTTCGTGTTGTTTCGTGTGTTTGGAGAAACGTTTCAGCATCCGCTTGGGCGCAGGGCACGAGCGACAGCTGCTTGTCCGGAGCATCGCCCCCGTCCGCATACCCAGAGATCAAGTGTCCCTCCACCTTTTTGAGGACGTGTCGAAGGTTTTCGGCATAGGGACCGTAAGGGGCTTTCGCGTATTGCAACTTCAGCGGTTCGCCTGCCGCCAGAAGGAAGTACATCAGTTTGTGTACCTCAAGCAAGGTGATAAAGGGATCGAGGAGCCCCTGCAGATAGCGACTCATCAAACAGACGAGCGCCGCCCGTCCGGGCGTCATTTTTGGGACATCGGTGGAAATGTTGGCGCGCGTGTCGGCAGGAGTGCAACTGGGCTCGAAAACAACGGCTTTCAGTTTTTCGAACGGCCGCAACTCCGCCTCAATCCGGGGGCGCACCTGAGACCAATCCAGACCGCCCAATCCGCAACCGAGGGGCGGAATCGCGATCGAAGTGATTTTTCGGTCGCGAATTTCATGTGCCAGTGCTTTCAATCCGGCATCGATGTCTTCCAAGCGGCTTTTGCCGCGCCAGTGCCGCTTGGTCGGGAAATTGATAATCAAACGGGGATACGTGAGATTGCCCGTCTCAAAGACAAACATCTTGCCGGGCGCAACCGTCTGACGCTTGCAAGCGTCGGCATAGGCGGTAAAGTTTTCGGGGAAGCGATTCTTGAACTGAAGCGCGATGCCGCGTCCCATGATGCCGACACAGTTCACCGTGTTTACCAGTGCCTCGGCCTCTTCCGCAAGAATATCGCCTGTTTTGAACGCAATCATCGTTTCACCTTGATGTGTCAATAATACCAATCCGTCTTAACCTCGACCAGCGGTTTATGAGTGGCGGATACAAGTTTGTTTGACACCTCGACACGCCTCTCAAGTGAGTACACACCGATTCGTTCAATCAGGTGCCAAGGGAAACGAGCCTCGACAAGAAATTCCGCCTGTTTGCCGTCACGGCAAGACCACCAATCTGTCGCCCGAACGGCCTGCCAATCAACTTTGGACAAATTGGCCAGGTCGCAAAGATCTTCAAAATATCTTGCTCCCGCATTCGACAACGTGAACGCCCAGCGAAGGTTGTTTTGTTCCGCCCAAGCCACCGTTTTGCGAAGATCCGCTTCAAGATGGATAATCGGGGCTTGTCCGCCTCGATAGCTGATTTCCGTACTGTTGCCTCGATGGATCAGGTAGAGCATGACGGATCGGGGACAAAAATAGAACGGCACACAGTCACCGACAAACAGACCGAGATTACTTGCCAATGGATTGTTGAGTCGGCGCTCTTTGATTTTGGGCATACCGATTATCGTGCCTGTCGACGTTCGCCCGCTCATCGTGGCGTCGCAGAACAAGTGTCCGTCCGACAAAATGGACGGCAGCCGGTCCACATGTACGATGTGATAGATTTTTGGATTGGAAGGCGGTGTGCTCATCGGGCATGACTTTGGTCGTGTTTCTTTTACTCCGGCACCGAAATCGCCCAAACTTATCATTTTTTGAAGGAAAGGACAATGTGGCAGGTCATTAAAAAGGTGTTCAACAGCATTCACTTGATATCTGGCACATCGCAATCTCGCGCGTCGAGCAACTCTTTGGCTCTTTCGTAATCGCGCCAAGCCATGAACACGGGGATGAACGCCCAAAACGCTACGCAGACAAGCAGGAATGCCGCGCGAAGAAGATCATGAGGCGCGTATTCTTTGCCGGAAAAGTACAAGCAACCATAACTTGCCGCTGTAATTCCAAGAACCATCAAAAATCTTCCCCATAAGTAACGCGACCGCCTGTGGATGGTTTTGGCAAGCTTCAGCTTTCGGAGGTCAGTCAATGAATCGTGTTTGAGAAGCTTTTTTGTGTCGCCCTTCACAAACTCAACTATCTTGTACAATGCGGCAGAGAAAATTCCGCCGGCGAACACAGCGCGATGCGCCCATTTAACGCCATCCCGCATAAGCGGTTCCGGCAGATAGAATGCGATTGCACCCGCCAAAACAAGGAGCAGGCAGAGGCTCACGGCAGAGATCAGCGTTCGCATACTCAAACCTTATTGAAAATCCGGGCATCTCGTGAGAATCTGTGGGTGAAAGTTGGCTAACAAAGGCGCAT
>JAAYDL010000361.1 GCA_012729265.1 Lentisphaerota bacterium | reverse complement strand
TGGACAAGACACTGCAAGAGGACCTGCAGCTGAAAATCGACCGCAGCCTGGTAGAGCACTTCGATGACTACGAGGATTTCCATGGCGTCAGATCACGGCGTGCAGGCGGCCGGACGTTCATCGAAATCGCTCTCAGCTTCAAACCCACTCAGCGCATAGACGACGTGTCGCGCGTTGTCGCCAGTATGCAAAGCACCATTCAGCGCGATGTGCCCGGCAGCGAGTTGCGGGTGGTCTTCGTACCCAGAAACGAAGCGCTGCAATCACCCGGGCCAGAGCGTGAATAACCGGCACGAGCACAGTGCGCCAGAGAACGAAAAAAAACTATGAAAAAGGAATTGTTATGAGGAAAAGGTATTGCCATGAGTAGCCACGACAACGTCAGCCCCTCGGCGGCGCCGCGCTTGCTCCCCCTCAGCGACGAACAAGACTACTTCTTCAACTTCAATGAAGCCCTTGCCGGCAACCTGCTCAACATCGCCATCACGATTGAATTTCCGCAGCGAATCCCCCCGGAAACCATCGCCAAAACGGTCGAGAACTGCATGTCCAATGCCGACATCTTCTCGGCTCAATTCGTGACGTCGAATCGCGGCTGCTTCATGGCGTTCCATCCCTGCAAACCCTGCCACATACCCATCGTCAATTTTGCCGGTCGAGACGATTTCGATCACTTCATCCGGTACTACCCGGCGGCGACCCTCAACAACCGTGATAAGCTTTTCGGCGGCATGGTTTATTCCATCGCCGGCTCCATGCACCACATCTATTTATGCTGCAATCATGCCATTTTCGATGGCTATTCGGCATTGTCGTTGATTGACAAAATCTGCGCTTCGTTGTCATCTGGCCAGGCCACGGTCGGCTGGTACCCCTTCGCCAGGCATTTAGAGGACATCGTCAAGTATCGTGCAGGTGAAAAGTATCTTCAGGACGCGGCATTTTGGGAAAAGAAATTTGCCGAGCTAGCCCAGGCCGAGCCTCTCTTTCCTGCTCTGCTTGGGCAAGGCTTCGCGATTGTGCGGAGCTTGTGCCTGCCCGGCGCCCAAGAACTCAAAACGGCCTTGGAGGAATATGGCCGACAGAACAAGGTCTCGCCGCACATGGTCATTGTCGCCGCCTTAGCGCGTCATCTCGGGAAAACCACTGGCCGCAAGCGCTTCATCATCGAAATACCCATCGCTAATCGCGTGGGAATCAATGAAAAGAACAGCCTCGGCGCATATGAAATGACCACGCCGATTCTCTTTGATTTCAGCCGCTCGGACGATCTTCCGACCTGCATTGAAGCCGTGAAAAATCAAAGCCGGAGCATGTATAAATGCCGGCATTATGATTGGAATAGAAAGGTCTACGCCGACTCCTTCAGCAAGCAATATGGCCCATATGCCCCCCAAGTCTGCTTCTCCTATTACTGCCGGAACAATCGGGAATATCAGTCGACAGCCACCATCAACTACCTTTACCCCGAAAGAGAACCGCTGCCGTTGACGATCCACGTGTCGGATTTTCATGACGCGAAAACCATGGTCTTCGCCTACTTGTACTGGGCACATGTCTTCACGGCTGCGGACTTGACTGACCTGCACCAGCAGATCATTGCCGACATAGCTGCTCTCACGCACATGTAGGACGAGAATAATAGTGCCATTCAGGACCGACCCTAGTGCCTGACGGTGGTGACGGGCCTGAGCGAAGCGACGGAATTTTTTAACAAATGATCTGGCTTGAAGTCTGCGGGGGGGGGTAGACTCTTTCACGTATATTCATAATTATTCTGACTTTAACTCAATGGGGGATAACAAGTGAAAAAGTACATAATAACACTGTTGGCGCTGTGTTGTGCAGCGGGATCGATGGCGGCGGAGATTGTGGTTTCGATGGAGTCGAACGGCGTGTTGCGGGCGGAAGGGCTGGAGCCGGGATCGTCTTTCACGGTCGAATGGGCTTCGTGTTTGACGAACGCATTCACGAATAATCCGGCGCCGTTTTCGGGATTGACGGCGGACAGCAACGGCGTTGGAAGCGTGGCCATTCCGATGTTTTTCCGGGTGAGCGGAACGCCGGCGAGCTCTATTCCTGAAGGCATGGTTGCGGTTCCTGCCGGAACCAACAGCGGGACTGATCCAGACTATGGAAACTACTCGCTGACGGTTGATGCGTTCTATATGGATGCGACGGAGGTGACGAAGTCGCAGTGGGACGTGGTCTACAACTGGGCAGTGGCGAACGGATACAGTTTTGTGAATGTTGGTTCCGGAAAGGCCTCGAACCATCCGGTGCACACCGTCAGCTGGTATGACTGCGTAAAGTGGTGCAACGCCCGCAGCGAGATGGAGGGGCGGACACCGTGCTATACGGTGAGTGGAAGCCCCTACAAGACCGGGCAAAGCGCGCCGGACTGCAACTTTGAAGCCGACGGCTACCGCCTGCCGACCAGCGCCGAGTGGGAATATGCCGCACGCGGCGGACTCCAAGGCAAACGGTTCCCGTGGGGCGATACGATTACGCATGATAATGCGAACTATTACGCGAATGGATCTGCGTACAGCTATGATGCCAGTGCATATACGACATACACATTCCACCCGTCATACGACTCGGGCGGCTATCCCTACACGAGCCCGGCGGGCAGTTTTGCCTCGAACGGTTACGGGTTGTACGACATGAGTGGAAATGTGTGGGAATGGTGTTGGGACGCGTCGGGCTCGCTCCGGTTCATCCGGGGCGGGAGCTGGGACTACCTCGCGAACTTCGCGCGTTGCGGCATCGCGAACTGGTACCCCCCGGACCTCGCGCCCCTCAGCTACGGGTTCCGGGCTGTCTGCCGTTAAGTGCCACCTGCGCTCCTCCAGACAGCAGGAACAAGCGGAATGTCGGGAGGTTGCGCGACGTGGGTGAGGGACGAACCCCGCCGGAGGCGAGTCCGCTACCTCCCGCACATGGAGCGGGAACCCAATCGCCGAAGGCGATCGATTTTTTACAGAAGGAAACGAAGAAAACGAAGGGGATGATGCATCCACTATTCGAAAAGGCAGATAAACTGAGTCGTGAGGTGATTGCTTACTTCGTTGTCTTTGTTACCTTCTGTAGATTCTGGAGAATAGGATGAAACGAATCGGAAATCTGTTTGACGCGGTGGTGGAGCCGGAAAACCTGCGATTGGCTTTCTGGAAAGCGAGCCGCGGCAAGAGGCATCGTGTCTATACGATGATGACCAACGAGTAGTTGGCAAAGATCGTACAATTGGAGATTTCTGATTTGGGTGGATTGCGTCAAATCGAAGGCATCGGCGAATCTCGTATTAAAGAGTATGGCAGTGCATTGCTGGAGGTATTGAATGAATCCCCCGCAAATCCATGACTTGCGCCGACTGCTCACCGCATGCCTTTTACTACACGCCTACCTGGTCGATGCCATTCTCGCGGGCGGTGAATTTTCGTTGCCTGCTGATTCGCCGTCCTCCCGCTCCGCAACGAATATGCCTATGGATTTGCCAGCGCATTATGTGCAGAATGTAAACGTGGTTGACATTTTGCATAAAGAGCATAGGTTGACGCCATGTTGAATCGACGACTAGCTGAAAAACTGAAGCAATGGGCCGGACAATATCCTGTGGTAACGGTGACTGGGCCGCGGCAGTCGGGAAAGACGACTCTGTGCCGGGCTCTGTTTTCGGACAAGCCTTATCTGTCGCTGGAGGATCTGGACAACCGCGAGTTTGCGCGGACCGATCCGCGCGGCTTTTTGAATGAAGTTCCGGATGGAGCGGTTCTGGATGAAATCCAGTATGTACCCGGTCTTTTGTCTTATATCCAGACGCTGGTGGATGAACGGCGGCAGCCGGGCATGTTTATCCTGACGGGATCGCGGCAGTTTGAAATGATGGAGCCTGTTGCGCAGTCGCTGGCCGGTCGTACAGCGGTTGCCCGGCTATTTCCTTTTTCGTATGGGGAGCTTTACGGGGAAACCGCGCCTGCCTCGGTGAACGAAATGCTTTACGCCGGATTCTATCCGGGCATTCATGATCAGGGATTGAACCCAACAGAGGCTCTTTCTTTTTATGTATCCACCTATATCGAGCGGGATGTGCGGCAGA
>JAAYDL010000360.1 GCA_012729265.1 Lentisphaerota bacterium | reverse complement strand
TGGCCGGATGACGGATGATCTTACCGGCGAAAAATGCCATTAAAAGGCTCTTACCGCTTCCCTGGGTATGCCAAATCACTCCGATACGGTGACCACCGAAGTGATCGGTGCCAGAGCCATAAGCGGCCTGCGGCTCCCGCACTTCAAAAGGATTGTGCTCGTCAAGCTCCGGGAAACGAGCATACAGCATACCGGGGTCTGCATCAATACCGCATGCCGACAGGGTACATTCAACCGCTTTGTTGACGGCATAGAATTGATGATAGGCCGCCGCTTTTTTGGCAACCACGACTCCATCATCGTCGAACACGACAAAATTCAATAAAAGGTCGAGAAATCGCCGCTTTTCAAAAACCCCCTTGAGTAGCACTTCAAGTTCCACAGAGCCTCGCGGGGCGACTTCTTTGCCGTCAATTGTGCGCCATGGCATGAAACGGTCCCAGCCGCTTGTGAGCGTCCCACCGCGGGCCTCCAGACCGTCTGAAATGACAAGCAACTCGTTATAGATGAAGAGGGCGGGTATGTCGTTCTTGTAGGTCTGAAGCTGGTTGAATGCATGGCGGATGGTAGCCTTCTCATCCGCAGGATTCTTGAGCTCGATCACGCACAGGGGCAGACCATTGACAAAAACTACGATGTCTGGCCGGCGGCATCTGCGATCCTCAATGACAGTGAACTGATTTACGGCAAGCCAGTCGTTGTTCTCCAAGTCTTCAAGATCGAGCAGCCATACCTTGTCGTGGACCTCGCGTCCGTCCTGCATATAGGAGACATCCACGCCGTCAGTCAGCATACGGTGAAAACGTCGGTTGTTTTCGATCAAGCTGGGTGAGTCGGTCCTTCCAATTTTCCGGACGGCCTCCTCAATGGCATCGGGTGGGATGTTTGGATTGATATTCTCAAGGGCGATCTGCAATCTTCCGACCAAGATGACCTGATCGTAATCATTACGTTCACAGACCGGGCCGTCGGGGCTGATGTCCGGGCCAAAGGCGGTCTGCCAGCCCAGGGATTCTAACCAGTCGAGGGCGGTTTTTTCGAGGATGGTTTCGGTTATATTTGCCATGATTCGTTCATCCCTGTAGGGGCGACCGACCGGTCGCCCCTACGGATCATCACAATTCCATGAAAATGGTTGGGCATGACCACCCAATCATCCAATTCAATTTCATTACGAATTTCACCGGATTTCACCCATTCGTCGGCGACAATTTTTCCAATATCATTCAACACCATTTCCCCGTCTATAACATCACCAAACAAACATTCCCGGTTTTGGGTACAGATGGTCACGAAATACGCCCTGGCCTGTGAATAATCATACCCATGTAATCGAATCGACCGGCGGTTCTGTTGTGGCGACCGGCCGGTCGCCCGTACAGGATCGTTTATCATATTCCGACCTCCTCAATGAACTTTTCTACAACTGACAGGCGCAGCTCGCCAGAAATGAGTTTGGGAAGCAATCTATCCCACGGGCGCTGCACTAGGGTCACTTCTCTTTGGTCACGCTGCCGGAACATTGGAATATAGGAAGCGATACCAAACCTAAGCGTGATCCGCCAGCCGATGGCTTGGAGCCATGTCCGGGCGGCTTGCTCAACGAAGAAATCGGTGAAGGCGCGATTCGTCATTCGTCCGCTTCCTCTTCCTCTGGGTCGTTCGAGCCCTCCCATTGTTTGCAGATCGCTTCGACGTCGAATATCGGAGCCGGATCGGTTACCCAGTATCGATAGAACTTCGGGTCGCGGCTCCTGGGTACAGGGCGTGCCTCACGGATCCGAACGAGCGCAGGCGCCGGAACGCACTCGCCGAGGACGAGCGCGGTCTGTGGTGCCAGCGCTGGGATCTGGTCAAGCATCGGCCCGTAAATGCCCGGCACGATCTCCTTGAAGTACCGCAGGTCCTCCGGGTTCTGCAGCCGGTGCACAATGAAGCTGTTGCACTGCGACAGCACCGTCTTGGAGAGTTCGCTTGGCCGCTGGGAGGCTACCACCAGGCTCAGGCCGTACTTTCGCCCCTCGCGGGCGATCCGCTCGAAGACGACGCGAGCG
>JAAYDL010000359.1 GCA_012729265.1 Lentisphaerota bacterium | reverse complement strand
TCAAGAAGCGGCGTCGCGCGGAATACCGCTTGCCGCCAAAATCTTTTCGCCTGACTTGTGAGTACCGAAATGGACACAAAACACGCGCTCGATTCGCATGCCTCCTGTCACTAACCGATTACGCCAGATTCTTGTTTTTCGCTCCACACATTCTCTCCTTTGTGATAACTTAATCTCAACTAACCGGAAACCACGACCGAGCGAGTATGCGTCCCTACGTAAAACCATGCCTTTAGACTCATCAAGCTGTCCTCCTAGTTCCATGAAACGTGTTGTTGCCCTTGTTATCACCTATCACCCTGAAGACTCATCTCTCGAGTCTATCCGTCTGCTTGCCGAACAGGCCTGTCCTGTCATCATCGTCGACAACAGTGCCACATCCACGGACTGGGAGCGGTTGACCCAAGCCTTTGGAGACAACCAAAAATCCTTTACGCTTCTCTTTAACGAACGAAACCTGGGGATCGCTTCCGCACTCAACCGGGGAATGCGTTACGTACAAGAACTGGGGGCCGAATGGGTATTGACCATGGATCAAGACAGTCGAATTACCAACGGTATGATAGCAACGATGCTCGCCGGATATGACACGCTCCCCGCAGACTATCGTTTGCGGGTTGCCTCCCTCGCCCCCCTGTTGACCGCTCCCTCTTCTCCCCCTAGCCCAACCGTTTCGGACACACATTGTCTCGCCTGCAGAGAAGTCCCCACCGTCATCACTTCAGGCAACCTCATAAAGATCGAAGCATGGCAGGCAGTAGGCGGTTATTCAGACAAACTCTTCATTGATTACGTGGATCACGACTTCTGTTTTCGGCTACGCCGTGCGGGCTGGGTCATCCTCGAATGTCAAGATGCGGCATTGATTCACAAGATCGGGAACGCGACTTGTATCCGTTTTCTCGGTAAAAAAATCGCCATTAATCAGCACCCCCCTTTGCGCACTTACTACATCACTCGTAACGGCTTCAATTTCTGGCGGACTTTCCCTGACGACAAGACCTTTATTAAGTCGGACAAAACCAACACGCTCAGGCTACTAATCAAAGCTTTTTTTTTCGACACCTACAAACTAGAAAGGCTGAAGATGTTCTGGCGCGGTTACATCGACTTCCGTAACAATCGATTCGGTGCTTATGTGAACAACCATCCGGGTCGCCGCATACGCCGTCCCGACAATATTTCCCAATAAAGTTGAATAGCTGAACCACGTACGCGCGCGCAGCGTTCGCAGTCCGTCAAATAGAAAAGACACCGCGGGTGCGCGCGCGCGCTTGATTTCCGGACACCGCGATTTTGGCTACGGTGTCCATGACTATGACATACCGCGCGCGCACGCGCACGTAAGTTACCAATGGACAGCCACACCTGTTTGTTGTAAAATGCTCCCACACTATGAAAAAGAAGGTTTGTATCGTTGGCGGATGTGGCCACGTCGGTATTCCGCTCGGGCTGGCGTTTGCAAGCCGGGGTTTCCCGGTCACGTTAATCGACTGTAATCAAGCGGCTGTCGAACAGGTGTCGAGAGGGTGTTTGCCTTTCAAAGAAGAAGGGGCTGAAGAATTGTTGCATGCCCATATCAACAAAAATCTTTTTGCCACCACTGATGTTTCTCTTGCAGCCCAACAAGATGTCATTGTTTTTGTCACCGGAACTCCGGTAGACGAACACCTGAATCCGCGTGTCAATGACGTGCTCAAAGTCATCACATCCTATCTGCGTTTCATGAACAAAAGCCAGCTTGTCATCTTGCGCAGCACCATCTTCCCTGGCGTTACCCAAATCGTCGATCATTTGCTTGTACAGGCACTCGGTAGTTCTAAATTAGCTTTTTGTCCGGAACGCATCGTCCAAGGCAAAGGGATTGAGGAGATATTCAACCTCCCCCAAATCGTTTCGGCCACATCCGTGCAGGCTGAGCAAGAAGCCTCCGAACTCTTTTCAGCCATCGCTAAAAAAATTGTTCCGCTCTCCACAGCCGAGGCGGAACTGGCGAAACTCATGACGAATGCTTGGCGTTATCTAGAATTCGCTATCGCCAACCAATTCTACATGATCGTTGAAAAGAAGGGGTTCGACTTCTACAAGATCTTCAACGCCATGAAAGATGACTATCCCCGCGCAAAAAATTTTGCGTCCGCCGGGCTTGCGGCAGGCCCCTGCTTATTCAAGGATACGATGCAACTCTCGGCATTTCACAGCAATGAGTTTTTTCTCGGACACTCCGCCATGCTGGTCAACGAAGGGTTGCCGAACTTCCTTGTGCAACAGTTGGAGGAGAAGATGGGCAACCTGAAGGGGCGCAAAATCGGTATCCTCGGCCTCGCCTTCAAAGCCGATAATGACGACACTCGCGAGAGTCTGTCATTCAAAATCAAAAAACTGTTGGAACTGCAAATGGCGGAGGTTCTCCTGTCAGATATCTACGTCGCCGGAACATTACCCCTTCAACAATTCTTGCAGGAAGCCGAAGGAATCATCCTTGGCGTTCCCCACACGGAATATCGGAAGCTTGCCCCCACATGCCCCTATGTAGACTGTTGGGGGGTGTGGCCAAGACCAAACAGTTAAAATCACTTACTCAGGACGAGACACGTTATGAAAATTCTTGTTACTGGCTCAGCGGGTTTTATTTGCGGGTACCTTGTTGAAGAACTGCTCAACAACGGGCATGAGGTTGTCGGGATCGACAATTACTCAAAATATGGCAAAGTTGAGAAATCCTATGACAATCATCCCCGTTATCATTTTACGGAAGGGGATGTTAAAGACTTGGCGCTGATGAAAAACCTGATCGCGGGCTGTGATCAAGTTTTGGGAGCAGCGGCAATGATCGGCGGCATCTCCTATTTCCACGAGCTGGCCTATGACCTCCTCGCCGAGAACGAGCGCATCACGGCTGCCACGTTCGACGCCGCAACTTGGGCCTTCAAGCACAGCTCGCTCAAGAAGATCAATATTCTCAGTTCAAGCATGGTGTTCGAGTCGGCTACGACCTTCCCGAGCCGCGAGGAGGATGTGCGTAAATGCCCGCCCCCCTTGAGCACCTACGGATTCCAGAAACTGGCCTGCGAGTATTTCGCGCAAGGTGCCTTTGAGCAGTACAAGCTGCCTTACACCATCATCCGCCCCTTCAATTGCGTCGGCATCGGCGAGAAACGCGCGTTGTGTGACAGCGAGATTGTATCTGGCAACATCAAGCTGGCTATGAGCCACGTCGTGCCCGATCTGGTTCAGAAAGTGGTGAAAGGCCAAGATCCGTTGCACATCCTCGGATCTGGCGATCAGATCCGTCACTACACCTACGGCGGCGACCTCGCCCGCGGCATCCGCCTCTGCATCGAAAAACCGGAGGCGATCAACGAAGACTTTAACCTCTCCACTCCCGTCTCCACCTCCGTGCTCGAACTTGCGGAACTGATCTGGAACAAGATCCACAAGGGTGCAAAGCCGTTCCGCTACACCTCGGACACGCCGTTCAAGTACGATGTGCAGAAGCGAGTGCCATCCGTTGAGAAGGCGGAGCACCTATTAGGTTACAAGGCTGAAACAACGCTGGATCAGATCCTCGACGAGGTCGTCCCCTGGATCGTCGAGCAAGTCCGCGTCGGTGGTATATAAGAATCCCATGAATGTTACAGGCCTATATCGAAATCGATTCCCATCCTCCGTGCTAACTAAAAAGCAACGTGTGTGGAATACACTCTGTAAGTTTTTTTTCTCTCGGTTTATCGAGACTAGCGATACTGTCCTCGATCTTGGCGCAGGTTATTGCGAGTTTATCAACAACATCCAAGCTCAGAAAAAGATCGCTTTTGATTCAAACCCTGACATTCACTCTTTTGCCGCAAAAGATGTGGAGGTTATCAATCAAGACATCTCTCAAATCAACGATTCTTTTCCGCCAAAATCGATCGACAAGGTGTTTATTTCTAATTTTCTCGAACACCTCTCAAGCAGAGAGGACATTGAAAAGCTATTCCACAATCTCCACATAATCCTTGCGGATTCTGGTAACTTGATTATTCTTCAGCCGAACATCCGCTATGTGAAACATGCCTATTGGGATTTCTTTGACCACAAGATCCCGCTGACAGAGAAGTCTTTGACAGAATTATGCCTGTTATGTGGTTTTGAAATTGCGTTATGTATCAAAAAATTTTTACCTTATACCTTTAAATCGGCACCCACGACACATCCTGTTTTAGTCTGGCTTTACATTAGACTCATGCCTGTCAGCAATTTTTTATTCGGCAAGCAGACATTATTAATCGCTAAGAAAGCACCTCATGTCAACTGAAGCATCAGTGACGCTTGTTATCCCGGTCTTTAACGAAGGCGACAATATTCTGCCCGTGCTTTCCGCCATTTATCGTATAGTCCGTTCCCCCTTCACAATTCTTATTGTCTACGATTTTGAGGAGGACTCCACACTGGCGGCGCTCAAGCAGTTGCCCGCAGAACTGGCCTTAAAGGTTCGCCCCGTGCGAAACGCTTACGGACGTGGCGTTCTCAACGCCATCAAGACCGGACTTGAAACTGCAGACACCGAACTGGTCATCGTCACCATGGCCGACCTTTCGGATCCGCCCGAAGTGATGAACGAAATGGTTCGCGTGGCGCATGAAACGGGAGCCGCCATCGTCTGTGCCTCACGTTACATGCGCGGAGGACGGCAGATCGGTGGCCCCAAGGTCAAAGGCTTTCTGTCCCGAACCGCAGGGATGATCCTCTACTGGATCGCACGGCTTCCGACTCGCGACCCGACCAACAGTTTCAAGCTGTATCGCAAGTCGTTCCTTTCCACCGCCACAATCGAAAGCTCGGGCGGATTCGAACTGGGCATCGAGTTGGTCGTGAAAGCGTGGAAGAGCGGTCACCGCATCGCGGAGGTCCCGACCACTTGGCGTGACCGGGTGGCGGGCAAATCCAACTTTAAGCTCTGGAAGTGGCTGCCCCACTACCTGAGGTGGTTCTTCTACGCATTCAGGAGAAACGAAAAACATCCGCCATGCTGATCATGCCGCATCCCTACGGTCGTATGGCCAACCGCCTGATTCTGGCCTCCGCATTCATCGCGCAGGCCGAGGAGTATGGGGACTCATTTCTGCATCTGGCTTTCGCCGACTACTGCCGTTTCTTCGAGGGCACGCGGCACAGCCCCTTCCTCTACCACCGTTCGACACACCCCCAGCCCCGCATCGCAAAACGCCTGTTCGGTTGCATCAACATCTGGAACACCTACGACAAGCGGGGCGAGACCTATTTTCTCGAACAGGAAGCGTTCCGCGCTGCCCAGGCCACGACGCGCTTCCTGTTCGTCATCGGCTGGTCTTTCCGGACCCCGGATATCGTGCTGAAGCACAAGAGCCTGATCCGGACAATATTCACCCCCGTCACCCGCCACCGCGATGCGGTCGCGCGTTTGGCCGAAGCGTTGCGGACCCATGCCGATCATGTCGTAGGCGTACATATCCGTCAGACGGATTACAAAAAGTTCTCCGGCGGCAGATATTTCTACTCTCTGGACACCTACAAAAGGTTCATGCGGCAGATGGAGGAGCAACTGCCGGGCCGAATCCGTTTTCTCCTCTGTTCCGACATCCGACTGGATCCGACCGAGTTCCAGGATTTCGACATCCTGATCGGTACCGGACACCCCGTGGAAGACAATTATTCGCTTGCCAAGTGTGATTACATCATCGGCCCGCCCAGCACCTACACGGCATGGGCCTCTTTCTACGGCGCTACACCCAAGCATTTTATCCGGTCTGCGCAAGAGGTTATCACACTTGACGCTTTCAACATCCAACAGTCAATCTAACCCCTAAGACTCATCAGCTATGAAGATCGTGCAATAAATGAAAACGAAACGCTTACTATCATTCATCGATAAAGCAGGATGCGGACTCGAAATCGGCCCCAGTTACCATCCGCTTGCTCCAAAGAAACTCGGCTATAACGTACGTACGCTTGACTATTTGTCGCAGTCCGATCTGATCGAAAAATACGCACGTCTCTCTGTCCCAGTCTCCGAGATTGAACCTGTCGATTTCATCTGGGCAGGTGAACCCTACTCGGAATTGATGGGCGGGCATTCGCTTTTTGACTGGATCATCGCCTCGCATGTCATCGAACACACGCCGGATCTCGTCGGATTTCTCAAGAACTGTTCCTCGGTCTTAAAAGAGGATGGCATCATCGTGCTGGTTGTTCCAGACAAGCGCTATTGTTTCGATCACTTCCGTCCCCCGTCTTCGATTGCGCAAATTATTGATGCACACCACGCCCACTTGAAGTGCCCTTCATTGGGAATGATCGCGGATTTCTATTTGAATAAGGTGCAACTCAACGGATCTACTATTTGGAACCGATTAACTCGCGGAACTTTCCAATTTCAACACACGACTGAGGAAACAAAAGTCGAGATGGTACGCCCCGAATACAGTGACGTACACGCATGGAGCTTCACGCCTCATTCTTTTCGTCTAGTCATAAACGACCTTATTTCGCTAGGGTATCTTGACTTAGAAGAGGTTCATTTCAGCATTTCTTCTAGCTTTGAGTTCTTTGTCATCCTACGAAAAAGCAAATCGCCTCCACCAAACTCCCGCTTGCTGTTAGCGAAAAAGGCCGAGTCCGAACTCTCTCGGCCCCTCATGCTCACCATTGTTGAACTACTTGGCGCGTTAATTTATATGCCCCTTTCTTTCGCATACAGATTGTCAAAACGAGGCTTGAAAACGAGACGTTCCGGCACCTATTAATTGAGCCGGGGGCTCTACCAGCCTTCACCGCCAGCCTTTTCATCGGAGATCCGTCATTATGTCGAAAGCCAGCACACCGTCACCTGTTCGCACATCCGAATCGTCGGCGCGTTGTATGGTTTGCGCCGCAATGTTCCATTGGGGCCTCACCCATTGGCGTGTTCTGACGATCATGTTCATCCTTTTCGCGGGTGCGCTAGGGCTCATTCACCGTGCTACAAAAAACCTGACCGTAGGATTGCAACTTGAGCCCAACCCGACGGGCTCGCTAACATGCACATGGATCGACCAAGCCGGCCAGTCCCACGACCTTGGGTTCCAATCTACGGCATCCGGGAAAACCACTTTCCAAGTTCCCTGCCATGCCTCGCTCTTCCGGTTTGTCTTTACCCCATCGTCCCAACCATACCACGTTAAATCCCTCAATCTCTATCATCTGCCCCTGTTCAACGCGCAGTGGTTGAACAACATGGTCAATCCCGACCAACGTGTCTACAGGCAGCAATATATGAGTCCGAACGACACCCTCGAAATTATTTCAACGTCGCACGAAACATCTCTAGCCTATCCTCGTTTTTTCACGCTGCTTCTTCAACTGTTGCGAACCATCCACGTTTATACCCGCCCCGTATTCATTGTGCTGAACGCCTTGGCCCTGACCGTTCTCATTGCTTCCATCGCATACCTGTGGTCTCTATCGCGAAAGCGTGTGCCCGACGTGAACCAGAAGGCGTCCCACCTCTTTCAGCGTCCCTTCGTTCTTGGCCTCGCCCTTGTTTCCTGCGTTTTATTCGGACTTCCCATCCCTGTTCATCCCATAACGTCTGGATGCGACCCTTCTTGGAACTGGGTCTTGAACCATCTTGCTTTCAACCCCGTAGGAATTGGAACGGTTGCCTTTTTCACCTATGGGCCACTCGGATTCACGCTATTCCCCCTTCCAATTGGGTTGAATGCGTGGTTTGCACTACTCTGCAATTTGTATCATGCGTTTCTCTTTCTGCTAACGCTCTTGGTTTTTTATCGTAGCTATCCAGGTGCTCGTCTGGACCTTTGGGGTGTCGTGCTGTGCACCTATCTCCTTCCCGCAACGGAATGGAAATGGGGGATTCTTCTTCTTTTTCTTTTTTTGACGTGTTGCTTCACACCAAGCCCACGACGGCGGGAAGTGGCTCTCTTGGCGGCGTGCGCGGGGCCAGTAATGGTGTATGCCTCCCTGCTAAAGTTTTCATTGGCGATCATTATCATCTGTTCCGTGATCATGGTGGTCCTTTATCTCGTCTTGTTCAACAGGGGTGCAATTCTCGCCTTTCTCGCCCCGCTTTCAATCTCCTTTTTAATCAGCCTTTGCCTCGCGAGACAGAGTCTCTTCCCTTCGTTTGCGGCTATGGCAACGTGGGCATCCATTTCGTGGGAAATCGCGACCGGCTACAATACCGCTATGGTGACACAGGCCTCGTCACTCGAACTCGCCATCCCGTTTATTCTTCTTGCAGGTTTCATTGGGGCAGTCCTTCCCTTTAAACGACTCACCCCTCGTCACATCGGGCTACTCATGCTTGTGGCGCCCTTGGTCTTCTTCGCATTCAAATACAGCGTGACTCGAGCCGGGCTTGGGGTCATTCGCGCACTTGCCTACGTTTCCCCATGTGTTTTATCGCTCGTTCTTCTGTTCTGTGCCCCCTCTTGGCGAAAACAAATGCGACGGCTTTTGGCCTGTTATCTGGTCGTAGGGACGTTGCTTTCAGTCGTTATCGGCTATTTTTATGGAGCACCGATGATAGGATTCAGCGCCCAAAACCTCTTCAACACGTTTTCCTTGAATACCAGTATTCAACGCGCAAAAGCCGAGTCCGTCAATACGCTTGAGAGCGTCAAACTTCCTTCAGAATGGACAGCATTGATCGGGACAAACACTTTTACATCCTATCCCGTGGAAATGACGTACGCGCCGGCCAACGCGCTGAACTTCGTCCCGTTCCCAGTCGTCCAAGGCTACGCAGCCTATTCAATGAAGCTAGATCAACTCGGTGCCCAGCTATTCAGCCCCCCGGAAGCCGCCCCCGAATGGGTGCTCTGCGCATTCAGTGCACTTGACCACCGAAACACCATCATCGACACTCCCGCAGTCTGGCGAGCCGTCCGTGATCATTATTCACCGGTAACGCAATCGGACACGTCCATTTTGCTTCAGAAGAAGAAAGGCGCAGAAGCAACAACGCTGCAATGCCTGGGAACCGCCCAAATTATGACGGGGGGCTGGCTCGATCTGTCGGCAACCTCCTCAAATATCACTCATCTCGCGATAGATTGGTCCCCGACTCTCTTTGGGAAGCTCTCTTCGCTCATTTTTAGAAACACATGTTGTTCCGTGACCATCGAACGCGAGGACGGAGAAACACGGCGCTGGCGTTTCATCCCTGATACCGCAAAAAATCCCTTTACAACGCGGATACCGTTCGACGACAGAGAATTCGTCGAGAGTTGGCAAGAAACCTCGGAAAAATCTTTAAAAATTAGGCGTATTCTTTTCGACTGTGAGAACCCCCTCTTTTACAACAGGACATTGAAAGCGACCTTCTTTCGAGACAAATCTACAGCTTCGTCGTCATGAATGCACGTTGTTGCTTTCGACCGACAGAATCGAGAGCGCGATCAGACAACACATCTCACCGCGGAGGAAAATAAGAACCACATTGTACGCTTTCTAACAATATCCTAGAGGCTTTCCCCCTATCAGGATAAATCAATCCAGAATTGTCCTCCGGCCATTTTTTTATCCCTTCAACACGAGATCTGCACTTCGCCTGTAACAGTGGATACGCCAGCAGGGAAGCGCTTATATTCAGAAAAACGATGAAGACCGTTACACCTGTATATGCGAACCGCATGTCCCATCTGAAAAAACACCCGAATTGTTCGTAGGCCAATAACCCCGAGCATATCAGAACTGAGACCGCAATAATCCTGTATCTTGAAGAAAGCGCTTGAATGACACCCGAATCGGCACCCCTGAAAAGTGCCGCCGATCCAATCGCGCACAGAAGGAAACAAAGATAGAAAAACACAACGTTATCCCGGATACGGGGCACCCGCAGAATAAAGACGACTACAAGCCCCACCACACATAACCCTGCAGGAAATGCCAGAAACGGGAAATGAAGAGCCGCACCACAAAACATGATACCGTATGCGCATATCCCAAAAGGATTTCTCAGAAAAACCGTCAACGGTGACTCTCCCGCCCCTTTAAACCCACTCAGATAAAATCCTATGGAACCCATTGCAATAAGGGAAAGAAACATGAGTTTAACAACCCATTCGACTCTCGGTCTTTGCTTTTCTTCTTCCGTTGTAAAATCAAGGAAGCGCTGCTTGAGCAACATGCCTGCCATGCAGAACCAGATAAAAAGTCCCGAGCCGCTCGTATACGTACACAAAAACGCGAAAAAAAGCGACAGGAGGAACCATCCGATATTCTTTTCACGCTTCCGTTCTAGGCACAATAACGAAAGCCACGCGAAAAGCAAAACCGCGTTACTGTGGACAGCCGTTAAAGCCCATAAGGTATTCTCATACATCAGGATGCTCAACAAAGCCCATGCCGCAGGCATGAACCACTTTTTCGCCTGTGTCCCGTACTGTTTGAATCGGTACCAAACACACAAGACATAGATAAGAAAAAGCGTGTTCCCTAAATAAATCATCAACCGAAAATCAAAGACATCTCGAATCGCATAAACAACTTCTACAACAAGTCTGACAAACATGATCCTGTGCTCATTGTGAAACGCAAAGAGGTGTTTCATACGGTCAGGCATGGGGTACAACAAATAAGAGAGGATCGCATCGTAATCATCCCAGTAGGGAACGTTCACCGAAAAGGTCAAAACTGTAAAAACAAACAATACGAACGGCAATACCCATCCCGTCAGAATCGTTGCCCTGCGTATCCACGACTTTTGATTCCCCGTACCCGTAGCGCCAACAGCCCAACCGACCATCATTGAAATGACAAACGACGCCATGACAGCCAACATTGGATAAAGAGCCAAAAAATTTAATTCATAAGGCATTCAATACCACCTCATAAAAGAACACAAGACATCCAACATAATTCCGCAGTTCAGCACTTCCGACCGACAAACTCTATCTCATCAATCGGCAACCCCAACCAATCCCAACGGAAGGGCGAAATATTGGCAATTTTTGTCAGCACACGGTTGAGCAACGGCCTCAAGTAGGCGATACGGATTCGAAGCTCACTTTTCTCGAACAACTTGCGTCCCTCCCATTGATATGGTAACGACTCGCATAATCTTAAGGGTGTGAACGTACTGAATGCCCACTTGTGCATGTGCCAGACCGTCATCGGAGTCCTGCAATGAGGAACCTTGAACCAGATCACCCCGCCCGGCTTAAGAATTCGGTGGATCTCGAGCACCGTTTTCTCGTAATCCTCCACATGCTCCAAGAAATGCTCCGAGAACACCTCATCAATAGAACTATCCGCCCACGGCCAAGGGAACACGGACAAATCTTGCAAAAAGTCTGGATCACCACACGCATCGACATTCACATATCCAGCCCGTTTTTTATCTCCACATCCGAGATTTAGTTTCATTAATAGAATTCTCCTGTTTATGGAATACTCGTGTATTCACTTGTTTTTTGTCTCCGTGCTCGGCGATGACGTAAGAGTAACTGGCAAGCGCCACATACGATTGTAAGAACTGAACTCCACAGCATGACCTGTAAGATGAAACTGAGACGGCATGCGTTCAATGACGCCATCCAATCAATCCATGCCGGAGGCAGCCACCCGGAAAAGAACGAATAACCGGTGAGCCCGTACAACAGGATGCATTCGACAGTTGGAATGGCAACACCGTATCCAATAAATCCAAAACGTCCACAGGCCATTTCAAAATTTATGAAACATCCTCCCGCAGTCCGCATTACTAAGACACTCGTCAACAGCGTCATCTGCGAAGCATACGGCACGTATTCCTTCCACATGGGGAGAAGCGCTAACAACCATTCGCCCGACAGATGGATAATCAAGACGAACAGCGCCCCAATCCCAAACACACCACCCAACGAATGCCAAAGTATCCTGTACTCACGTTCCTTTTTTTCATGTTGCTCCGCCGCCAGCGGGAACAACACAAACATGAACGTCAGCCCTGTATAGGCGCCGATCTCCGCAAACCGTGATATCACGTAATAGCCAGCCGAATCCATATCCGATAACCGATGGCGAATCACAAACATTTCAACTGCCGCCTGTAGCGCACCGGCGGCCAACACCGTGGCCACGGGAAGTGTATACCGGACTAATGACCGCCAATCTGCTTGCCAATAGCTCTCTGACTTGACCTGCCGACCGAGTTGCCGCCGTAGGCCAAAAAGAGAAGCGAAAATCGAAAATACCGACGGAGCGGACTGGCCGACAAAATAACCGGAAAGCGCACGGAACGGCATAAAAATCAGCATTGTTATCAATCGAACAGGTGCCGACAGTAAGTTAATAACCGCAATGACTCTAAAACGTTTTAATGCCTGCAATGCGCTAACAAAAACAGGCGACATCGAACCGAGCACCCCGGAGGCCACGATCAATAATCCCAACGAGCCGTCAGCTACGCGCATGCGCAAAAAAACCGCCGGCATGAAAAACCGCGCATACACGAGGGTTCCTACAAAAAGAATACCCGATAATACAAACACGTCACGCAAGAGCCTTTTGACTTTCCCATATTCCCCGCGAGTCGCATAGGTGTTCAAGAACTTCGTGAAGGGAACCAATAAAATACTCAAAGGCAGTCCTAACACCCCCCCCACCTGCGACAACGGCAACACCGCGCCCAACTCTTCTTGGGGTACATATTTGGGCACCAGCCAAAGCCCGATAAAAGCGTTAACCACATCGCCGAAACGCTGGACAATCCAAAGAATGATCGTGTACCACCAAAACGGCCCTAATCTTTTTTTAAGTTCTTCTAGCATCGGGTCACCGGCCAGATTGAAAGAAGGAGAACAGGCATCACTCTTTCTGCCACGCATCACGCTTGACCGGTGCCTGCTTGATACCGACCGCTTTGCCTAGCGTTGCCCAGCCGTACATCCAGAGCGTGATCCAGCATACGGGGATGTGGTAGAGCCAGGCACGATCTGGCTTGCGCGCGAAGCCGCGCGCCATTTGAATGAGCAACGGTACAATCAATACTGTCGATAGGCAGAAGAGCACGATGCCTGACCGCTTCTGGCGGTCCCACGGGTAAGTGCGTTGCTTCTCTTGCGCGAAGTAGAGAAAGTCG
>JAAYDL010000358.1 GCA_012729265.1 Lentisphaerota bacterium | reverse complement strand
GTTTGGTTGGAAGACCCATTAAGGAAAGCAAGAAGGAACCTGCTGTTCGAAGAGGCAAAAAAGTCGGGGAATCTAAAGCTCCGGATTCAACCCTTTTTGCGCTTGCCAACGTTCGGGGTTAATGGTTGTTGGCCTTTTAATCCACCAAGCCATCAAAGGCGAACGATTTTTTGTTTCACCACACAAATTTTAATCTTACCCTTTGCCCCTTTTCCGTCATACGGTCGAATCCCGTTGGATGCCGCATAGGAATGAACTTGCCCAAGAATCAGTTCCCGCCTCCCAACAACTGTGCCGCCAACTCAATCGCGACCATCTGCTGCTTGGTCGTATCATTCACTGTTTTAACAAAAGCTGTGTATTGCTCTCGTGTCAGCATGGGCTCTGCCTTTTGGAATATCTGTTCATTCAACGCTTCCAAATCGTTCGCGAAGTTCTGCACATTTGCACTAGAAAAACGCGCGGGGCTTAGATCGGTATTATCTTCGTCATAAAGATCGCTGGTGAAAGGAAAGCTTTCCCGTTCGTCATACATCACGCCCACCAAATCGCGATATACCTGATCCGAAAGTTCCGCACCGGTACCGGCCAGCGCCTCATCCATCTGAGAAAGGACTGAGCGCTCCGTCATGGTTTTTTCGTAATACTCATACTCGGCATAATCGTCGTCGTTATTCAGAAAATCCCGCATTTGCTCCTCAAACAGCACCTGCGACTGTTCGAGTTCCTGAGCCAACGCTGCCGATTCCTCTTCGGTGATACCAGAACTCATCATTTTGAGACCAACCTGCGTCTGCACCATCTGACGATTCATCAGCAGATCCATAAAAAATTCTGACTCCTCCTCATTCAGATTCAGATATCCGATCAAGTCTGCATAGAGGGTATTCAGCGCTCCGCGCTGACTGGCTTTAACCATTTCGTTGACCGTCGGATTATCCAACATTTCGGCAATGCCTTCCATCAACTTACGACCCGCAGTCTGAGACTCATCAACCGAATCAGGGGTCTCAGGTGCAGAGGGTGCTGCAAACCCATCGGCAAGCCGATTCGATTGATCGGGACGTTGCTCGACCGAAGACAGAGTCGGAACACCCTGTTCATTCTTACTCTCTGAAGCCGTCGTCGACGCCTTCGATTTAAGTGAAGCGATATCTCCACGCAGAAGCTTAATCGTTTTTTTCTGCCCGGCATAGCCGATCAGAAGAGCAATACATACAACCCCCAGAACAATAACAGGAATCTGTTTTTTCATCGTCAACCCTCCCAATTTTTAACCTGACTGCACGCGATATACTGAGCGACGATTGTTACCGTTTTTATAGGTAGACTGTAAATTAAAATGCTCCATTGGAAAAAGTAGTGCCCCCTGCCTTACCCTCCTCTGTCTCGGATTTTTGATAGAACTTTTTCGCGTGTTTTTCGCTCAATCTACCCGGTTCTCTGTTTTGACAACAATCTGACAATCGTGCCGGAACGGATTCCCAACAGTGCGATTGCTTCCGCAGAAGGACTTAAATTCTGCGGCGACGAGCTGCAGCTCTCCGGCTGCTCGGACGAAATATTTGGCTGCCGCTACCTCGATGAAATATCTCGAAATGCACGAACCGCAACTGACTGAAAGATGTCCGTCGGAAAGCTATGCGCCAGGTTATCGAGTTGGTGCAGGGTTTTCCAGAGGGGCATTCCCATTTTTTTCTTGCCCGTCGAGGAGCAGACGCTAAATTACTTCTTACACGAACTATTCTAGCAGAAAAAATCAATATGAAAACTCCAGCCCATCCATCCTCCGAATTCGAACCGCCCATCAGCAACTATGCCGCGCGCATCCTGAAAGCCCTGAGACGGATCATTCGGGCCGTCGATATCGACTCGAAAAAGCTCAATCAACAACATTTAGTAACCGGCCCACAGATGGTCTGCCTGGATTGCCTGTATAAATACGGGGCCATGACCCAGTCGGAACTGGCGCATCGCGTCGACCTCGGCATGAGCACGATCACAGGCATCATAGATCGGCTGGAAGCCCGCGGACGCGTCACGCGCACCCGAAGTGCGACGGACCGTCGGCGTATTTACGTGGAACTCACCGCCGACGGACGGCGGCAAGCCACCGCCCCCGCACTCTTACAGCAACGGCTGGCCACCGCCCTCTCGGAACTTCCCGCAACCGAGCAGAACTGCATGGCCCAAACTCTCGAACAAATTGTGGAATTGTTGGACGCAGCGCATCTCGATGCATCGCGCAATCTCTTTCCGGAGGCACACATCATAGAAAATGGAGAACACTCATGAAATTATCTTCCTCGCAAAAGAACCTGATCGGATCAATCGACGAGACTCTCGCCGACAATGAATACAAGCAACATTGGCATGACTGGAAGTGGCAAATGCGCCACTGCATCCGGGATCTCGACACTTTCGAAAGATACCTTGGCATTGAACTGCCGGCACACGAACGAAAGGCCATGCAACACAGCGCCGAACGCTTCCCGATCTCGGTTACGCCATATTACCTTTCGCTGATCAACACCGACAATCTGGTCAATGACCCAATTTTCCGGCAATCAATCCCTTCCCCGCTGGAACGCAGCATCCACGAGAGCGAGATGGAGGACCCCTTGCACGAAGAGGCCGACAGCCCCGTACCAGGCATCACGCATCGCTACCCCGACCGGGTTCTGTTTCTGATCAGCAACATGTGCGCGATGTACTGCCGCCACTGCACCCGAAAGCGCAAAGTAGGTGACCACGATTCGATCCCCGCTCGCAGCGAGATTGAAAAAGGAATTGAGTATATCCGGGAAACCCCTCAAATTCGAGATGTGCTGCTCAGCGGCGGAGACCCCTTCCTTTTGTCCGACGAGCAACTCGACTGGATCATTACCGAACTCGGCAAGATCGAGCATGTGGAAGTTATACGGATTGGAACGCGTACACCGGTCGTATTGCCGCAGCGCATCACCGACGATCTTGTTTCCATGCTGAAACGCCACCACCCGATCTGGATCAACACCCACTTCAACCATCCGTGCGAAATCACGAACACCTCACGGCGGGCACTGGCTAAACTTGCTGATGCCGGCATTCCCCTCGGGAACCAATCCGTCCTGTTGGCGGGGGTAAACGACTGCCCGCGGATTATGAGGGCTCTCGTTCACAAACTTGTTGCGAATCGCGTGCGCCCATACTACCTCTACCAGTGCGATCTCTCCGAAGGGCTCTCACACTTCCGCACCCCGGTCGGCAAAGGCATCGAAATTCTCGAAAACCTCATTGGACACACCAGTGGATTTTGTGTTCCGACTTATGTCATCGATGCCCCCGGCGGCGGCGGAAAAATTCCGGTGATGCCCAACTACCTCATCTCTTGGTCCACCAACAAGGTTGTATTGCGCAACTATGAAGGGGTCATTACCACCTACAAGGAACCCGACTCCTATGAGCCCATTTTCTGTGATCGAAAATGCGATGTGTGCGACCTTCAACTCGACCTCGGCGATGCCGACGAAAGCAAAGCAACCGGCATCCAAATGCTGCTTTCCGACCACGACAAAACCATCGCGCTCGTCCCGGAAGGCAATGAACGCCACACCCGGCGCGACGACTAAACACGGAGACGATCGAATGTCAGACCAAATCGAATCCCTTTTCGGAGCCATCGTTCAACACGGACCGGCGAACGACCGCATCTACCTGATGAAACTTGGCGACGCAGATCCGGAAAAGCTGGTGGAAGCACTTGGTGCCCTGGCCCGCCGCCATAACTACTCAAAGATTTTCACGAAAGTGCCGGAGGGGTCGGCAGCCCCCTTCTTTGACGCCGGCTACCGTCAGGAAGCGGCCATCCCCCGCTTCTTCTGCGGAAAGGAAAGTGCTCTGTTCCTCTGCCTCTACCCTAACCCCGCACGGGCGAAAGAACCACAAGCGGACGCGCTGGATGCCATCCTAGTGCAAGCGCAGCAACGCAGAAACGCGGGTCTTCGCAAGCCGTTGCCCGACGGAGCCGTCCTGCGGACCTGCGAAGAAGCGGATGCCGCTAACATGGCCGCAATCTACCGTGCCGTTTTCCCCTCCTATCCCTTCCCCATCCACGACCCCGCCTATCTCATCGAAACCATGCGCAGTCATATCGCCTACTTTGGCATCGAACTCGACGGAAAACTCATTGCCCTCGCTTCTTCCGAGATGGATGAGGCGCAAGGGAATGTCGAAATGACCGATTTTGCCACGCACCCGGACCGGCTCGGACTGGGACTGGCCGCCCACCTGCTTGCCGCCATGGAGCCGGCAATGCGCAAGCGGGGCATCCAAACCGCCTATACCATTGCCCGCGCCGCCTCGCCCGGCATGAACATCACGTTTGCCCGGCTTGGTTATGCCTTCGGCGGACGGCTCATCAACAACACCCAGATCTCTGGAACTATTGAAAGCATGAATATCTGGCACAAGCCGCTCGCTCCGCATTGAGCCGGCCACGCCGTTAAGTAGATCACCGCAACTCGGAAAGCGAAGAGTGCCCGCCTCGAACTCTTTTTTTTCTGGAAAAGGCAAAGCGTGGCTTGACGATATTACGATCGAGAAAATTGATTAGAGCATTTTATTTTGAATTTCGCTGCGTCAAGGTATCCGCATGAAAGGGAAGGTTTTTCTCTCCATCCTTATAGTTGTCGATGTACGGGATAAATGAATCGAACGTATCCATGCTGACCTTCGAATGGACGACCTTGCCCTTTTCATCGAGAATCACGACTATAAATCCGTTGTATTGCCAGCCTTCCTTTTTGTATCTCCAATCATCAACGGTCGTCACATGGGTAATTGAAAAGGTGGTTTCGTCTTTTTTCTTTGGGGTTTTCTCTTTTTCCGTCTCGGCATCTTTCCCTTCAGACTTCTCTTCCTTAAATGAGAAGGTGTGCTCTTTATACGCTCCGACGCGTCTGTAGTTGGCGCCCATTTCCTCACCAACGATATCGGTCAGCATATAGACAATTGCCTTATAGGTTCCGGTAGAAGGATTTTTTCCCTTTTTCTGAATGGTTATCTTCAGCGTTGCGGTTTCCTCCCGCTGCGTATATCCACTTTTCTCTATAGTACGCACTGTGTCGATATCCTTATCGACCGTTATTTCCATTTCCGGCGGAACAATTTTGGCGAGATATTCCTGATCCGCAGGAGAAAGTCCGTCCGCCGGAACCGCCAGTTCCCTGCCCTCTTCGGTCTTCAGCATCACCTTGGTGCCGGACCATCGAACAAACTCAGCCTTGATTGTATTTCCTTTCTTATCCGACCAGGTTCGGAATGCCCCGGCCTGAGCAAATGTGCAAAGCAGCAACGCTGCACCGAATAGTCCCAATATGCTCTTTTTATTCATCGCCCAACCTCCCGTTGACCCATCTCCATCGAGTATGTAAGGATCTCTTTCCAAGGCAAGAACTAAGCCCTTGTTTATTTTATGCTGCGGTATCGGAGGGAAACCGACCGAAAAAATAGAAGCTTAGGCTTTGACATCCCCCGACGGAGGGGTTAGCTTTCGCGATCATTTTTTGAAATTCAAAGACGGAGAACGACTATGTCCATGCACAGCAGCCTGAAAGGCGCGGCCAAAATCCGCACCAGAAGAAATGTCCTGAAGCGCTTTGAGCGCGTTGATATCCTGAAAAAGGACGGTAGATGGAAAGAAGGCGATCGCGCATTCAACCTGCCGAAAACCAAATCCCAAGACTAACCGAACCGCTCTGCGGAATGGATTTGTAAAGCACTCCAGGCACAAAGCCGGAGTGCTTTTTTGTTTTACCCATTTTTTTAAGACCTTATATGAGCGAAGACCAAACCATACGACTACAAAAATATCTGGCCGACTGCGGCCTCGGTTCCCGACGGTTCTGTGAACAGCTGATTACCGCAGGCCGGGTTTCCGTCGACGGAAAAACCATTACCGAACTGGGAACGAAGATAAGCCCGACCCAAAGCGTTGTTTGCAACGGGAAACCGATTTCAAAGGAGCCGCCAGTTACGCTTATCCTGAACAAACCGCCCAAAGTCATCTGCAGCTCCGACGATCCTCAAGGCCGCACCTCCGTGATTGATCTGCTCGAAGATCTGCCGGAGCGCGTGTACACCGTCGGCCGCCTTGACTTTATGAGCGAAGGGCTGATTCTGGTCACAAACGACGGCGATCTCGCCCATTCGCTGACTCACCCGCGCTATCATATTGAAAAGACCTACAAGGTCTGGATTGATTCTCCGCTGGGACATTACCAACTGGAGAAAATGAAGCGCGGCATTCCGAATAAAGGCGAAACGCTGCGGGTGCTCGAGATTCAGGAGGAGCAGACCACCCCTAGAGGGGTTGAGTATACGATTGTGCTGGGTGAAGGCCGCAACCGCCATATCCGCAGAATGATGGAACACTTTGATAAAAAAGTATTCCGCCTGATGCGCATCGCCATCGGCCCCCTGCGTCTGACCGATCTGAAACCGGGCGAATGGCGGCGGGTAAAACCGGCAGAACTCAAGCTGCTGCGGAAGGCTATTGCCGAAAAAAAGAAGGAATCACCTCGAAAAAACATTTAAACCACTCCAAACGTGTATTTTATATTTTTTTAAATTGAGATTGACCAAATCACATAATACACTATCCTATTAATCATATATTGCATTGAGAGCGGCGTGAGGGACCTGGCCCGAGGATCGCCCGGCAACCTGAACGGTTAAGGTGCCAAGGCCAGGCTTTGCGGAGCAGAGCGACAATGTGTTCCCGATATTCGGGAAAATGTTTGATGCCTTTCCTCGGAGCCCCCTCTCGCATAGAGGGATAGTAAGAGTGAACTGCGAATACTGTTACGTCGTTTATAAAAGGAAAGGAAAATGGAACCATGAGCAAACTGGAAACGTTGTGCCTGCACGCAGGCTACACCCCGGAACCCACCACGAAATCGGAGGCCGTACCGCTTTATCGGACCGCAGCCTACCGCTTTGACAGCACCGAACACGCGGCCAACCTTTTCGCCCTGAAAGAGCCGGGCAACATTTACACCCGTCTGATGAATCCCACCACTGCCGTTTTGGAAGAACGCGTTGCAGCGCTCGAAGGCGGCGCAGCAGGACTTGCCCTGGCATCGGGCACGAGCGCCGTCTTCTACAGCATTATCAATCTGGCTAAGGCCGGAGATGAAATTGTGGCGGCAAACAACCTGTACGGAGGAACCTACACCCAGTTCAACGATATTCTGCCGTCGCTGGGCATTAAGGTTCACTTGGTCGATCCGTCCGATCCACAGAATTTTGCCTCGGCAATTAACGACAAAACCAAAGCTCTCTACTGCGAAAGTATCGGAAACCCGGCACTGGAACTCGTCGACATTCAAGCCATTGCCGACGTGGCGCACGCCAACGGACTGCCGCTGATTGTCGACAGCACGTTCACCTCTCCCGCTTTACTTCGACCGATCGAACACGGCGCGGACATTGTCGTACACTCACTGACCAAATGGTTGGGAGGTCACGGCACCTCCATCGGCGGCATTGTGGTGGATTCCGGCAAGTTTGACTGGACGACCGGAAAGCATCCCTTGCTTTCCGAACCCGATCCCAGCTACCACGACATCCGCTACGCCAGCGACCTCGGTGACCTTAATCCCCTCGCCTACATTCTGCGCATGAGACTGGTTCCCCTGCGCAACCTCGGCGCGACGATTGCACCCGATAACGCGTGGAACATCCTGCAGGGCATCGAAACGCTCGCACTGCGCATGGAGCGTCACTCCGAAAACGGTCTTTCCGTGGCGAAACACCTTCAGCAGAGCGATAAAGTCGAGTGGGTAAAATATGCCGGATTCGATCCGAAGGCCGAAACCTATCTCCCGAACGGAGCCGGCGGAATGGTGGTCTTCGAGATCAAGGGCGGCGAAGAGGCCGGACGCAAATTTATTGAAGCGCTCAACCTCTTCTCGCACTTGGCGAATGTCGGCGATGCCAAGAGCCTGGCCATTCACCCGGCCAGCACCACGCATTCGCAGCTGACGCCAGAGCAGCAGGCAGCTGGCGGAATATCGCCCGGTCTCATCCGCCTCTCGGTAGGACTTGAACACATTGACGATATCCTGTCTGATATCGACCAAGCCCTGTCGAACGTGTAAACGAAATTCATACGGCCATCCCACCCTCAGCAGGGATGGCCTTGGGGGATGTAATGGAAATAAGAAGTCAGTTTTTTACCTATGGGGAAACCCCTGAAGACCGCCTTTTGCTGCACACCGGCGAGGCCTTCGGACCGGTCACCCTTGCGTACGAAACCTACGGAACACTGAATGAACAGAAGGACAATGCCGTCTTGATCTTTCATGCGCTTTCGGGCTCGCAGCATCTCGCCGGATTTAATCCTGAAGTGCCCGGCGTCGGCGATCGCTGGAACGACGCCTGTCAACTGGGTTGGTGGGACGACTTTGTTGGTCCGCGAAAGCCGGTCGACACCGATCGGTTTTTCGTGATCTGCGTAAACTATTTTTGCGGCTGTTACGGAAGCACCGGCCCCTCCTCCATCAATCCCGAAACCGGGAAACCCTATGGCGGCGATTTTCCTCGTATCAGCTTCGGCGACATTGTCGACTCCCAGCTCCCGCTCTTTGACCATTTAGGCATCAAAAAATTTCACGCCGTCATCGGATCCTCGCTCGGCGGCATGCTGGGGCTCAACTTTTCCACACGTTATCCCGAACGGGTCGATCGCGTAATCTCGATCGCGTGCGGCCTCGACTCGACGACCCTCACGCGCGTCCATAATCTGGAGCAGATTCTCGCCATCGAAAACGACCCCAACTTTTGCAACGGGCATTATTACGACGGCCCCGCCCCGCTGCGCGGCCTCGCCCTCGCCCGTATGATTTCACACAAAACCTTCGTTTCGCTCTACGACATGGAAATGCGCATGACCGATCGATGCGAACAGGAGGAGGACGAATTTTCCTGGTATAAAATTAAAACCCCGCTGGAATCCTTCATCCTTCACCAAGGGCGTAAATTCCTGAAGCGCTTCGATGCCAACACCTATCTTTATCTCATTGCCGGATGGACCAACTATCACCTAAAGGACGATACTGGATTTGAGACTTACAAAGCTCTTTTTGAGCGCTGTAAGCACCAGAAACATCTCGTCTTCAGCATTGACTCCGATGTCTGCTTCTACCCCGAGGAACAGGTAGACATTCACAGACACCTGCTCTCCGCCGGCGTGGAATCCGAATATATCGTCGTCCATTCCGTCAAAGGTCACGACTCCTTCCTGATTGAACCCGAGCTCTATGCCGACGCGATCCGCAATATGCTCGAGAAATAGGCGTTCGCTGAATCCTACTGAAATTTCTCTGGCCGAGGATGCTTTAAGAAATGGTTGGAATCGGATGGCAATATACACGGAATCCTCTCTGTTTTTTGTTTGACTGTTAGCTAAAAGACTAACTATAAAGACGGCATGAAAACCGCTCTCGAAACGATGAAGGCCCTCTCCGACCGCAACCGCCTCCGGGTCGTGGCGGCCCTGATGGATAGGGAGGAGCTGTGCGCCTGCCAGATCTCCGAACTGCTGCAGGTGACCGGCGCAACGGCGTCGCGGCACATGGATCTGCTGATCCGCTCCGGCCTGGTTGCAAGCCGCAAGGACGGACGCTGGGTGCACTACAGGCTGGGGAGCGACTTTCCCTCCCCGCTCTTCCAGTGGCTTGAAGCCGAACTCCAGAACGATCGGGACATCAAGGCGGATCGGAAAACCCTGGCAAAAATTACCGGATGCAAAGCATGAATGGAAAAATGAAGATCCTGTTCCTCTGCACGGGAAACTCCTGCCGCAGCCAAATGGCCGAGGGCTGGGCGCGCGCGCTCAAGGGTGACGTGATCGAGGCCTTTTCGGCGGGCATCGAGACCCACGGCCTCAACCCCAGCGCGGTCAAGGTCATGGCCGAGGCGGGCGTGGACATATCCGGCCATTCATCGACCCACGTCCGCGACCTGCTCCACATCCCGTTCGATGTCGTCGTCACCGTCTGCGGCCACGCCAGCGAGCATTGCCCGCTCTTCCCCGGCAAGGCGCCCCGAATCGTCCATGCCGGCTTTGACGATCCGCCCAAACTGGCCCGCGAACTCGCCGCGACCGGCGCAAGCGAGGAGGCGCAGCTCGACTGCTACCGCCGGGTGCGGGACGAGATCAAGGCGTTTGTGGAACGGCTTCCCGGCAATCTGGATGACAACGCGCAATAATGCAGCTGATGAAACGATGGAAGCGCCACGGATGAGAAGGTTATTATTCACGAAGGCAGGCATGCACAAGCAAAAACTCCAGATCGGTTTCTTTGAAAAGTATCTTACCCTCTGGGTCGTGCTCTGCATGGGGACCGGAGTACTGATCGGGCGGTTTCTTCCCGGGGTTCCGGCCTTTCTCGGCAGGTTCGAGTACGCCAAGGTTTCGATTCCGATCGCCGTCCTCATTTGGGGAATGATCTGGCCGATGATGATGAAGGTGGATTTTACCAGCATCAGGAATATCGGCAAAAACCCGAAAGGCCTTTACGTGACCTGGGTGGTCAACTGGCTGATCAAGCCCTTCACCATGTTCGGCATCGCCTCGTTCTTCTTCCATGTGGTCTTCAAGAACCTGATTCCGCCGGAGCTGGCGAAGGATTATCTGGCCGGCGCGGTACTGCTCGGCGCAGCGCCCTGCACGGCGATGGTGTTTGTCTGGAGCCACCTCACGCGGGGCAACCCGGCCTATACCGTCGTGCAGGTCGCCACCAACGACCTGATCATCCTGCCCGCCTTCGCCCCCATCGTCGCGTTGCTGCTGGGCGTCGGCGGCATCCGGATTCCGTGGGACACCCTGTTCCTCGCCGTCGGCCTCTTTGTCGTCGTTCCTCTGGCGGGCGGCATTCTGACGCGCGTTCATGTGATCAAGTCCAAAGGGCTGGAGTATATGAACAACACCTTTCTCCCAAAATTCAGCCGCGTGACCATCGGCGGGCTGCTGTTGACGCTGGTGCTGATTTTTTCCTTCCAGGGCGAAGTGATTCTGGACAACCCGCTGCACATCGTGCTGATCGCCGTGCCGCTCATCATCCAGACCTACCTCATCTTCTTCATCGCCTATCTGTCGTCGAAAAAACTACGCCTGCCGCACGATGTCGCGGCGCCGGGCGGCATGATCGGCGCATCGAACTTTTTCGAACTCTCAGTAGCGGTCGCCATCTCACTGTTCGGCGCGTCGTCGCCAGTCGTGCTGGCCACCATTGTCGGCGTGCTGGTGGAGGTACCGGTCATGCTCAATCTCGTCGGCATTGCCAACCGCACCACCCGATGGTTCGGCAACGAAGAATGAATGTTGAGCATAACCTGCCCCTGTTTTTCGGTATGTCGGGGTTGGCTTTGATGCTCCAGAGAGGGTCCGAATATTCGAACCATTTCCCGGTCGGATCTCTCCATTCTTCAATATTTCTGTCCAATTTGCTCCAAATCAGCAGGCCCATTCAATGGGCTATACATCAGGCTTGCTTTGTCAGAAGACCTCGCAAGGCCAATATATGCTGTTTGATCTGTTTTGTTTTTCAGATCGGGAATAACCCGAAAAATCGGCTCGTTTAGAGAAGATTCGATATATTGCTTTCTCTCCTGATTATAAATGCTCTTGTCCAACGGAGCGGAAAGCGATGCCTTGACGTTGATTCCCAGCTCTTCTGACATGATGTTGGCGATTTGATTGACTACAGATTCATTGAATCCATCAAGGGGGATCAGATAGACATCAACAGAAGCATGCTTGCTACTATTATCCTTGGCGTATGGCATTTCTGGGGTCAAGCCTGCTTCACGAAACTTCGAGTAAACGTATTCAGAACCATAACGTAATGCAAATTGGTGATGAAAATGATGGCGGTAGTTGACGCCGCTTTTGGAGCCTGTTATACGTGTTTGGGTAGGGATGTAAAAATTAAACAACACCGGGGGTGCTTGGGGTCATTGGAAGCTCATCGGCGGGTGCTGGCGAGTGTCTATCGAACAGCAACAATCCACTAAATACTCCCCTTTGTTTGATTTAACTTACATATAGGCGGCTGCCGCAGAAGAGTGGGTCCGGCAGCTTACAAACTAAAAATCAACATAGAGAATAAAGATGAAGACGACATTGGTTCGAATCGTATTTGGAATGGTCGGAACGGTCCTGCTGGCCGGAGCTGTGTGTCGAGCCGAAGACGCGGCGTTGGCCAGTGCACGCGCCGCGGGAATGGCAGGTGCGAATGCGGCGTCGGTTCGGGATGCAACGGCGCAATGGTACAACCCGGCCGCCTTTGGCTTTTTTGGGCGCTCGGAATGGGCGTCCAACGCTGTCGATAACGCCGATCTATCCGGCCAGGGTTTTAGTTGGGATCTGGTTGGCGTGGGCGGCGGCTATGCCATGACTGAGAACATGGGGCGCTATCTCGACATCCTAGCCGACATCGATTTCGATGATTTTGATTCGGGAAATCTTTCTTCTAATCCGGACAATGTCCATGACCTGCTTTCGATGGTGGGCGTTGTCGGCGCGATCAATGAATCCGATTCCCTCCTTGCTTCCGCGTCGGCGGGAACGGCACTCCAGATCGGCCGATTCGGGATCGGACTGCGCATGTTTGGCGAGGCTGCGGCATGGGCACAGCCGGACACCGCCAATCTGGTGTTGGACGGTTATGCAACGACGGCTGCGCTGGTCGGTGAAATCGGCGCCGCCGCCCTCAGCGAAGGTTTCGCATGGGATGGTACCTACTATCTCTCCGCCCAGCAACGCAGCGACCTTGCCACGGCACTTGGCGTTACACCGACTAGTTCGACGATTCAATACCTTGACGACAAGATTGCCGGACTTGCGGCGGATGGCGACCTTACAGACGCCGAAATTGCGAATGCCGTCGCTCTGTTTGGTCGTCTCGTGCCGGGCGCAGGCGGAAGCATCGACGACAACCTGACCACCCTTGTGGGGCGCGGGTTTGCCGTGGCCGAAATTCCGGTGAGCTATGGATGGGCCCTCAACAAAAACCTGTCGATCGGTGCAACGGTAAAGGTGATGCAGGGGCATGTGCTCGGAACCAAGGTCTGGTTGTTCGGCGACGACAACGACACTGTACTCGAGGACATTTCCGATACTGAGGAAGCCTCCTTCAACGTTGGACTCGATGTCGGCGTGCTCTACCGCATGCCTAAATTCCAGTTTGCCGTCGTTGGCCACAACCTGAACAAGCCCTCCTTCTCCGGCTTCACGGACACGATCGAATACACCATTAACGGCGGTGCGACGCAGGTCGAAACCATTACCGTTCCCGATGTTGAAATCGATCCGCAGATCACGATCGGCGCAGCATTTATGCCGTCGCGCCGCTTGACGCTGGAGAGCAACTTCGATTTGCTGGAGACCGGAACCTTGCTGCCGGGCTACGATGTCCAGCGCGTTTCCTTCGGCGGCGAGCTGGATGTCTGGGTGCTCGCATTTCGCGCCGGGGCGTATCGCAATCTTGCGGAGTCCTGGCAGGATTGGGTTGCAACAGCTGGCGTTGGCGTCAACTTGCTCGGGATGAAGGTCGATATGGGCTGTGCCTATTCACTGGGCGACGATGTCGAATATGACGGGAACAAAATTCCCTCCGAAGGGCGTTTCTATGCCAGCATAGGGATGGACTTTTAAGAACGCAAAGCGGAGTGCAATGTTGCGTCACAGTATTTAAATTGAATCGCGAAACGCCAGAGGAGATGCACCTGCATCTGGTTATCGACAACTACTGCACCCGTAAGCACAAGGCGGCGAAAGAAGTTAGGCAAGAATATTTATGAAAAAGGGCACTGAACTCATGATTGTAGTGGTTGACGCCGCTTTGGGAGCCTGTTATACGTGTTCAAGTAGGGATGTGAGTTCAACAACACCGGGGGGTGCTTGGGATCATTGGAAGCTCAGCGGCGGGTGCTGACGGGTGCCTGTCGAACAGCAAAAATCCACCAAATACTCCCCTTTGTTTGATTTAACTTACATATAGGCGGCTGCCGCAGAAGAGTTGGTCCGGCAGCTTACGAACTAAAAATCAACATAGAGATTAATAATGAAAAATACCTTGTTTTCCATGAGAAAATATCATGCAGCGGCATTTGCCGCATCGCTGTTGCTGACTTTCAGCTGCACGTCAACCGATGCCGAAAATAAGACTGGTAACGCCGCAATCAGCGCCCTGTATGGACAGGGAAATCCATACCTTCCGTTGTGGGAACATCTGCCGGATGGTGAGCCCCGCGTTTTTGAAGATCCCGATAACCCGGGGAAATACCGTGCGTATATTATCGGATCGCACGACGTTAACACCCGCGCATATTGCGGACCGGACATCCGGGCTTGGTCGGCTCCGGTTGAAGATTTGACCGACTGGCGCGATGAAGGCCCTATTTTTACCTATGAAATAGGCGGACAGTGGGACACGATGTATGCTCCTGATCTGGTTGAAGTGAATAAAAAAGACGGCACTAGGGAATACTATCTCTATCCGCACAGCCGAGGTCCCGGCAGAGAGGCGATGGTCGCTAAGGGCACGCGTCCGGACGGCCCCTTCACCCCGGTCAACCTGACTGAAGACGGAAGAGGAACCCTGCGTGGCAGCACGATGGGATTCGACCCCGGCGTTCTCGTTGATTACGTCACTGATCCGGACGATCCCGATTATGATATCGGCTACAGAGTTTACGGATACTGGGGATTCCAGACCTCGTCCGCCGGCGAGCTGGATCAGAAGACCATGTATTCGCTCAAACCCGGAACGCAGGCGATCAATCGATTCCAAACCAACTTTTTCCCGGGCGAAAGTGCTGATGCATTTGCCTTCTTCGAAGCGGCGTCTATCCGAAAAATCGGTAATAAGTACATTTGGGTTTACAGCGGATACTCCGGCCCCGATTACGGCATCGGCCGCTCCAACTCGACCCTGCGTTATGCGTATGGAGATTCTCCGCTCGGTCCATGGAAAAGCGGCGGCGTTCTCGTTGATTCCCGTGGAGTTGTACCCAACCGCGATGGAACCCGGCTGGAAGGTCGCAATTCCGGACATAACACGCACGGCAGCATCCAGTTGATCAACGACCAGTATTATGTCTTCTACCATAGACCGCCCAGAGGTTTCGGATACGCACGTCAGCCGATGGTGGCCCCCGTTAAGGTTGAATGGGATGAAAAGTTGGTTGCCGACGGCGGCAAAGTGGTCATCAGAGCATACGATCCCTACTCGGAAGATAATACCTGGACCGCAAAAGCGTCCGACGGAAACGAATATACCGGTGCCGAAGTCACCTCAGAAGGGTTCCATATTTTCGGACTCGATCCCTACAAATATTATTCTGCCGGATACGCCTGCTATCTTTCCGACCTAGGCATCATGCAGGATTCGTGGGACATCTGGGATAACAGCATGCTCCTTACCAACGTGAAGAACGACAACATCGTAGGATTTAAATATTTCGGTTTCGGAGGACTGGACAAGGCACAGAAAGGCCTCAAGCCCTTCGAAGGAACAAAGCCCGGCAACAACACCGCGTTTAACCTATTCCTTACTCCGAAAACGGCGGAACCATTCAAGATCAACGTCTGGATGGACGGACCGTGGGATAACGACACTTGGAACGGAACCAAGATCGGTGAAATCAATGTTCCGGCCAACTCCGCTCAGGAAATCACTAAGTTCACCCTCGATGTCGCCTCCGTGGTTGACAAACTCGACGGCAAACACGCCATCTATTTGGTGGCCGAAGGTCCTCAATCATCAGGCCTCTGCGACTTTGTCGGACTGGGCTTCAGCTCCAAGAAAAAAGAGCTCGTTCGTCCTGTTCCGCCAAACGTTACCATTGCTGTGAACGGAACATCTATTGAGCTTCCTTCGAACCCGGTACGCTTTACCAGTGCCAACGGCATTGCTGGCTATGATCTATACGAAGCGAAGTACACCGTTCCTGCCAGCACATCGGGAATCCCGACAGTTACCGCATCGTCGGATAACAGCAGCGTAAAAGTCGATATCGAGCAGGCTGTATCCAAAGACGGCACGGCTGTTGTTAAGTTTGACTACTTGGGCGTAGTTAAAACCTATCGCGTTGTGTTCTCGGCGAACTAACATCAACGGCGATCGTTTCGTACGGTCGACTCAGTCGAAACCATTGATAAAGGGATTGCAGGCAACAAGCCTGCAATCCCTTTTTTTGTAAACACAGCCCAATTGAGCCCAACTCTCAGCCGATTAAAACCGCATGAAGAAGTCCCAGGTTTCTTTTGCAATCCAATTTACATCCGAACCGGGGTCTTTGACGGTGTCAGTATGCCCGCCCACAAAGGAGCCGAACATGACCGGATACTCTTCCGGAAGACCCTTAAACTCCGTAGTAACATGGGTCGGAGTCGTCGCCAACGGAATCTCGGGCAGTTCTTTAAGCCCATTGTCTTCAATGTGCGTCAGCACACAATATTTTCCGCCCTGCTTGCGCTCATCCGAGTTAACCCACTTGCAAAGGCCGTCTTCCGTGCCGGTTGTGCTGAAATAGGCCAGAGGCTTGTGCTTGTTTTCCGGAAGATAAATGTTCCAGTTAGCCGGGGCATAACAGGCGACCGCACGAAGATCATCCTGAAAATTCAGTGAAAGCGAGTAGGTCACCATCGCACCGAAGCTGAAACCGCAGCAGAAAACGCGAGACTCATCCACCGCCAGCTTTTCCTTAAACAGCTTGAGCATGTCTGAAAAAAAGATATGATCCTTATCATCGCCACCGCGCCACGGAGAACGGTCGGTATATCCCTGAGGCGCCACAAAAATCACCGGAATATCATTCTTTTCTGCGTAGGGTTTGAGGCCGTAAAACTTGTTATCGACCATCGTCTGCATGCTTCCGCCCATCATATGCATCGTAAAGATTAGGCGACAGGGTTTGTCCTTATCATAGTTTTCAGGAATATCGATGATATATTCGCGCTCCAGCCCGGCGCTCGTCATCGTATGTTTTCCGCTCTTAAAATCGCCCAGCTCTTTCCCCACACCAGCACTCGGAACCGGCTTATTCTTTAGCTTGCGGGCGGGATCAATGGGTGTGACTTTCTCCGCTATCGCGCCAGTCGTCGCGGGTTTTACTTCCATTGCCGGCGCAACAGTTTCCTGAGCAAAACAACCTCCGCACATCACCAACGCAGCCAGCGGAATAAACATAAACCTTCTGTTCATTTACTATCTCCTTAATTATTTATTTTCTCAACCTACTCCACACTGTTACATGATCCAATAGGTCACCGATCCCATTTATACGGTTCTGCGGAGTGTATTCTCAGAGCATCGAGCGTCAATCATTATCATATTTGGGCTTCCGCCAAATCGGGGGATAACCCCATTGCCCATCGATTCCGCCGATGCGAAAAAAACGCCCCGATCATAAGACCGGAGCGTATCCATCAAACAAAACTCAAAAAGGAAGCCTACTCACCGCTCCTCGGAGGTGTTGGGCGCACATAAACGCATTTATCATTAATCCAAGCGTTCAGCGGCAATTTTTCCAGTTTATCCAAATAGGTATACAGCCACGCGCTCGTCGCATTATAGGCAACAACATCTCCATTTTCATCACGAACCAAAACCAGCATATCACTATACTCTTCACCGCGTACCAACTCTCCATACGATGTTCCCGACTTCGGCAAATCATACTTTAATATTGTATATATATCATCGCTTGCGTGCGTATACCTGAATTTATTTTTCTCGTTAAGCCTGAACGCACCGCTCTTAAAATGCGCAATGATGTGATAATTATCCGGGTCGTACCGTTGCTTCGTTAGGGCATAAACCTCAATAAACAGGTCATGATTATAGGGTTGCTTTCCCTGTTGAATCACCTCAGCTCCAAAGGTTGCATCCGTGACATAAATCGGCTGGTTTTCATGTTGTCCCCCGCCATCGTCATTCCACGGCTCTGCAACATACATCCTTGTGGCAAGTGAATTTCGATATTCGATCTTCAGCTTCGGCGGATTCTTGTACTCCACATAGATCTGATCCTCATCAGACAATTGGTTTACTGGAACCCCAATGATCTTTTTATTCGCCAAACGAATCATTACCGAATCGCCGGATACCCTCGCATATTCCCCTTCGATCGTCTCTCCGTTTACAGCCGTCCAAATCCGAATCTCTTTTTTTGGCGCACCTTTGGATTCACTCTGGGCCATACTCCGAACATTTCCACCGAGCGCGAGCCCCATTAACAAAACAACTATGAATAGATTCTTTTTCATCATTAATTCCTCAAAACAGTTTACAATGCACAAGGTTGACATCTGGACGACACTATTCCTGAATAAAATAGGTGGTTATATTCGTAACATTATAATCATCCTCAATCATATTGATTAGGATACTATCTTGAGCATTTCGCGAAAGCGGGGCTGTCGCAAACAGCGGCCATCTCGGCATTCCCCGGTCATTTTTCTCGTACTTTTCGCCCTGAACCTCCACCATCAAAACCGAATAAAATTCGCCTCCTGGTCCTTCTCCGGCGACGGC
>JAAYDL010000357.1 GCA_012729265.1 Lentisphaerota bacterium | reverse complement strand
CGGCGTGTCGCACGCTTTCGAAGTGCTCCAGCGGAGCGCCGCCGACGCGCTGCGTAGGCGAGGTCGGGCTCTGGAATTCCGGATGCTGCTTTTCGAGCTGTTCCAGTTCGTCGAGCAGGCGATCATAATCGCGGTCGGAAATTTCCGGGCGGGCATCGATATAGTAGAGCCGATTATGCCGCTCAATGGTTGTGCGCAGCTCGTCGATCCGTTGCTTGGCTTGTGCTTTTTCACTCATGCTGAAAAACTTACCCGAAGGCACAGAGCGGGTCAATCTCTGTCAGCATGCGGCTCGAAATCATGCTGTTTACATGGAGATCAACCGCAGATTACGCAGATGAGCAAACTGCTTATGTACCGTTTTACCTTTCGTGTGGTTCGCGTATTTCGTGGTTCATCTCTCGGGTGTGTGAATGTTCAATCGAGCAGGTCGCGCAGTTCCGGCGACAGCTTTTCTGCGATATCGTCCTGCGTGGCCTCCGGGTTGGTGTAGAGATAATCGTAGAGCGCCGCGCGGTCGGCTTCGTTCAGTCCGAGGTCGTTGGCAATTCGGTTGGTGCGGCGATAGACCGCTTCTTCGGTTTCGCGCAGTTCCTGCTCCTGAAGATAGGTTGCAAGCTCGGTCTGTTGGTCGGGCGAAAGCTCTGCGTTTAACTCGTACATTACGTCTTCATTTTCATTCCACGGCACGGTTTGCCATTCCATCAGCTGAGAGGGATCATCCAGATTAAAGTTTTCCCCAATACCTTCGGTAAGCGATTGGTAGTATTCTTCCTGGTCGATGCTTAGTGTTTCTCCATTTTGTTGCATGTCCCGGAGAGCGATTAAATCTACAATACTGTCCCGATCATCATCGAGCATGGTGGTGAAAGTATCCATTAGTTCGGTCAGATTCTCGCGATAACGCTGGGCTTCGCTTTGTTCATACGAGGCGAGAATGTCGCTGAAGATGGCCGCCTGCTCCTCATCCATATTCAGCCGGAGCGCTAGCTTTTTGGACAGTGCATCAGTGTCGAAGGTCTGGTCAATCATGCCGCCGCCCATTCTGCTCATCAAAGGAAGCGCTAGTTCGATGAGTGAGAGCATTTGGTCGGCCTGTTCTCGGCTTTCTGGGTTGATGTCTACCGGAGCAACGGTGGGATAATAGGGCTCTGAATAGCTTTGATATGAAGTCGGATCTGTAGAGGTTGGCTCGGGGATGGTTTTGACGATGGTGGTCAGTGCGGGCGCTTTGTCGGCAGATATCGCTTCTTCGG
Source organism: Lentisphaerota bacterium (assembly GCA_012729265.1). Lineage (GTDB taxonomy): Bacteria > Verrucomicrobiota > Kiritimatiellia > Kiritimatiellales > Pontiellaceae > Pontiella. The sequence goes on along the minus strand of JAAYDL010000357.1, from coordinate 2,696 downwards.
CAGAAGCTGTTTTCCCGGCGTTGCGTCTGTCCTGTTTGGGTTGGTTGGAGAGGTAGATTCCGCCGCCGACAACGGCGGTTGCCGCGATGGTTGCTGTGATGATGATGGTTTTTGTTTTCATAATTGTCAGTATCGTTCCTGTTAGGGTTGTGGTTGCAAGTACGGCTCCGGTCGAAGCCAGCACGGTGGTTGATATGGTTGAAGCCAGCCCCGTTGGAGCGGCCAGTACGGCATGGGCCGGAAGTGCCGCCGCCAATGCCGCCGCCGTGGATGTAATCCCTTTCCGGGCGAGCAGCTTATTCATCCGCTCCAGTGCCCGGTTGATTTTCATGCGCGCGGCATCGGTTGAGATCCCAAGCGCATCGGCGACTTCGGCGAGACTTTTGTCCTGAAAAAAACGCAGGATAATGGCGTCACGATCGGGCTTTTTCAGGCGGTCAAGGGTTTCATGGATGTCCGGGACCAGTGCCGGCCAGTCAGAGGTGTTGGAGGTGTTCATTTGGTCCACATAGGTTTGCTCCCGATGGATACGCCGAATTTCCGCGCGTTGGATATTTCGGGACAGATTTCGTGCGGTGGAAAAAATCCAGCCGCCGAGGTTAAGGTTCGGCGGAAGCTTGTTCGCTTTTTTTGCGAGAGCAAGAAAGGTTGCCTGGCAGGCATCCTGTGCTAGGTCATTATTCCTTAAGCTGATCATGGCGGCGGAATACGCGACATTCACATAACGCTTGACCAATTCTTCAAACGCCGCGTGGTCGCCTGTAGCAATAAATCGCTGTATGAGTTGTGTATCGTTCGTCTTCATTTATACAGAGATATTTCTCCCGCATCCGGAAACCGAACAACATTGTGCAGAAATATTTTCAGGGAGAACAGTGCGGGTTGCTGATTTTTGGTGAGCAGTTGGCAGTTTGGGGTTTGCAGTTTGGGGTGCATGCATCCCCTCCATCATGGAGCCAGCAAAGTGGCTGGCCTTGATGGTAGCGCCGCCCGCTATGCGGTGGCGTTTGGATTAAAGAGCGGTCGGAGCACGTCGTATTGCTCAAGAAGCGCCTGAGGCATGACGCGGGTGTCGGCGAGCACGGGCATAAAGTTGGTGTCGCCGACCCAGCGCGGAACAATGTGCTGATGAAGGTGATCCTTGAGTCCGGCACCGGCGGCTGCGCCAAGGTTGTAGCCGAGGTTCAGTCCGTCGGGTTTGAGTTCTGCTTTGAGGATTTCGACGGCTTCGATGCACAGATCGGTCATTTCGATGCGCTCCTCGGGCGTCATGTCTTTGAGGTTTTCGAGGTGACGGAAGGGCGTAACCATGAGGTGTCCGCTGGTGTAGGGATAGCGGTTCATCACGACGGCGCAGGTTTTTCCGCGCTTGAGAAGGAGGTTGCTGCGGTCGTCCTGCTCAGCAAACATGCGACAGAGAAAGCAGCCCGCGTCTTTGTCGCCCAGAATATATTCAATGCGCCACGGCGCCCAGATGGTTTTCGACATTATGGGTCCTTTTTTTACTGGTCCTAGACAGAATAATTTAGTGGCAGAATGATGGTCCCCTATGGACGATTTGCCGAATTATTCTGCCCTTAAATTATTCTGCCTGATATCCCCATGCGGTTTTCAGTTTTAAACGACCGCATTAAATCATATCTTCGGCGGATTGAAAGAGGAAGTGTGCATGGCCAATAACGTATTTCTTTTCTACGGGAACGATGAATATCTGGTGGGGCTGAATGCCCGGAAAAAGGTGGACGAGATCTGCCCGGCTGCGGAGCAGTCGCTTTCGCTTGAAATTATTCTCGGCGATGCAGGAAAGATTGATGAGGCCGCGTCGGCCATTGATCAGTGTTTGGCAGCCTTCCGGACGGTTGGACTGTTTGGCGGTAAAAAGGTGGTCTGGTTTCGCGATGTGACCTTCCTTTCCAACGCTGTAATTATGAAAAATGAGCGGGTCAAGCGCCTGCTCGGCGAACTGACCAAGGATCTCAAAGCGGGGCTTTCGCCCGATCAGTTTTTGGTGATCTCCGCGCCGGACGTTGACAAGCGCACCGCCTTCTTTAAGGCGCTGAACGAGGTGTGCGAACTCAGCGAATATGCGGTGCCGGAGCGCGACTATGAGGCCCGCCCGGTAGCGCTTCAGCGCACGGCCACCCTGTTTAAACGCGAAGGCTATTCCATCGATTCCGCCGCGCTCGATGCGTTTGTCGATAAAACCGGCTTTGAAACGCGGCAGATTATGAACGAGGTCGAAAAAATGGTCCTGTTCAAAGGGGGCGATAAGAAAATCGGGTTGGCGGATGTGCAGACGATCACCTCCGCGGCCGGCGAGGCGCTGGTGTGGGATCTGACCGACGCGGTGGCGGAGGGTCGGCTGGCCGATTCCATTCGCATTTTTCGTCAGCTGCTGTTCCAGAAGCAGACGGCGGTGGGGCTGATTATTCAGATTGAAAACCTGTTTCAGAATCTGCTGCGTTTCCGGGAATATATGGATGCGGGCTGGCTGCGCATGAACGGGAATCGGATTCAGTGGGCGAACGATCCCCAGGTGGACGACTATTTTTCCGTTATGCCCGACGATCCGCGCAAAATGCACTGGTTCCGCGCATCCAAAATTGCTCAGCAGGCGTCCGCCCTTTCTGCGACCTTCCTCACCTCCCGCAAAAAGCTGCTGGTGGACACGCACGAACGCATGCTTTCCGAGGGCT
>JAAYDL010000356.1 GCA_012729265.1 Lentisphaerota bacterium | reverse complement strand
TCTGTGATCCCACACTGACGATGAACCTCATAAATGGCCCGCAGGGTGAACTTTGGGACATGGATGAGAACGGCATGCCCCATGCAACGGACGCGTTTTGGACATACCGAGAAACAGGCAAGCACACGTTGGCGACTGGCGAGGAGTATATGTCGTTCGTTGCACGCCAGCCACTCGCCGAAGGCATGATCCATCCGGAGTATGGCGTAACGCTTTCGATGTATGGTTGGCCGGATGTCGTCGATCGGACCAACGAAAGCAAGCTCACCAGCGCATGGGCGGAATTCTACGGTTACAAATACCCGATGGATATGCTCAAGGCGGAGGACAAGTTGGCGCCGCGTCCGCTGAGCATATCGAGCTTCATTCCTCCGCTCACGGACGTTGACCTCGACCTGATGCGTACATCAATTAACGATATGCTGGTAGCAGCGTCCTGGAAGATGGTGTTTGCAAAGGATGAAGCATCGTTTGACGCACTATGGAAAAGTGCAGTAAGCGACGCGAAGAACCTTGGTGCGGATCAGGTACAGTCGTGGATCTTCGAACAGATCAAGGAAGCCAAGGTCATCGCAGCCGCCTACGAGGAATAAACGAAATATCGATAGAGTGAAATTGGCGAACGGACGGATTAATGCCGTCCGTTCGCAAAGGAGGAATTGCGATGCCTGGTATTGCGTTTAATCAGGATTTCTTAGCGTTTTGCATCTGGAAGAGTGATGGGGAAATGACCGAGGAGGGCGTACGCGCTTGGGTGCGTCAATACGCGAACACACAGGTCAGGGAACTGTTAATGAACCCAAATTATGATAGAACCTTTTACGAGGGCAAAGTATGGGAGCCTCTTTGGCTGAACTACGACCCGGCGATCCCAGACGATGAGCAGGGCATCTCGTCCGATCCGGACTCTGAGTTCAACCGGCGTGCCATCAACAACGCGTATCTGCTCAATAAACGGGGTATTAATCCGTTCTTGGTCGCCATTGACGAGTGTCGGCGCTCAGGTATCGCACCGTGGCTTTCGATCCGCATGAACGATGTGCACAACAAAAACGATGAGACAAGCTATATGCACTCAAGCTTTTGGCGCGAGAACCCACAGTTCCGACGCGCGGAGTACCGCTACACCAAGACAAAAGACTGGTCTGACCGGGCGTTGGACTACGGGCATGAACAGGTGCGTGCTCGTGCGATGTCTCTGATTGACGAGTTACTCAAAATGTACGATATTGATGGGTTGGAATTGGACTGGATGCGGACGCCACCGCATTTTAAGCCAGGGAGTGATATCGAAAATGCTCATCTCCTAACAGATTTCATGCGAGAGGTCCGTGAAAAAGCAGATCAAACAGAGAAGGCGCGAGGCCACAGGATACGCCTCGGCGTGCGCGTGCCAGCGCATCCGCAGACATCATACGGCATCGGCTTAGACGCTGTAACTTGGGCAAAAAAAGGATATGTGGACTGGATCGTCATCACCTGCTATAACACCACCATTGATACAGATATGCCCGTCGAGCTGTGGAAATATCTGCTGCGCGGCACGGAGGTAACGCTCTGCGCAGGCGCTGAAATTGTGCTTAAGAGTTATCCCCGGACAAAGCAGTTCCAGTACAATTCGCTTCTGACAACGAGGGGGTTTGCCTCCTCAGTTTTCTCGCGCGGCGCGGACCGGGTTTATCTGTTCAATTACTTTGATACGCCGGAGTGCTCGATCTGCGATATAGACAATTACGCCGAATTGTTTAGAGAAGTGGGGGATCTGGTTACGCTGCAAGACAAGCCGCGCAGACACATCGTAACGTTTGAAGATTTTTCGCCGGTGGGCGTTCCACGCAGTTCGATTCTGCCGTTGAAAGTAAATGGGGTTTCGAATGTGAGGATACACACGGGAAAGGCTTGCAACAGGGTGCCCTATGTCATACTCGGCGTCGCGCAGGGGAATGGTAAGACGCTGAGTGTTTGCATGAACGGAGGACAGGAGTGCACGCCAGTTGGACCTTATGAACTGCCCTGTCCCAATCCTGGACCGCAGACGTTTTGCTATCAATTCCGCGTGCCGACGTGCGCGTTAAACGATGGATACAACGTGGTGGAGATCGGCTCAGAAGATGAAGTAGTCATTGATTGGGTGGAGATCGCGTATCGGGCGGATTAAATTATGTATCCTGACCGGAAGTTTTATCTGCTAGGCAAGCAGCTAAACAGCTATGGGATTGAGGGTGAGTCATGAGGATTTAGGTTTCGCCCAAATGGCAAAAAAATACCGGGTGCAGAATATCGAAAAGCTGCCCCCAAGTCAGACGCTCCCTCGCAATCATCCATAATGCCTCATGTCAAGCTAAGCACGAAAGTCGACTCCTTGAGCCCGCTTCCATTTGCTGCTATACTATACCAAACCAAACACAGAAAGTGAGAAGGATATGATTTACAGAGCGTTGGGCAGCACGGGCCTGCAGGTGGGCGTCATCGGCATCGGAACCGAATACCTGGACGGCAAACCCTATGCTGTGGCGGAGGAGGTCATCCACGCGTGCCTGGAAAACGGCATCAACATGATGGACCTGTTCATGCCCGGT
>JAAYDL010000355.1 GCA_012729265.1 Lentisphaerota bacterium | reverse complement strand
GCCAGCCGAACCGCTTCCAGTTCGTCGGCGGCCAGCTCCACCGTTTCCAGCATCCGCAGAGGAATGCCTTGCGGTTTAAAATAAGTGACCGGCGCGCAATGTCCGATTCGTCGTTCTATGGGGGGTCTTGGCATGGTTCGTATTTGGCATATGCCAATAACCGGGTCAAGACATATTTTGCTTTTTTATGGGAATGACGGATCTGCAGTGGTGCACAAACGCAAACGGGACCCGTGGTAATGTCACTTTCCCCTGCGGTTGCCCCCGTTTTTCGGACCACTAGCTTAAGTGGAATTTGCGTTCTTGGAGTGACACGAAAGGACGCATAAAATGGGAAGAAAAGAAAGAAGAAAATTGAGTGATAAGTTCAAGGCTGGAGTGGCTCCTGAGGCGATAAAGGGCGTGAAGACTCTGGCTGAATTGGCATCGCAATATCAGGTTCATCCGAACCAGATCTCGGATTGGAAAAAGCAACTTGTATCGAATGTCCGAGAGATTTTCGGATCGGTCCGGAAGGTTGCCTGAGTTTCCCTGACATCTTTGCCGACGTTGAGCGCTGGTATGAAGTGGATGCAGAATACACCGATCTGGATGGCCATCGCAAAAAGGTTCACGGAAAAGGGCTGCTCGCGAGGGCCATTCAGCACGAGCTTGATCATCTGAACGGGGTGCTGCTGGTGGATCGGATGTCGCCCGTAAAAAAAGTTACGCTCGGCGGCAAGCTTAAGCGCTTGGTCAAGCAGAACAAAAAGGCACTGTAATTTTTCTTGCCGCTGTTCGAGATGCAGAAGGGGCCCCATCAGGGGCCCTTTTTGCATTCCAACTGTTTACTGCATCTCAATGCGGAAAAACAGGGTTGGACTGTCTGCATCAGAGCGGGTTTGCGGCCCGAAGCTTTCCACTTCCCCATGGCCGTGTACGGTGCCGCGATATCTCCATCCCTCTCCGTTTACGAGATTGGTGGTGCAGTAAATGTCATAGCCGATTTGTTCGAGCGCCTGCCATTGAATGCCGGGGGCAGTTCCATCCATCGGTGGAAGAATCCGAATGAAAGCCGGAGCATCAGCAACCGTGGGATCCATCTGTTGGCGCCATTCCACGCTTTCAGAATATCCGTCTCCATCGACATCATCGTCCGGACCATAGTCGAGCGTCTGGTGATAATACTGTTCCCACACATCGGGCAGTCCGTCTGCATCATCGTCGCTGGTGGACAGTCCGCTGAAGGTGAACGAGGCGGTATTGTTGGTTTCGCAGGATTCAGCAAGTTCGTCCTGCGTGTCTAGCGTCAGGACGATTTCTGCTGCTTCGCCGGAGGAATCCGTTCCCAGTTGGATGCGGGATTCCCACTCATAAAATCCGCCGGCTTCAATTTCGGGAATGACAGAAACACCCTGATCCATGCCGTCGATGCGGATTCCTGCGTAGCAGGGCGCAGAAACTCCGGTGCCTCGGTTTTCAACCCGCGTTATGAGGGTATATCTGGAAGGGATGATGCTGGGTAAAAACAGATAGTCGCCGGGGGTTAAATCCGGCGGGAACAGACTGATCTGTGCGGTATTGTTGGATTCATTCATTTCGGAGACAGCGTTTTCGCCATCCAGTTCCCAATGGAGAATGTGCGGCGCCTGATTCGAGATCGGTGCGGTTAACTGCCATTCGATGGTTTCAGATCCGAGACCGGGAATCAGTCCTGTGTAGAAAAGGGTTGCAGCCTCGGTCAGGTTGCTTTCTGTTCCCAAGGCACAGGAAACGGTCAGATTGGAGATTGCCAGCAGGCCGCCGTTTGCAACTTCGCAGCGCGCAGTAACAATGGAGCCCGGTTCCGGATTAATCGGGAGAATGCTGAGCGACGGGAAGGAAATTGATGGATCAACGCCCAGTTCTGTTTCCGTTATGCAGATATCGGTTTGTTCGACCGTGTAGTTGGTTGAAACCAGATCGCCCGCAAAGAGCGCCAGCAGTTGGTTTTCCTGGAACCCGAGCTGTACATCATGTGCACTGCGGAGAGCGTCGTAGAGCGAAAACGGTTCGGACCACGCGTGATATTCATTATCCATGACGGATGCGGTCAGTACCGTTCCGGTGGGGGAGGCTTCCTGCCAACAGAGTACGGCGCGCCCGGTCGCCGGGTCTGTCGCCGCTCTGAAGGTTTCCGGAGTCTGCGGAGTGAGTCCGGTTGAACGGATTTGCTGTTTGTCATAATAAACGATGGTATCGTCCTGCATCCAGAAGACGGCTGTGCCGTCGGGACCGGTGTTTGCCTTGATATAAAGGTCGGGCAGGTTGTTATCGGTCAGGCGGACCGGGGCGTGCCAGCCGTCGGAGCGAAGGCTCCACTGCATAATTTCGGTGTCGTCCGAAGTGGCATCATCCCCATCCATATCGACAACGCAGAGCAGCTCAATCCCGCCGGACGAGGCGGCAGGTGCGTACTGTATCATGTTGGTAAGCGAAAGGGTTGGAAGCTCAGCATCCAGCAATCCGGTTTGTGCATTCCACGGACGCACATGGATCTCAATCGGTTCAGATTCGGAGGCAAACAATTGATTGCTGATCGACGACTGCCAGCAGAGCCAAACGGTCTGATCCGTTCCAACGATCCACGCGGGAGAATGGTCCAGATAGTGGTTATCTGTCAGCGTCAGAATCGGGTTGTCATCCACGGACAGCGCGATTTCGAGCGCCGTCGCGAAGTCCTCGATGTTGGTCACCGATCCAGACGCGGCATTGATCTGTTCAAAGGCGGTCAGTAGGTGTCCTTCGGAATCAAAGGTCAGCTTCGGTGCAAATTCGGCCTGCGTGTTATCTTCCAACAGCCCGGCGTTGACGGGAATCGGATCGGGTGCGGCGAACTCAAAACGATAGATGTCCGTCGCCTGCTCCGAGGGCAGTCCGGCGTCCAGCGAAACCAACGCTACAGCGGAAGTTTCCGATCCAAACGCTGCCGCCAGCTCGGGATGAGAATATACATTTTCCATCAGCACGCAGACATTGCTTTCCAGGCAGCTTACGGCTTGTCTGGACAACGAGCTGTAACGGGCGGGAATCGGCATTAGCGACCAATCCTCCTCTTCGGTCCACTCAAAGGATGCCGTCTGCAATGACGGCTCGTCCGGCGGATCTGAAAGCTTCAGCCCTTCTTCAATGTGGAAGACTTTTTCCCAGCGCCAGACGGATACTGAAAGCGACGCGTAGACCTTGGATTCCAGATCTTTGAGGTAGTCCGGGTTCGGAGGAACCTGCCATGAAATCAGGGTTTCTCCGCCGCCGCGAACTTCCGCTTTCAGTTTATCGCTGATGAGATCGAGAATGAGCCCGATATTGAGTCCGGTTTTCATGCCCAGCGTTGCGGCACTCAGCTCCAGTCCTCCGTCCTGATTGACAATATCCAGCGTAGCATCGCCGCCGACATATACACTGGCCGCGACCTTTGCCATTTGGTTAAAGCGGGAAATTGCCCGGCCGGCCACCGCAATGGATTCGGCTTTTTTGAGTGCAGGGAATACGGTGCCGATATTTTCTGAGCGTTCAATCTTTCCATCCAGTCCAAAAACGAGAGAGCCTCCGGTAAATTCCAGCCCGTTTAGTGCACTGAGCTTTAAATTGCCTTTGCCGCCGATCTTGCCTTCGATCTCAGCGCCCGCAGCTTCGAATCCGTTCACCCCGGACAAAGAGAGCGATGCACTGCCGTCGGAGGTTACCTCGCCCTCCAGTTTGGCCTGAGTTGATTTCAGGCCGAAGCTTTTGCCGCCGATGAAGGGAATATAGCTCCATGCGGACCAAGCCCACGAGGGAAGGGTTTCCTGAGAGATCTTCAGTTCAATCGGCTTTTGGGGAAATGCGCCGGAGATCTGGTAAGTGGTTTTTCCGTAGCGGCTGTTATTGTCGCTTTTGATTGTGCCGTTGACGGAGTTAAGCCAGGTGGGCACCGGGATCACATGGTATTGAAGGGTTTCTTTCTGGCTCTTTTTGCCGCCCAGCTCAGCATAAATTTCCACGCGGTTGCGATCCGGTCGGGTGGTTCCTGCAAAAGGATACGATGCGGGGTCGATCGTGAATTCCCATTCGTCCGAGCTGCTGCTGTTGAATATGGCCGCACTTTGGCCGTTGGCCGACACAGAAATCCATCCGTTCGTGGTATCCGGTGAATTCCAGTTTACTCCGATGTTCAGCGGAGCAGGGGCAGGAATGCCTTCAAAGAAATAGCTATTTGCCGTTGGGGCCGAATGAATCTGAATCGTCGGCTCCTTACTCGGGATCAAAATGTTTACGGAGCCGGACTTCAATGCAATCATCCCTGATGTACTACCCCCACCGGAAACCGCGATGACCGGCTCCTTACTCTCGACGCTGGCAGTAAAGTTTCCGTAACTGTCGCTCTGTACGGAAACGCCGCCTATGTTCAATGTGACATTCTCAACCGGATTTCCGAATTCATCCTGAGCATGACCGTATACTTCTCCGGAATAAAGATACTCCTCCGGGATTTCCATGGGTTCCGGGGAGCCGTAGTCGACGGTTGTGACGGTGCCGTCCGAGTTTTTGGTCGTCGTCCAGATTCCGCACTTTTGTCCGTTGCTGTATTGTCCAACAGTCACATTGTCGTACGAGGCGGTTCCATAATGATAGAACGCACCGTGCATTTTCCCGTAGGTATAATAGGTTTTTTCATACACTGCGCCGCCGGTGGTGTACGTGGTGTACCAGCCCTGTTTTTTCCCGTTCTCATATTCGGTGGAGTATTGCAGCGTTCCGTCCGTGCGGAAATGTTGAACCAGCCCGTCGAGCTTTCCGTAGGTGTATTCCCGCTGGGTAGCGATCGATCCATCTGCGCGTACCTCTTTGTAGGTGCCGTTCTCCAGTCCGTAGAGCGTCGTGAATGTGTAGTAGCTGCCGTCCGATAAATAGTGGGTTTCTTCTCCTTCCAGTTTGAATCCATTGCGGTAGGTTTGGGTTACCTCATCCCAAGGCGATCCGGCGGAGTTATATCGCACGCTGTGAGATTGTCCATTTGCCAGACCATCTGAGTAATAGATTTCATATCGGGAGCTCAGCTTGCCGGGGGCTCTCCAGTATTCCTCCAAATAGTATCCGTTCGGGGTGCTACCGTTCTTATAAGCGCTCTGGCGATGGCTGCTGTGGTACAAGGTCCCGTCGGTATCCAGGGTTGTTCCCCATTCTTCATAGGGGCCGTCTTTCACGTCATCTTTATATTCATAATCTTTCTCGATCAATCGCTGGTCATCCACGATACGCCAAGAGCGGTATCGCCCGTTTTTAAGACCGTCCTTCATGAAATATTCAAAGTAAAGGAGTCCGTTTGGGTAGTATTGGCGAACTGCGCCCTCCTTCACGCCATTCACATAGGAGCTTTCAGTCCATAACTGCCCGTCGTCATAGTAGAAGCGGGAAGTGCCGTTTAATAGGTCGTTTTCGTATGGGGTTTCATGATTGATCTGTCCGTTTTCATAGTATTCATATGCAGTTCCGGTTCGCTTCCCATCTACGTATTCGCTTGTGGTGTGAAGTTCGCCGGTTTGATAGTAGCTGCGATAGGTTCCTTCGCGTTTCCCGTCCACATATTCCACCTCTTCCCAGAGCTGTCCGTTGGTGAAAAAGGTTTCATAGCGCCCGTGCGTTACCTGATTACCCTCGCCGTCCAGATAATAAAAATAGTGAATGACGCCCTCCCAAGTGGATCCATAATACTCCAGAATTTCGTGGTCTTGTGCTGCGGTGAAGCATGGGAAAAGGAGGCCCATCAAAAGGAACAGCTGAATCATCAGCCGTTTGTTAAAAAAAGATATTCTGCACTCAACAGTGCCTGCGTTTGCACTCAGTAAGTTCATGGTTCTCTGCCTTTAATGTTGTCCGCAATTCAGTTGTCGGCTCTTTTGTATTATCGGGTATTGAACGCGTGGAATGCGTAACATCCCCACGCCGCGTTTCCTTGTAAGTCAGGACAATCCATCCGTCAGCCCACTTCCTTTCACTGAAAGTTTGTTTGAAAAGGCGGGGTCTGAGAATTCCGTCAAAAATTCCATGAAAAGGATGGATGAGTTTCGGGCAGGCCGATAAGAAGTAGTAACGCACGTTGAAGTTTGGCTTTTTATTGGGGCGCGTTATGGCTATGGCTGGACCATGATGCTGGCTACTGGCCAGACTGGTACGACGAAACCCGCGAATACTTGGATGCCCCCCCATGCCGATGTCAATCAGAAGTCATATGCCGCATGGGCGCTCTCTGGTGTGCCCTGACCGAGGACCTCGACCGGGACGGAATTGGCGATGAATGGGAAGAGCATTATGTTGGCGGAACCATGAGCCTGACCGGTGTTGTCACCAGCGCAAGTGCCTTTTTTCGGGTGTGGGTTTCTGAGCCGTAGGGAGTCGGTTTCATTACAAAATAGTCAGTACCGAATGACACTTACTCAAAAAATGTAGCTGATTACTGGTAAGTGAAATCACCGTTGGTTAGTAAATTTAGTTACCGCTCGCAAAAAAACGGGTTAATCTCCTACAGATTCGTGTTTTGGCATTTTTTGTGCTTTTGAGCGAGGTCTGTTTTTAAAGGGATAGAGAGTGAAGTTAGTCACAAAAACCATTTTGATTGTGATCGGGATGATGATTGCTCTGCTGTTTTTGTTGTGCAGCGGAGGATTGATTGTCGAAAGAGGGTTTCTTGATCTTGAAGAAAATTACAGTAGATCAAGTGTTGAACGGGTTGTCCATTCGATAGAGGCGGCAGCAGATGAGGTGGGTCGGTTGGCTGCGGATTGGGCTAATTGGGATGATACGTATGCGTATATTGAAGACCGCAATGAGGATTACGAAGCCTCCAATCTGATTCCGAGCACTTTTGACCATTTGAATGTTCAGGTTATGCTCTATTTGGACTCCTCCCGCGATCTCGTTTGGGGAGGGAGTTATGATCGTGATCAAGAACCGCTGCCCATTGATTCCGAGTTGTTTTCGAGGCTGTCATCCGATTCGGAGTCGTTCGAACGGTTTTTTGCCCCGGATGACTCTTTTTCGGGGATTATTCTATTGGATCAGGGACCCCTGCTGCTTGCCGGCAGTTCGATTGTTCGAAGCGACGGCAGTGGCCCGTCTAGAGGTACCCTATTCATGGGGCGTCTTCTGGATCAGGATCAAATAGCCGTGTTGGCGGAACCTCTACAGGTAGAGTTGAGTGCTTTTCGAGTTGATCAATTGGGTCCTCATTCGGAGCTTGAGGATATTTTCATGCGTTTATCCGATTCTGAACCCGTATTTACCCAAGCTTCAGATCGAAACACGATTTCCAGTTTCAGTACGGTTTTCGGAGTTGATTCAACGCCGGTTTTGTTGGTTCAGGTGGATATGCCTCGGAATATTATTCATCAAGGACGCAAGACGCTTTTTCTTTATATTTCCGTTCTGCTGGTCGGGGGAATCGTTGTTGGAAGTGTTTCCTTTTTCCTGTTGCGCAAGATGATCACTCAACCCGTGGTCGCGCTGACGGATGCCACACTGCGTGTTGCTGAGGGAGATTTGAACGTTTCTGTATCGGCCTCCGGGAAGGATGAACTGGGCACTCTCGCTTCGGCATTCAACATTATGATGGCGCGTCGACGAAAAGCTGAAAGGGATAGAATGCTGCTTCTCACCGGGATTGATCAACTTGCAGACGCTGTCCTGATTGCCGATCTCTCCGGTGTGGTTCATTATATCAACCCGGCGTTCGAAACGATGTCTGGAATCAATCGGGAGGATGTGACCGATCAATCACTTTTGACATTTAAGGAGAAGGACCCGGGCTCTGAGTTTTATGGGATTCTACTGAATGTCATCTCCTGCCGAAAGGAATGGCGAGGACGACTCGTCAATCATCGGAACAATGATCGCTCTCGCATCGAGGATACGCTGATTTCTCCCGTGAGGGATCCTGACGGTAAAATCGCATATTATGTGGCGGCCAGGCGAGACGTGACCGATCAGGCTGAGTTAGAAGAACTGGTTCGTCAGTCACAGAAAATGCAATCGATCGGGAGGCTGGTTGGCGGGATTGCGCACGATTTTAATAATCTCCTTCAGGTGATTAACGGCAATGCAGAAATGGCGCTCCTGTTAATGGAGGAACAGCAGCCTGCAGACGAATGGGTTCACCGGATTTTGAGCGCAGGAAACGAAGCTAAAAAGCAGATCAAGCAACTGTTGACCTTTAGTCAGCAGGAGGGGATTAATCCGGAAAAGGTACAGGTGAATCTTGAAATAGAACACTCCTTGGAAATGCTGAGTAAGTTCATGGGAGGGAGTGTCGAATTAAAATTCTCGGCAGGAAAAAATCTCGGTACGGTGCGAGTGGATCGCGGGCAGTTTTTACAGGTGTTGATGAACCTCTGTTCGAATGCGTTGGCGGCGATGCCCGACGGCGGAACCATTACGATTCGGACAGAAGATATACGCAATGTTCCTGAGCGTTTGAGACATCATTTGGGGTCCACGTCGGATCGATATGTGCTGATTAGTGTTACGGATACTGGATGCGGCATCAGCCCGGAGAATCAGGAACGAATTTTTGATCCGTTTTTTACGACCAAGAAGTTTGGTGAAGGCCGGGGAATGGGACTTTCGATTGTCTTCGGCATTGTCCAGCAATGCAACGGACACATAGAAGTCTACAGTGTGCCCAATGAAGGGGCGACCTTCCGCATATACCTGCCGGTCTGTTGCGAGTCGGATCTGGAGGAAACATCCCCCGGGAAGTCGGTGTGATTGAAGAGATATCGGCTTCCATAGCTGTTTACAGGAGCGATGTTGATTGGCCGAAAAGACGAAATGAATCAGCCTCGGCAAAAATAATAGGTTTCACCGCCGCGATCTTGCATCAACAGCTGCCCCTCCGAAACCATCAGCGCCAACGTCTGCTTTAACTCTTTCGGCGACACCCCGAACTCCTGCGCCAACTGCTTCGCGCCCGACGGATGGCGCTTGATGAGTCCCAAAAGCATTTCTCTGCTGACGATATCCGTCGATACATCCGTCTGCTTAAACGATGCGGTTACAACGGCCCTATCTCCGAAAAGGGCAGCGAGCTCTTGCAGATGCTCCAGAGAAGAGGGCTGTACACCAGCGACGGCCGGCGGGCGCACTGCGGTATTTATATCGATACGGTCGGGCTGAATCGAACGCACAATTTCCGCTATCTTACGGCACTGCTCAATCTGTGAGTTCATACCGTCGACAATGAACACCTCCACCGAGAGTTCGCCGCTGTACATTTCTCGAAACGCCCGTTCGCCCTCGACTAACCGCTCAAATGTAATCGCCTGCGCCGGTCGATGTATCTGCTGAAAACTCGCTTCATCCCATGCGCTCAGCGTCACCTTCACCTTATCCGCCAGTGCCGCCGACCTGCGCACCGCTGGCAGATAAAGCAGCGAACCATTGGTCAGCAGCACCGAGCGAACCTCCGTGCGTTCCCGCACCCACTTAAAAACCTCATCGAACCGCAGATGCAGCGTCGGCTCCCCGGACCCCGCGAGCGTGATATGATCCGCCTGCCCGCCTGAAGCCTTCCAGCGCTCCAGCTCGCTCAGCACGGCGTCCATTGGAACATACTCGGCTCGTTCGCTCACCGTACACGGCGTTTCGCCCAACTGGCAATAAACACAATCCTGCGTACAGCGCTTAAATGGAATCAGATCCACCCCCAGCGATCGCCCCAGCCGACGCGAAGGCACTGGACCAAACAAATATTGATATGCCTCGGACATCCTTAAATCCAATCGACCAAACGCAGATTCGGGTTCACATCCTGCGGCTCCGGATCCGTTTTCCCAAGGCGATATTTTTCATACGCCGCGCCGGCAATCATGGCGGCGTTGTCCGTACAAAATGACGGCGGACAGAGTAGTAACGCATCGCCCGTTTTCTGAGAAAGATCCGACAGCTTTTGCCGAAGAACCTTATTCATCGATACTCCGCCGGCACAGGCAAAACTCTTGATCGGGAAGCGCTTGAGTGCGCGTTCCACGCGTGATGTCAGCGCATCGCACACGGCTTCCTGATAACTCGCCGCAATATCGCGCAGCTCATCGCCCTCCGGCGAATGATCCAGCTTTTTCACATGCGTCAGTAAGGCCGTTTTCAGGCCGCTGAAACTAAAACAGAAGTCTCGCTCATATTTGTAGGCCCACTTGCCGCGGTCCACATGGTCGAGTCCGCGCGGAAAACGAATAGCGTCTGGATCGCCGCCTTCGGCGGTTTTCTGGATGATGGGTCCACCGGGATATCCGAGATTTAAAACCGCTGCCGCTTTATCGAGCGCCTCGCCCGCCGCGTCGTCGATCGTCCGGCCCAGCACCTCATACAGCCCCATTCCGCGCATCAACACCAAGCTGCTGTCACCCCCGGAAACCAACAGCCCGAGCATCGGGAAAACGTCCTCTGCCGCCGGTGCGTCCTTGCGCATAAAGACGGAGTGGAGATGCCCTTCGTGATGATTCACACCGATAAGCGGTTTCCTCAGACGCAGCGCCAATGTTTTTGCAGCGGAGTAACCGATCAGCAGCGAACTGGCCAACCCGGGTCCGTACGTCACTGCAATAGCATCGATGGAGTCAAAAGTTTCGCCTGCATCCTCGAGCGCATCGCGAATAATGCCGGGCAGCTTGATCACATGATTACGCGAGGCAATCTCCGGCACCACGCCGCCATAGGGACGGTGCTTTTCGATCTGTGAATAAATAGCATTCGACAACACGTTACGCCCGTTTTCCACCACGGCCGCAGCCGTTTCATCGCACGAGGTTTCAATTCCCAAAATTTTCATGGAACAATAGAACGGGCCTGATCCAGCGAATTCAAGCCTCGTTTACTCTCTGGATCATATTTTTAATGCTGCCTGCCACGAACGCCCCGCATTACACCCCCAGCAAGGCCCTGAAACCAACCGCATTCAGCGAATCAAACACCGGTACACCACAGGACTCAAGACGGGCACGGCTGTTATGGCCGTGAGCAATCAAAACGCATTCTACGCCCATAGCTTCGGCCACTTCAAAATCGTGAATCGTATCCCCAATGAAAAATAGTTCGGACGACTTCATGCCGGAAGAGGCGATATATTTAATTCCATTCTCCACCTTTCCAGCGGCGTAGATATCGTTGAGGCCAATGATATCACGGAAAAACCGCCGCAACTGGAAATAATCAATCGCTTGGAGCAGCGTTTCGTGCTGATACGCTGAAAGAACCGTTTGCCGGCAGCCTTGATCATGAAGGCGCTGTATCAGTTCCTTCGCTCCTTTATGGAGAGGACACTCAAAACGACGGCGGGTATATTCTTCGATAAACTCATGCGCCAGACTACCGTATGGATCTACATCGTAGTCAAACCCGAGCCGGCAATAGTATTGATCGACCGGGAAACACAACGTATCGCGATACATTTCGATGGTGATAGGCGGCAGACTCCTACGCGCGAGCATGTGATTGTTAATCTCCAGACACAGCCCTGTATCGTCCCACAGCGTTCCGTTCCAATCCCAAATGATATGCCGCATCTTCTCCATCCTTGTTGTTTTTTGACGCCACGCCCCCTGAATACCAAAAAAACCGCCCCGAATAAACAGGGCGGTCCCATCAAAATCTATATTTGATTTTTAGTAACGGTCGCGATTGTATCCGCCGCCGCCACCGCCGCTGCGCTCACGACCACCGCGACCACCACCGTGTCCGCCGCCGCCATGTCCGCCGCCGCCTTCACGACGAGGAGGACGTTCTTCACGCGGACGCGCAATGTTCACACGCAGGTTACGCCCGTCCAGATCTTTTTCATTAAGCATATCAACCGCATTTTGAGCTTCCTCGTGTGTTGCCATTTCAATAAAGGCAAAACCGCGGGAGCGGCTGGTGAACTTATCAAGCATGAGCTCGCACTTAACAACCGTTCCGGCTTGTTGAAACAGTTCTTCAAGTGAGTCTTCCGTGGTGCTATAGGACAAATTGCCTACATACAGTCTTTTTTCCATTCTACTTATCTCTCTTCGCCCATCACCGCCGCTGTGCCTGTCCCGACTCATTCGGCTTGCAGGGCATCCCGTGATGCCCGCGACGATCCACAGAGGCGTACTGATGAACTCGGCCAAAAAATATAAGCAGCCGAAAAAAAGTCAACAAAAAATCTATCTTTTTACCAATCCAGTTTTATCTCACTCTACGCAGAGCCAAAACTCGCCGGAAGAAGATTGGACAAAACAATTAACAACTCTCCCATTGTGAAGGGCTTCCGAAGAAAACCGGAAATCCTCTTCCCGGAAAACCGCGAGATCACATCCATCTTCGTGTATCCGCTGGAAAGAACAATTTTTACCTCCGGATTAATGGCGCGGAGCTCACGGAACGCCTCTTCTCCGCCCATTATAGGCATGGTTAGATCAAGAATGATCAGATCAATCTCGTCGCGTTTTTCTCGATAAAGCGCCACGCATTCCAATCCGTTCTCTGCGGTCAGCACATCAAAACCCAAACGATTGAGCTTTCGACAGCATACCGAGCGTACCGTCTCCTCGTCGTCCACCAGCAGAACGGTACCGTGTCCGCGCCGGTTTAGATCTGCAGCCTCATCCCCCACTGAAAAAACATCTGCGGGTACACTTCCCTCCTGAGCCACAGGGAAAAGAACCTTAAAAGTGGTTCCCACACCGGGCTCGGAATAAACACGAAGTCCGCCGCCATGCGAACGAATAATCCCCAGAACGGCCGAAAGCCCGAGCCCCCGGCCTGTAAACTTGGTCGTAAAGAACGGTTCAAAAATTCGATTGAGCGTTTCGGCATCCATGCCCGTTCCGTTATCAGAAACCTCAAGCGTGACATAAAGCCCAGGTTTCTCCGGTTTCAGCACATATCCGGTTTCAAAATATTCCATTGTGCAGACCATTGTGCCGGTCGTAACCCCGATCATCCCGTTGTCTTCGCCGATGGCCTCTGAAGCATTCAGGACAAAATTCATAATAATCTGCCGCATCTGCGATGGATCGCCCGCTGTAATCGGCAAATCTTTTTTCAGATTGAGGTTAAGCACACATTTTTTTGAAATGAAGGTCTTAAGCATATGCAGCATTTCCTCAACAAGTTCGCTGATGGAAAAGGTTTTTTCCTCCAACCGTCCCTTGCCCGAATAGGCCAGCAATTGTGAGCAGAGATCGGCGGCTCGTTTGGAGGAAACCTTGATCTCTGCAATATCACTTGCCGCCGGAGAGAGCGGAGATAGATCCATCAGGGCCAGATCGGCATAACCCATAATGGCCATCAGCAGGTTATTAAAATCGTGCGCAATGCCGCCCGCCAGCACACCCAGGCTTTCGAGCCGCTGGGTCTGCTCCATGCGCTCCTGCATCACCCGCTCCTTCTCCTCCCTCGCCCTGCGCCTAGTGATATCCTCAACCAAAACCAGCGCAGAAGATTTGCCATGATACGTCACAGGCGTCCCAAACAACTCAACCGGAAACAACGAATCATCTTTACGCCGACTAAAACCCGTTGTGGAAAAATTTTCCCCTCGAAAAATCGCATCCCGAAAACGATCATACTCTTTCGGCGAAGCCTCCTCATCGAAGAGATATGTCCGCGCCGAACGTTCCATTAATGCTTCGCGCGCATATCCATGCATCCCACACCCAACGTCATTCACATTGAGAACCCGATCGTCCTCCATACAAATGACAAACATACCCAAGGGCGACGCTTCAAAGAGCTTCCGGTGCATCCGCTCACTTTGCTCCAATTGCGCGCGCGCCTCCAACTGCTTTGTAATGTCATCCAGAATAAGAACTTCCAGCTCCGGCGCGCCGTCCGCATTACAGATCGGTGTTCCATAAAAACTGACCACTCGCTCGCGCCCGGAATCGTTCCGACGAAGATAATAAACCACATTTTCCACCAGTTCCCCGCGATACAACCGCTGTAGCGGCCACTTTTCATGCGGCAACGCCGTGCGTTCGGGATAACTGTAGAGCTGAAAATTTTTTCTGAAAAACTCGCAATCCGTCATCAATACGGCAGTGCTTTCATACCCATGGATTCGAGCGAATGTCTCGTTTACATGAATAACCATCTCCTGCATATCAAAAACAACAATGCCGCTTTTAACATGCCCCAGCACGGCCTCCAGTTCCGCCATTCCCTGCTCCGCAGCATCCTTGGCCTCATAAAGAGCCAACTCCGCAAGCTTACGCTCCGTCGTTATTTCGGAATAAAAAACGGTACCCGCAATCGCGCCCCCCTCCGTATACCAAGGCCGACATTCCCAACGCGTATAACAAACTGTTCCGTCGGAGCGCTTATAAGCATCGTCTTCATTGCACTCCACGCAGCCCTGCAGCACCCGCTGATGAACCTCCCGCCAACGCAATGTAAAATTGGGCAGCACTTCATAAAAAGCCCGTCCGAGCACATCCTCCCCAACAAGATTGTAATCCTCAACAAACCGGTCACTGCAGGCCCTGAAAATCATATCCCGGTCCAAAACCGCCACACCGTCAGGATCATGCTTGATCACAAGGCGCATCAGCGCCTCACTCTCGCGAAGTTTTCTTTCATTCAGATGCGACTCTATCAGCTTCCCGATCAACAACGCTGAATTAGACAGACGACGCCGGGCCAAATAGATCATTTCGTCAGAACAGACCGGATGCCGTTCAAGTGCATCTTCAAGCATGGAGCGATCAATGTTGTATTTTTCAGAAATTTCCGACAACACCTGCTCATCCCCCGGAGGCGAACCATAACTGCCCTTAATCGCGCCGAATACCTCGCCGTTCGCAATAATAGGAACTGCAAAAACATGCATTCTCCCGTGACAAACCGCTTCAACCGCCCGCCTTTCCTCAATACTCCTCTTCGAAATATCGGTCCAGCAAGATTCATCGCACAACCCCTTAGGTTTATCTCGGTTCGAAAAATTTGAGGCCTGCCGCAGGCAGTTACACCAATCTGACCCCACGATGCCGCAGGCAAGATCGCCGTTGCGTTCGCGAATCGTACAGGACGTTCCCACCAGCTCCATAAACTCGGCAACAAGGCTCCGAAGCAATTCTTTACCAATCACCCTGGAAATCGTGCCTTCAGAATTTCCGGTCAGCAACCTCCCCGAAGAAAACACGCACTCCGCGTTCTCCTCGAAAAAGTCCGGTATTCCATTGATTACCTCGCCCGCTTTTTCGCCCATAGCGCTTTACCCCTTTATTGCCCGGCAAGAGTACACCCTGCCGTGCCACTGGTAAAACGTATCCTCCCCTTCGTCAAGTGAATTAGACCGTAATCTTCCCTTTCCAAAATCTTACCGATTGCGAAAATCCTAAGCCCGAATTCCGAAACCCGAAACCATCCACAAAAACGCAAATTCGATTTTTCCCTGATCAGTACGATCAGGGAATGAGTATGGGTTTTCCAAACCCCGAGCGATCAAAATTTAGCCGTTCGTTTCTACGCTGATCATCCTATCACCGCCGCTTTTTATGCCATTTTTACGAGATTGCGGGACTGACCATTTTGAATCATAAACCCTTGATTCAACGCTTTTTGACGCAATGCACGGGCTGACCCGAATGCGCACCGTCAATGTTGAATGTTAAGACGTGACCCCGTCTCTTCAATGCGGATAATTTCATTTTTTACCTTCCTTCAGCGTCGGGCTACTGGAACCCCTTCCTCTTTGGGACAGAAAACTCTTTAAAAGTCACGCGACTTTAAAAGAATATACAACACCATTTTCGGTTGTTTTTTCGTGATATATAATTCTCATCATGCTATCCTCGTGCAGGTTGTGAAACTTAAGGAGGATGTTATGCTCGATGCCCAATTGATGGAACTACTTTCCCAAAGACTGGCCGCTGCCGCCGAGCGTGTGCGCGGCGTACGCTCTAATGAAACCCTCTCGGATCTGGACTTTGCTTTGGCGGGAATTTGCAGAGTGCTCTCCAAGTCCCGCTCCGGGCGCGAATGGCTCCAGTGCGACGAGCTCTTCGATATCGCTCGAAGCACCTTCTTTGATGCACTCAAGTCCACCCGAAGAGGGAATGTGATCGGTGAGCTGGCCCGGTGCTTCACCGCTGATCTGGCGGAAGTCATGAAAATGGGAGGAGTCGATTTCATCTCCGACATCCCTAAGCTTGCAGACGTAGAGGTAATCGCCGTGGACGGCCATGAGATCGAGCACCCACAGCATGCGGCAAAAAATGAAAAAGGGAAGTTCACCTCGGTAAAGACCATCTACCAAATGTAAAAGCTCGGGGTCACATCTT
>JAAYDL010000354.1 GCA_012729265.1 Lentisphaerota bacterium | reverse complement strand
TTCTTGAACCACTTCGCTTTGCTCGTTATTTGCCTTTGGCAAATTATCTATTCGGGCGATGCTTGTGTTCTTTTGCGGTCAAAAATCTCTGCGAACTCGGTGTTCT
Organism: Lentisphaerota bacterium; assembly: GCA_012729265.1. Lineage (GTDB taxonomy): Bacteria > Verrucomicrobiota > Kiritimatiellia > Kiritimatiellales > Pontiellaceae > Pontiella. Next base: position 7,568 of record JAAYDL010000354.1, on the reverse strand, counting down.
CGAGCGCAGCGGGTGGTGAAAATAAAGCTGAGGGTGCATGGTTTTAGGCAAAATGATTTTGGACAGAATTATTATCGAAGGAGCATGGGAGAAGGAACGACGGATTTACACAAATATTTTGGAATATAGATTCTTTGCGACCTTCTGTTAAGAAGATTCGTGTCCATGGGTGTCTATCCGGGGTTCAACTTTGGTTGCGGCTATGCCGCGCTGCGTCTTCAGCATCTTCATAAGCCTCCGGCACAAAGCGAGGTGAACAGATGGCGAGAAAGAGCAGATCGTCTGAACCGAGATTGCTGATGCGCTGGCGACAGTTTGGCGGAATAAGCACGACATCGCCGGCAGAGACCTCCTGAGGCGAGAGATCGCCGACTTCCACCCGTCCGCGTCCGCTCAGAATATAATAGCGCTCGGTTGTATCCTTCAGCCGATGCCACTGCGTGGTAACGCCCGGCTCAACGCGCGCCCGTGCAATCGATACCTCCGGGTCGTCGGGCAGATTGGAACACTCCAGAATATGGCACCGCTCGGCTGTGTAAAACTCCTGCTCCGGAGTGGTCTTTAAAATCATCGGTTTCACAGCATTTCCTCCATTTGCTTCCTTACCTCTCAACCTGCTGTTTTAGAAAACCATTCTGCGCAACTTCGCTGCGGCTTTACGATCAAAATGGGCCCCCTTTTTTGTTCCTCGGATTTCGTGGTTGTGCACTGGAAATGGGATTCCGGCAGAGGTAGTATGCCCGTCGATGAATACTTTTTCTACGATGAGCACACGTAAACCATATTCCTGGAACTGCCGCGACCGCGAAATTACGCTGGGCGATCGATCGCTTGTAATGGGCATTTTGAATACGACGCCGGATTCATTTTCCGACGGCGGGGTCTATTTTGATTCCGCCGCGGCGGTGGCGCACGCGCTGGAGATGGAGGCACAGGGCGCAGAGATTATCGATATCGGCGGCGAATCCACGCGTCCAGGGGCTGATCCCGTTTCGGCTGAAGAGGAGATCCGCCGTACGATTCCGGTGATTGAGGGCATTCGCACGCAATCAAATATTGCACTCTCGATCGATACGATGAAAGCCGAGGTGGCCGCGGCAGCGATGGCCGCCGGAGCGGATATCATCAACGATGTTTCGGGGTTTGAGGCCGATCCTCAGATAGTCCACGTTGCGGCGGAAACGCAGGCGGGCGTGGTTTTGATGCATATGAAGGGCACCCCGCGCACCATGCAGAATGCGCCGGTGTATGCAGATGTTGTCAAAGAAGTCGGGGCCTATCTGGCCGCGCGCGCGGCCTGGGCGGAGCAACACGGCGTGGCGCGTGAGCGGATCGTGCTGGATCCCGGCCTCGGGTTTGGAAAGACGCTGGAGCATAATCTGGAGCTGCTGCGCGGGCTTCCGAAATTGGCGGCGCTCGGTTATCCGCTGCTGATCGGCGCATCACGGAAGCGTTTTATCGGCGACATTACCGGTCGAACGCAGCCGACGGAGCGCACGGCGGGCAGTCTGGGCGCGGCGGCCTGGGCAATCGCACATGGGGCGCATATTTTGCGGGTACATGATGTAATCGATACTTGCGATCTCTGCCGCATGTTGGATACATTGTCGAGCGGAGAATAACCATGCTGCAATGGATTAGTAATATTGAACTGCCGAACTGGAAGGAATGGATCCAGGTATTGATCCTGACCGCCATGATTTATTATGTTTTACGGCAGTTCAAGGGAACAAGGGGCTCCGCTATCCTTTCCGGCCTCATCTTTCTGTATGTCGTTCTTTACGCCGTTACCAGCCTGAGCCATTTGGATGTCTTGAATTGGCTGCTTGCAAAACTCATGTTCTACATTCCGGTGGTGGTGATTGTCATCTTCCAACCGGAAATACGTCGCGTACTCGCGCAGCTGGGCCGTCGGCCTTGGCGGAACAACGGGATGACGGCGCAGAAAAGTCTGGTGGAGCCGATCATGGAGGCGGTGCAGTTGCTCTCGAAGCGCAAGATTGGCGCACTGATTGCCATTGAGCGTGAAATTGGAACGCGCACGATTCAGGATTCCGGCACGCGGATGAACAGTTTTATGAGCGCAGAACTGCTGGCTACCCTCTTTTTCCCGCATACGCCGCTGCACGACGGAGGCGTTATTATTTCAGGCGACCGCATCTGTGCGGCGGGTTGTCTCTTCCCGCTCTCGCAGAAGGAAGAGCAGAGCAAGCTGGGCACTCGGCATCGTGCGGCCATCGGTATTACGGAAGAAACCGACGCCATTGTGGTGGTCGTTTCCGAAGAAACGGGTGCCATCTCGATAGCTTATAACGGTAAAATCCGTCGCGGGCTCGATGCCGACCGCCTGCGTCGTACGCTCGGCTCTATGCTTCGGCGCGAGCGCACCGGGCTGAGCCGCTTCCGCGAAAAGATTGAGGCGGGCGAGGCCGATCTCTCTGACACCGTACTAATGAACATGGATGAAAAAGAGAATGAAGGATAAAAAAACCAGTTTCTGGAGTCAGTTGAATAAGGAGAAGGGCCTGCTGCTGGTCTGCTTTATTCTCGCCTTTTTTTCGTGGAAGGCCATCAAACGCAACATTAGCCTCAAGCTCCCTATTACCAATATTACGGTGGAAGTGGAAACGCCTGAAGGCTGGGCCGTTCTGGAAACTTCGCTGGATACGGTTGATGCGGTCTTCCTCGGTTCCCGCGAAGATATCCGCTACCTCAACCGCGAACAGTTGCGCGTGGTGGTGCCGATTACTGACCCCAAACCCGGCGAAACCATGACTATTCCACTTCAGCAGAAATTCCTTAACAATAATCCGACCGAGGCGAAAGTGGACCAGTTTTCTCCAAAACAGATTGAAATAAGACTCGATAAAGAGATTACACGAAACCTGCCCGTGAAGGCCGCATACGATGCTTCACAACTGCCGGAAGGTCTGGAGATCGAAAGCGTTGTATGTAAACCGGCTGATATAGAGATTAAAGGGGCCGAACAGCAGCTTTTAAAAATGGAGAACATCCGCACAGAACCCATTGATCTGCGGAACCGGCAGGATGATTTTAAGGAAAATGTCCGTGTAACGCTGCCGCCGGGCGGACGCCTCGGCTCTGATTCCGACCGAGTGACCGTCGAATTCCAGCTGAAGACCTACACGTACGAAAAAGAGTTTGAACTGATTCCGGTACTGCGCGGCTTAGGAGAACTGCGTAAGGGCACCATTTCTCCGGAGACCATTGCGGTGCGGGTTCGCGGACAGCAAACAAAGGTTGAGCAGTTGCAGTCCGAAAATATCACCGCTTATGCAGACTGCTCAGTGCTGGAAACCAATGGAACCTACACCTTGGAGGTCAACGTTGACCTTCCCTCCGGCATCTCCTGGGTCAAAGGAACCAATTCGGTGGTTAAGGTTCAGATTGAAAACTTCTAATAAGGAACAAACCGTGAAACGTAAAAAAACATCGCTTATCCTGCTCTCCGCTATTGCTCTTGTCCCATTCGCTCAAGCGCAAGACGAAGAATCGGCCGGCCTCACACTATCCACCGGAATCCAAACTGTTACACGGGTTAATTCGGAACGCGTTGCTCTGCTTCTTGACGTTGCGGAGGTTTATTTCGAAGATGGGGACTACGATTCTGCGATTGCTGCACTCGAACGCGCTTTGGAAATTGATCCTAAGAATATGCAGGTGCGCTTCATCATTTCCCGCGACTACCTTATCGCTGAAAAATATGCTCAGGCGGAGAAAATCCTTCTCGCTCTGGTCGATGAATATCCGGAGGACTATCTGGTAAAAAACAATCTGGCCTGGCTCTATGCCACCGCGACAGACCCAGCCTTTCGTAAAGGCAAAGAAGCCGTCAAACTCGCCCGCGAAGCGTTGGTTGAAGCCCCTTTTCTTCACAACATCTGGAGCACGCTGTCAGAAGCCTATTATGTGACGCAGGACTATGAGCGGGCCCATCGCGCCGGAGTACAAACGCTGGACCTTGCCCGCAGCAATCTTAAGGAACTTCCCCCCGAAACAGAGGCCCAATACACGCTTCAGATCGAAAAATGCAGCCGTGCGTGGGAAGCTCAAAAGGTGCTCGACAGCCTCAAAAACGACGAAGTGCCTGAGTAAAATGAAAAGCTGACCGGCAGTTTTTTTGAGCCGTTATCCGCCGTAAACAAACAATCCCAGCAAAATCAACGCCACGCCAAGAACCGCTTTCAACCCGGACGCGGCCCTCATCAGACTCTCCTTCTCAAGAAACGGCTTAAAAAATTTACGAAACCACCACGGCGACAACAGCAGAAAGAGCCCGAAAATAATCCAGATGTAAACCAGCGCCGTGATCACCTGAAAATAGGGTTTCCCTGAAACAGCCGCTGTCTGAACAATCGGAACCGCAATCAGCAGCAGAAAACCGCCCAGCGCCCGCGAAGCCAGCAACTCCTTCAGATAGGTCACGCAAGCAACAAAGGTCAGCGGAGCAATGACATAAAGGTATTTTTTATAGTCGCTCAAAAACCCCATATTCATGGCCTGCGCCTCCTTCAGCCCCAGCCAGCAGCACAACGCCGTCAAAATCCAAGCCGGAACCACACTGCGGGGGAAGAGTTGAATAAACCGCTTCACCAAACCGGGGCAGAACACCCCCAGCAGCCCTCCGGTCAAAGCCAACACTCCCAGCAGAATACTAATCCATTGTAAACTCATCTCTTATTCCCAGCAGCAGAAAAAAATATGGCGGAGAGGGGGGGATTCGAACCCCCGGTACGCGTCAACGCACACACGCTTTCCAAGCGTGCTCTTTAAACCACTCAGACACCTCTCCTGATGTGGAACGAGGCGGGAAAGCTACACACTCCCCCCGGGGAAATCAACCGGCTTTTTTGAAGAAATTTATCCCGAAACCTCGAGATTTCCGATCCAAACATACAAGATTTCGGACATTTTTAGGGCAAAGTTTCCCTTGACTTGTGAAATGCATCAAATGACATTCTTTAACCCGTTAGGCAGAGGAGGCTTTGGGGTTGATGGACAATTGGAACGGAAGCTATAGATCAAGGAGCATAGAATGAAACACTGGATGATGGGTTTAATTTTGATCGGCTGTACAGTTGTTGCCCGTGCGAAGGAAGAATATCGCACCTTTTCCGACACAAAGGAACGAACAATAACCGCCAAAATTGTCGACTGCGACCTGCCCAAGGGCAAAGTCACGCTGGAACTGAAAGAGGATAAACGCCGAGCCACCATTCCGATCGATTCTCTCTCCATGGAAGACCAGACCTATATCAAGGAGTGGTATACCGTCAATGAGGCGCTGGCATCGAAAAACCTCCGTATCACTACGAAAAGAAAGACGCTTAAGAAATGGGAAACGACCGAAACCGGTGATGTTTTAACGATCGACAACGAATCCTATTCAGGTGCAATGGAAGAGACGACGGAATTTGAACAGATTGCCTTCGATATCACACTTCAGAATACGAGTAAGGTTCTAGTTCCCAAAATGCGAATGGAGTACAAAATCTATTATGAACAGGCTGAGACGTCCACGTCCAGCGACGACAATGAAGCGGAGCAGTTAATTCTTGAAGGTAGGCTCGATGTTGCGGCACTCAAACAGGCCGAGAAAGCAGAATTGCAGACCCAGTATGTACAGATCCGGGAAGTCGAAATCAGCTTTGATTCCATTTTTTATGTCGACACTCCTCCAACGGGTGCCCAAGGCGATGTCCATGGAATGCGGGCACGCATCTACCTAGCGATGCCCAACGGAGAAGAGGCGATGCGGGAATTTTGTGAACCATCTTTTCTTTCTGAAAAAGAATTCCCGTGGGAAAAACCCAAAGAAGAGGAAGCGGAGTAGGGCAGTTGGCAGGTTGATGATTCGGTCCGCTTCTTTTTCAAAAAAGGGAATCTTCGTTGGAAATCCCTTCTCTTACCCTTTCGTCTTTCTAAAACGCTTGAGCAATGCCTGTTGCACTACCGGCGGTACAAACTGACTTGAGTCGCCTCCAAGCGCGGCCACCTCGCGCACATTGCTGGAGGTGACATAGCTGTAGTCCTGTTTCGGCATCAGAAAAATCGTTTCGATTTGAGGTTTCAGCTTCCGATTGGTCAGCGCCATCTGAAATTCATACTCAAAATCGGAAAAGGCTCTAAGGCCGCGCACAATGGTTTTAACGCCCTTCTTTTCAGCAAAATTGACAAGCAATCCGTCGAAATGATCGACCTCCACCCCCTTCAAATGCTCCGTCGAAGCACGGATCATCCGAATGCGTTCGTCCAAAGAAAAGAGCGGATTTTTCCCGGGATTACTCGCAACCGCGACAACAACGCGGGGAAAAATACGGGTTGCCCGCTCAATTACATCCAGATGCCCCAAGGTCAGGGGATCATAGGTTCCTGCGCAAATAGCTGCTTCGTTCATGGTGCATCTTCTTTCTCTTGCTTCAACATTACCACGCGCGTTTTCCCGTAGGTTTTATCGCGCAAAACCGTCCACCCTTCCGGGATTTTCAGATTGTCCAAAGACCGCAACTCGTATACCAGCATCCCGTCGGCTGTCAAAACTGAACCGTTGGCAATCCCTTCGCATGTTGCGTACATGGCCCCGGGGAGATCGTAAGGCGGATCGGCCAAAATCAAATCAAAGGGCGTGTCTGCACGCTCCAGCCACTTCAGGGCATCCGCTCTGATGCAACAGACCTCGCCCAGCTCATCGCACTTCAACGATTCAATATTCTGCTGTAGGTTCCGAAAAACCGCTGCATGCTGCTCTACAAAGGTCACCGACTCCGCGCCGCGGCTCCACGCCTCCAACCCCAGAGCGCCCGACCCTGCAAACAGATCGAGCACCCTCAGCCCGGCGCACGACCCGCCAAGCGAAGAAAAAACGGCCTCGCGGACCGATTCCATGGTCGGGCGCACCTCCTGCTTCGGTACTTCAAAGCGGCGGCTTCTCAATATTCCACTCGTAATTCTCATGCCGCCACTGTAGCGGAATTTTGATCTGCGTGAACAAAAAATCACTTCGGACACACTGCAAGGGATAGAATAATACCCTGTTCCTATTTTCTTCTATTCTGCGATCCGAAGCGGGAAAAAACCACGAAAAGTTGATTTTAACCTTGTTTTTGGGGGGTATGGGCCGATTGATTTATGGGAATATAATGCTTATATTTGGAACGATAATGAAGGTAATCGATTTGGCCGGCTGTATTATGGGGATCATTGAAAAGTATCGGAGATGACTATAGTATGGATTATTTGCTAGGTATTGATGTGGGCAGTTCGTCGGTGAAGGCCTCGCTGCTGGATGTCGCCTCCGGCACCTGTGCCGGCAGTGCGTTTTATCCAAAAACAGAACAGGTGATTAAATCGCCTCAGCCGGGCTTTGCGGAACAGGACCCGCAGTGCTGGTACGATTGTGCCCGCGACGCCGTTCGCGATGCGATGCGCGAAGCGGAAGCGAAACCGCAGGATGTTAAAGCCGTTGGTATTGCTTATCAGATGCACGGACTCGTGTGTGTGGATAAGGATCAGAAAGTGCTTCGCCCGTCCATTATCTGGTGCGACTC
>JAAYDL010000353.1 GCA_012729265.1 Lentisphaerota bacterium | reverse complement strand
CCGTCGCTACCGGCTTTTCTATATGACCTATCCGGCGATTCGGGAGTCGCTGACTCCCGAAAGGACCAGCCTTCTGCCTGAGGAAATTTGGCAGTCATTCATTGCCAAATCCGCCCCTCTGGTTTCCACGCCCGTATTAAAACGGGATCCCGCTCCAATTTGGGAATCTCCGACTCCCGAATTAAGGCTGCCTTTGGGAAAGCTCTTCTGCAGTCTCTCATTCACCCATCTGGCGGAATTAATAGCCATTGAAGATCCCCTCAAGCGCGCCTTCTACGAAATCGAGTGCATCCGCGGCAACTGGTCGGTGCGGGCTTTGAAACGACAAATCGCCACGTTGTATTTCGAACGCTCGGGCCTGTCCCGAAACAAGGAAAAACTGGCCCAGATGGTCAAGGCCGGCGCGGAGACTGCGGAGCCCCAACTAGCCATCCGCGATCCCTATGTCTTCGAGTTTCTGGGGCTGCGGGCAAAGGATGCCGTGGCGGAAACCAATCTGGAGGCGGCGCTGGTGGAAAACCTGCGGGATTTCCTTCTGGAGCTGGGTCATGGCTTCTGCCTGGAGGCGCAGCAGAAAAGCATCGTCATCGGCAATACGCGCGGTTTCGTCGATCTTGTCTTTTATCATCGCATCCTCAAATGTCATGTCCTGGTCGAATTGAAGGTTGACGAGTTCCGCCATGAGCATATCGGCCAACTCAATACATACGTAACCTGGTATCGCAAGCACATGCTGACCGAAGGCGACAACCCGCCCATTGGCCTGTTGCTTTGCACCGGCAAGGATCACGCCCTGGTTGAGTATGCGTTGGCGGCCATCAGCAATCAGCTTTTTGTGTCCAAATATCAACTTGAACTGCCTAGCAAGCAAGACTTGGAACGATTCCTCGAACAAAAGCGCCGCGAGATCGGTGGCGACCTCTGACCGGAAGCAATCAGGCCGGAACAACGTCCACAATTTTGAAACAGCGCGTACGGGACGTCGCCGGAAAGGTCAGGCAATGGCGAAGCAACAGCAGCAAACAGGGTAAAAACGTGAACGTTAATCGAATCGTTCAGGGAGACAGCGATTATCCAACGGTCCTGCAAGACCGTCTCGGGGAAGATGCACCGGACTGTTTGTATGCAATCGGAAAGACGACAATCCTCCGGAATCGTCTCCTGGGAATGATCTGTTCGATACAGTGCCCCGGCAGCGTCATACTCAAGACATTCGACGCCGTTCGCGCCTTAAGGGATTCGGGCGTGGTAGTGATCGGCGGTTTCCTGTCCCCGATGGAAAAAGAATGCCTGGACATCCTGCTGCGTGGGAAACAGCCGGCCATTTTTTGTGCAGCAAAGACACTGGCTGGATTACGTCTAACCCAGAGGGCGCGGCAGGCATTGAAGGAAAACCGGTTGCTGCTGTTATCGCCCTTCGCGGACAGCATTCGACGAACGACAGCCGCCCAGGCGGTACTGCGCAACAACCTGGTTGCGGCCCTGGCTGATGAGATGTGGGTGCCCCACGCATCCCCCGGTGGCAAAACATGGCAAACGGTTTACAGCGCTCTGGAGCGAAGCCAGCCGGTGTTTACTTTTAAAGCGGACGATAACACCCCTCTTCTCGATGCAGGGGCGCGTCCTTTTGAACTTCTACGTACTATCGTTTAATGAGGTCGAGCATGAAAGAAATCCAACTATTCTCATCTGATATTGATTCCAAGAACCGTATTCGGACGGTGCGCGCCTTTGGCATAGACCTGGGCACCACGAATTCCAGCGTTGCAGAGGCTTCGTGGGTGCCAGGCGAGAAACCGGCATGCAAGGTCCTTGAGATCGATCAACCGCTCTGGCCGGCAGGGACTATGACAAGTTCCCTGGCGCCTTCAGTGGTTGCCGTTTTGGATGATGATATTCTTGTCGGCGAAGGAGCGAAAAGGCTGCGCACCAGACCTCAGGATGCGAATTTGTTTCCGGAAAGGAATCTTTTTTACGAAACGAAGAACGATATGGGCCTGCGCAAGACCTATCACCGGGCACCGGAAAACTTCAACCATGCATCCAAGATTGCCGGTAACATCCTTCGTTTTCTGAAAGATGCCGCTCTTCAAGATGGACAGGACAGACAAGCCCACTTCTGCGTGACCGTCCCCGCGTCCTTTCAACTGAACCAGCGACGGGATACGCTTCTCGCCTGTGGCTATGCGGGCATTCATTTGCAGGATGACGATCTCCTCGACGAGCCGACCGCCGCGCTCATCGACTTCATCATGAGCGAAGGGAGCGACCGGATCGTGGAGGCAGGCAGGACGACCCGCTGTGTCGTCTTT
>JAAYDL010000352.1 GCA_012729265.1 Lentisphaerota bacterium | reverse complement strand
GGAAGATAGAGATAGGGCGGCTCTTTTGTTTTTTAATTAATAAAAATTAATATAAAGGAGGCATACCCTTTACACTGCATTTGACCGTTTACACAGGATTCGAGACGCCCCCTCATCTTGCATTTTTTATTAGGTATATAGCTTGTTCCGCATCTTCTTTTCTTACAAAAACATAGTAGAAGATTTCCAAATCAACACGTTCTCCAACTCTGCCTATAAAATTACCTGTTTTTCTATTACCACTCCCACTGTTTACTATTTTTATATCATATTTAATCCTAGCACTATTTAGGGCCCTTTGAGCAATACCAAATTGTTCTGTGGAATTAGTTATTAAGATCTCTCTTCGTTTCCAAGGAAACATAAGCTTTGCCCTCCCAATTATTATGCTTTCTTCTTAAATTAATGTTAAATAACAAGTCGTGCATTCTTGTGGCTTCAGTCATGAGTAAGCGACCTCCGTCAACATTAATTTACTATTTGACGTGCTGAATTTGATAGACCTTCTCTGCAACACGTTGCTTTTTAGCGCCATTCACGCTCACATATTTAAACTTTTTTTTTGCAAAGTAGGCGTAATTACGCTCTTCATCGTGCGGAGAATATAATCTTCGCTAATTTGATTACCGATGGCATCGTCGATTTGTTTGGCGGACTCTTTGCCCATTCAGGCGGTCTTGCTAACGATATGGTTCTCCCTGCCCATGGCAACAACGATACAGTTCTGCTCTCGGCCCAAACTCCGCGTTGGTGAGCGCTTAGGGACATTAGATACCAGCTTTTGAGCTATGGCATCAACTATACGTTGAAGCATAGCGTCACGAATAGGGACCCTCTAAAAACCGGTTTTAATTTATCTAAGTCTCAAAAACATTGGTATTGCTTGATTGGATTTTTGGAATTTAAGATTTTGAGGTGCCTTTAATATAATTTTACCACACACTGGTATATTATTACAACCTATAGCTGACGAAATTTGTGATTAGCTCGGTAATCTTACAAATGTACGGCTTTATAATAACTATTTTGACGGACCTCGCAAGGCCGTGGTAGGCATACATTAACAGCCTGTAAATAACGGGAGCGCCCCGACATAGCACTCCCGTTTCTTACTACACATAGATCAGTTCCGATAAATTTATTTCTTTGTCCTGCGCTTTCGGCGTATTCATCAGGCCTACCCATTTCATAGGATTACTGGCTTTCAGGCCTTCTGTTATACCCGCTGATTTCATTAATTTAGGCATCATTATCTCAAGTCTGTGGTTTACCACCCCGCCAATTTCCTGCAAGTGCGAATATAGTTATTCGCCAAAATCAGGCTGCTGTATAGGCTGGGGCGGGATTCTTTCAATTACTGTTTTCTCATGCGCCAATATTTTCCGATAGCCTTTTCTGGCTGCTTTGTAAGCGCCGGATTGGAGATATAGTAGTCTCTATTACGGGAATAGGTCAAGGTTGCTTTGTGGTCGCTCCTTTTCTTTTTTCGCAATCCCTTTTGCAAACGCCGGTTCAAATCGGCAATGGGGCTTTTTGCAGTTCTGCTTTGGGAAGGTTACTGGCAGAGACAGGATGGTATTTGCCGCAATCAAGAAAAGCACCACCTAAAAGACGTTTCAGAATAAAGGCAGGGGAAAGTTCCCCCCTGCCTTTATTATTTTCGCTGGTCGCTGTATTGACAATACCCGCAAGATTGTGTAGATGAGAGCATTAAATACTTCCTTATTTGTGCCTCTGAGCAGCGACGAGACATCGCGTGATTTTGGGTCGCCGATATGAGATGTGCCCTTTACCATGTTTACGGCTTGTCGAAGGTGAGTATTCCGGCCGGGTTTGAGCCACGGGACCGGCGAAGGTTGAGCCACGGGGATGCGGACATTTTCTTGGACCAGTTACCTGACCCCGAAAATGTTAATGAAGCAAAAAATGCTATTCAAGCGCTTTACTTTCAATTATTCAAAACGGCAGTTCGGTAGAGGAATCATCATCTGAAATATCGAGATAAGGATTGTATGATTCGATGTTTTCCATCTCTGCGACTGCACGCATAGCTGTTATGAAATCCATTGGGAAGCCGCTTTCTGAATAGAGCAGCCAAGGGTTAGCATAAACGCTGTTCCCTCTATTAACCCAAGAGCGAACCTTTCCTCGCTCCTCTGGTGTTGTCTTGAGTTTGGAGAGATAAGCCTTTTTTTCATCCAGTAACGATTGTCGCTCCTCGTCTTTTACTACGCTATTAATCACATTTTTCATCTCCTCATGCAATTAGTCCGAGGTTACGACGGTGTTGAATTGGACTCATTCCGCCAAGAGATATCTTAATGCGGTCTTCATTGTACCAGGTAATATACTCATCCAGTTCCTTTATGAACTCATCAACCGTAACGCCAATCCAAGACCGGCAGTAGAAAAACTCGTTTTTTAAACGCCCGAAGAACCCCTCACAAGCTGAATTATCTGGAGAGCAGCCTTTCCTTGACATTGACCGCGTCAGGCTAGCCTTATCCATTCGTTCTATCCACCCTGGCCATCGATAATGTCCGCCGCGATCCGAATGAATAATTGGATGCTCGTTCTCCTTTAGGGTTGATATTGCGTTGTCAAACATGGCATTTGCCAAGTTCGCATCCGGTGATGTACCTATTGCCCATGACACGGACAACCCGTCAAAGCAATCTATTATTGGTGATAAATATACTTTCCCCGCTTGTATGTGGAACTCAGTGATATCTGTCAGCCACTTTTCATTTGGATTGTCAGCATGAAAATCACGGTTTACGATATTCTCAACCGCTGGGCTAACTTCACCTATGTACGAGCTGTACTTCTTTCTCTTGACAAAAGGAACAATCAGGTGTTCCTCTTTCATAATCCAGCGGACAACCTTTTCAGAAACTGTTTTTCCGCTATTTTTTAAAGCAAGGTAAATTCGCCGATATCCGTAGCGAGCATTTACTTCAGAGAATATGTCCTTTATATTTACTCGTAAATCATTATATTTATCTGGACCGCTTATCATATTTTCTTGGTAACAATAGCTGCTCTTTGCCATATTAAGAGCTTTGAGCAACAATTTCAGCCGATATTTATCACGGAGGACATCAATCACTACGGCTTTTTCTCGATTCGTTAATGTTACAAGACTGATGCCCTGGTCTTTTTTTAAGATTTCACCAGCTTTTTCTAGTATATCTCGCTCAAGCTGAAGGTGGTAAACATCCCTCTCTAGGTCCTTTACCTTTTGTTCCAAGGCTTCTTTCTCTGTACGTAAAATATCTATACTTTTTTCATTTTCGACAGTCTCGGCTGGCGTCTCCTTTTTCATATCAGCATACCCTTTGCTGAGCAGTTTCTTTTTCCAGCTATATACTGCGTTAGGACTAACACCATATGATTTAGCGATTTCCGTTGGAGTCTTGTTTCCAGCGCAGTAATCGATTACAGCCTGCTCTTTCTGTTCTGGAGTACATTTTACCAAAGCGCTATTTACTTTACAACGCCATCGCCTTTTATATCCCGGTATATCTTCATTGAGCCATTCACACAAAACAGTTTTACCAGGATAGCCCAAAGCCTTTATTGCGCGTGAAACACTACGACCATGTTCCAGATAATTTTCAACAGCTTGTTTTCTCTGTACCTTACTATACTTGGAATGACCGAGCATATCGTCACTGCGCAAGGTTCCAGTTACTTTATATTCTTTATACCAGTCGGTAAGCCTGTTTCGCGACGGATAACCTAATTCGTAGATTACTGCTGATGGACAACAATCATACTGGATATAGAGCTGGACCGCTTTCATTCGATCTTCGTAGGAATACATGGGGACAACCTCCTTTGACTACATTTTGGTCCAGGATTTTGTCCGCATCCCCGGCGGCTCCATCGCTCCGGAATATGCATCGAAGGTTTATGTTGAATAATTGTTTATATATGGATATAATGTAAATGATTGCTACGGTGGAGCAGTATTTGAGGCTGGGTGCCAAGGCACCTGCGTTCAAGGGTGCGGAACTGGTTGCTGGATTATTTTGTGCTCAACAATTTGTACAGCACCAAGCGCCGATGTGTGTGGAACTGGATGCGGCTCAGGATGTGCAAGTTCGTGCAAGAATTTTTGCACTGGGACTTGCGAGGGTGCTTCTTACAACTAATTCGCTTACATAAGCCCATAAGTATTTGTAGATAAAGCAGGGATCCGTTCGCTCGCCAATGGGTTCTTGCTTTATAGGGCGCTTTTGTGGTGATGATTGGGAGGTATATCATGAAAAAACTGTTTTGTCTTGCGATGGCAGTCCTTGTGCTGGTTTCCCTGTGCTCCTGTGGTCAGGGGAAGGGCGAGGACATGGGGTATTACATCTACGATGTGGCGCTCGAAGAAAGCCTGGATGCGGATTTTCTTGATTCCTCCCGCTATGGGGGCAACTTGTACATACTGGGGGAGCAGGAGTCTGGCTGCGTGTTGATTAGCCTGTCCCTCAAGGACGAGAGCGCGGCGAAAACTGTGGAGCTGAGCAAAGATTATGAGCACTTAGCCGCGGCGGAGGGCTGCTTGTGGATATCGGAAAAGAGCGGTGTTGAAAAGCTGGACCTGAATGGCGCTGTGCTGGACTCCGTTTCAGCCTCAGGGAACGTGGTGGACCTGGCCTGCGATGGGGAGGGCCGCCTTTACGCGGCCACAAAAAAGGACACAATGGTGTTTTCCGCCGCCGGGGAAGCTCTGGGCACCCTGTCTAACGCCGAGGGCTACGAGACGGGAAACCTTGCAGCGCTTGGCGGAGGCGGCGTAGCCTCCTACGCTTCGAGGCTGAGGACTGAGGTACCGGAGGTGAACCGTCTAGATGGCGAAAAGCCGGAGCCTCTCCAGGGGGCCTACAATCCGGGTCCGGCCACCTATGACGGGGACGATAAATACGATTACTATTACGCCAAATACACCCCCCTAGGCAACACGGTAGAGGCCGGGGTTCAGATATGCGGATACGACCTGGAAATGCTCAGTGAAACGCCCATATTCGACACCGCGGGGCTGGATTACCAGGGCGAGATACAAGCCGTTTATTCCCACGGCGGCAGCTATTTTGTGGTCATCGGCGGCTACGACGGTGGAACATCCCTGCTGAAATTCTACAAAACGGACCAAACCAAGAAAATACTGACCGTGGGCCGCATGGAAAGCAATCTGAGCGTAACGCAGACTATTGTGGACTTCAACGCGGCAAACCGGGAGTATTACGCCGTGAGCAAAAACTACTATAGCGATATGGCGGAAACTCAGCTAAATCTGGATATCTCGGCGGGAGAGCAGCCGGACGTTATGAGCGTGATGCTCACTACATACGATATATACGCGGACAAGGGCCTGCTGGTGGACATGTACCCCCTGCTGGATAAGGATGAGGATATTTCCCGGGAGGATATCCTGCCCTCCGTGCTGCGCTCACTGGAGTGGTCCGGCGGTCAGCTTTATCAGATGTGCCCCTATTTCGCCCTGTCCACCTGCTGCGAGCACGAAAGCGTGGTAGGGGACGTGGATTCCTGGGGTCTGGAGGATTTGTACGCCATATGTCAGCAGTATCCGGAGATGACGCTTTACATGGACCAGTGGGGAAGCAGGCTGATAAACTTTTTGATGGGCGACCTTTTTTCATACTTCGCGGACATCCCCAACAATCAATACCGGTTCAACAGCCCGGAATTCATCGAGTTTTTAGAGTTTTTGAAGGAGATGAGCGACAGGGCCCGGGCATATCAGCCGGGGACCAATGATTACGCCGACGGACGCACGCTGCTCAGCCCTCAAAACTTTATGACCATGGACGATTTCAAAATGTTTGTACAGAGCGAGAGCTTTGTCGAAATGCGCGTAACCGGCTTCCCCTCCCAGACGGGAACGGGCTGCCACATCACCGCCCCGGTGCGCTTTGCTATCTTCTCCGGGACGGGTAATGAGGAGGCCGCCTGGCAGTTTATCAAGGCCGCCCTGAGCCCGGAGCGCCAGATGAGCGCCGCCGGCGCTCTCCCGGTCACCGTTTCCGCCATGGAAGCGGTGATGGAGCAGGCCCAAGTGAGCAGCCCGGCCACGACAGTGACGGAATACGTGGACCCGGAGGGGGCCGCCAACGGGACTAACCTTGAAACCCGCACCTACAGCGTGCCAGAGATGGTGGGCCTTACAGGCGACCAGGTCGAGCTGTTTTACAGCATCCTTGAAAGGTCGGACAGCGTTTATCAGGACGCTATAGAAAGCCCCTATATAACTATCATCGCCGATGAATGCGACGCCCTTTTTGCCGGCGACAAAAGCGCCGCTGAAACTGCCGCCCTGATACAGAGCAAGCTGGAGATTTATTTCGCCGAGAGGCAATAGCATGAAGTACAAATGAAAACGAAATTGTTGCAATAGTGGGCGCAAACGGTTCTGGTAAGTCTACCTTGGTCAAACTTATAGCTCGCCTGTATGACGATTATGACGGGGAGATATTAATTAACAGTATCAGTATCTCTGATTATGATATGACTTTTTTGAGGAGCTCAATCGGTGTTGTGTTGCAAGATTGCATGGTCTTCAACGTTACGATTGCAGAAAACGTCCTCATGAGAGAATTTGCTAATGAGAAAGACGAAGATATTGTCAAAGATGCATTGGGACAGGTCGGTTTGCTTGACAAATGTCTTTCTTTACCAAATGGAATACATACAATCATTGGCAGAGAGTATTCAGAAGATGGAGCTATGTTATCTGGCGGAGAAATACAGCGACTTGCTTTAGCGAGAGCGTTTGCGAGCGATTATAGGCTTTTAATCCTTGATGAACCCTCCTCTGCGTTAGATGCTTATTCTGAATATGTGCTGTTTAATAAATTAAGGAACAAAATTAATAACCAAACGGTGATAGTAATATCACACCAACTAGACAAGATACAATTTGCGGACAGAATCATTGTTCTAAAAGATGGCGAAGTCTCTCAAGTTGGAACGCACAAGGAACTCATAAATAGTAGTGGCGAATATGCCGAACTCTATAAAACACAGCAAGTAAATAATGATAGTAAATAGTCCTTGTGTTGTCTTGGTTTATTTCAGGCTGTATGCTGCACCTTGCTAGGTGTGATTTGCGCTGCCCAACAAGGCAAAATGAGGTAAATATGAAGTATAAACGCAGAGATAAACTGACGGGCGCCGCCTTTTTGCTGCCAAGCCTGGTGGGGGTGCTGGTGTTTTTCCTGCTGCCCTTCGGCGTGGTTATGTACTATTCGGTGGTGGACGGCCCCACAAACGGCAATTTCGTATTTCTGGATAATTTCAGGCAGCTTTTCAAAAACCCGGCCTTCCTGCAGGCCGCAAAAAACACCGCCATATTTTCAGCGGCGGCGGTGGCGCTGGGGGTGGTGCTTTCTTTGCTGCTGGCGCTACTGGTGGAGTCCCGGCTCCCCTTCCGGGGCTTTTTCCGGACGGTGTTCCTGTCGCCTCTGATGGTGCCGGTTATATCGGTGGTGCTGGTGACGAGAGTAGCCTTCGATTTTAACGGCGCGGTGAACTCCTGGCTGGGCGTGCTGGGGCTTGGCGGCGTGGATTGGCTGAACACTGAGTACAGCCGTTGGATAGTTATGGCCATGTTCCTGTGGAAAAACCTGGGGTACAACATGATCTTGTTCATAGCCGCCCTCAGCAACGTTCCCAGGGATGTGCTGGAATCCGCCCAGGTAGACGGAGCCGGGTGCTTCCGCCGCTTTTTCCTAATAGAGCTGCGCTACCTGTCCCCGGCCATCCTGTTCGTGGGCATGATAACCCTACTCAATAGCTTCAGGATATTCCGGGAGGTGTATCTGCTGTCGGGTCAGTACCCCTATTCCGCCCTGTATACCCTCCAGCACTTTATGAACAACACCTTCAAAATGCTGGATTACCAGAAGCTTTCTAGCGTGGCCATAGTGATGAGCGCCGTGATAACCGCCGTCCTTGCCCTGCTGTTCTGGCTGGAGAGCCGGTATGGAAAGGACGTGGAGGGATGAAGGCGGCGAGGCGATTCGGGAAGGGCAAGGTCGGGCGCGTTTTCCTTTTTGCAGCAGCGTTGCTGCTGGCGGCGGCTTTCCTGCTGCCCACCCTGCTCACTCTGGCGGACTCGTTTTTCGACAGTCAGGAGATAAGGGACAGCTACGGGCTCATTTTTGAGGAGGAGCACTACGTCACCCGGCTGGTGGAGCTGAAGTTTCTGCCGGAAAGGCTGAATCTGACCCAATACTCCGAGCTGCTGCGCGCGAGGCCGGACTATTTTATAAAGTTCTGGAACAGCGTGGTGCTGGTGGTCCCCATCGTGCTCTTTCAGATGGTCGTGGCCTCCCTTGCGGCCTACGGCTTTGCCCGCTGGCGGAGTCGGGGCCGGGAACTGGTGTTTTTCGTTTATATAATACTCATGCTCATGCCCTATCAGGTGACATTGGTGCCAAACTACCTTTTGGCCCACTGGACGGGGATACTGGATACCCGCTGGGCCATTTGGCTGCCCGCCGTGGCTTCGCCCTTTTCGGTTTACCTGCTGACGAAAAACATGCGAAGGATTTCCTCCAGCTACGTGGAGGCGGCAAAGCTTGATGGCGCGGGCGAGTGGCAGATATTCCTCCGCATCTTTTTGCCCATGAGCCGGAACATACTCTGGTCTGTGCTCATTTTGGTGTT
>JAAYDL010000351.1 GCA_012729265.1 Lentisphaerota bacterium | reverse complement strand
TTACTGATCAGCCTAGCGATGGAATTTTTCCTGCTCGACCACACGCTCAAAAAGAGCATTCAAAAATCGATCTCCGCCATCACCGGTGCGCAGGTGGATATTGCCGATGCCCATCTGTCGCTCGCACGCGGCAGTCTGCAGATTGAAGGTTTGCAGATTACCGACCCTGATAAGCCGACGCACAATCTGTTTCAGGTTGAATCGCTCAAGGCCGAACTCGATGTGCCCGATTTGCTGGCGAAGCGCTTCACGATCGACCTCCTCTCCGGTAGCGTGGTAAAGCGTGATGTTCTTCGCGAGAAACCGGGCGCACTTTATCCTGAAAAAAGAAAGCCGCCCGAAGAAAAAGAGCCTTCAGATAACGCCCTTGGGAAAACGCTGAAGGACTATTTCTCCAAGGCCGAAAACATTGAACAATATGGAAGCAAGCTCTATGAATATCTCCAGAAGCGCCCCGAAAAGGAAGCGCCGGAAATCGATCAAGAAGAGACCCCCCACAGAGCAGTAGCACAGCAGCCCAGTTATCTCCAAGCCGCCGCTGATCTCTCCGACAAATACCCGACATGGCTGATCCGCCGAATTGAGATTGTCGATATCGACCTCGGCAATAGCCTCCCGCCGCAGGCGCTCGTCGGCACTGAACTTAGCAGCAACCCGCGCCTGAATCAGAAAGCTACCGAACTTGCGCTCAAACCAGTTGAAAATGGTGAAGCTGCGGCGAGCGAGGCGCTGGCACATGTTGTCCTGCGCTTTGATTCCCCCAACACACCGCACACGCTGGCGGTTCATGTGAATGCGTTGAACTTTGGTAAACATCTGGAAACCAGCGACTCCTTTCCCATCTCGTTCGAAGAAGGCAAAGTGGATATCAGCACCGAGGGCACCTTTTTGCCCGACGGCATTGAACTGCCCTTCTCGCTGCTCGTTCACGGCATGAAGGCAGACGTAGACGAAGGTGGAAAAATTCTAGGGATGGATGCAGCCCTTGCCGCCGACGTTTTTGCATCGGTCGAGCAGCTCTCCATTGAAGGCTCGCTCATCGGCCCGCTCTACGCGCCGCGCGTCAACGTTGATATGGACAAGCTGACCGCCAACCTCAAGCAGTCGCTGATTGCCGCAGGGAAAACGGAGCTGGCCAACCGCGCCGGTGCGATGATGGATGAATATACGGAGGAGCTCCAGCAGAAGATCGATGATGAAATCGATGAAGCCAAACAGCGCCTCAACGATGAACTGAGAGATAAAATCGGCGAAGAGGCCGGAGACCTCCTAGGCGGGGCATTGGGTGATAAAGTTGACGGTATTCTCGACGGCGCAACCAAACCTGTGGAAGATGCCGCCGGCGGCCTGCTCAACAATCTCTTCAACCGCTGAGTCGTAGAGCGTTGTAAAATGAACTGCAGCTGGTGAAAAATGTGAGGCAGGCATCTCTGCCTGTCCACCGCAGGTGTACTCAGTAGCGCCGCCGCTATGCGGTGGCGTTGTCTTATATGGTATGAAAAATTTTGCTTCAGCGTGTTGAGGTATGTGATATTGTTTTTGTGTTGACAGAGTTGCTGGAAACAAGCGAATCCTCCGATCTTCGAACGATGGGAGCAATCGGGCTCCGCCGAACAAAAAGCCCGGATGCGGTGGAGCCCTTGATTGCTGCGTTGTCGGATAAAGAAGAGTCTGTGCGCAAAGCCGCCTCACAAGGACTGAAAGAAATTACCGGTATGGATTTCGGCGCGGACGCACAACAATATCAGACATGGTGGAGTGCAAATAAGGATCGTCTGGCGGAGAATGCTCCAGAGTGAGTTGGCGTCTGAGTGGACTGGCTGAGGGTGCATGAGCCAGCGCACAGCGCAGGCTGTACGGAGTAGCGCCGCCCGCTATGCGGTGGCGTGTGGGCGGACCGGCCGAAGGTGCATGAGCCGGCGCATAGCGCAGGCTGTACTCAGTAGCGCCGCCCGCTTTGCGGTGGCGTTTGGGTGAATCTGGCCGAGGGTGCATGAGCCAGCGCGTAGCGCAGGCTCTACTCCGTAGCGCCGCCGCTTACGGATAATCCTGTCGGGTGGCGCGGACGACGATGTCGCTGATATTTACATGCGGCGGCAGGGAGACGACGTGGCGGATGGTGTCGGCAATGTCGTCGCATGTGGGCAGGGGGCCAAAGTTTTTGTGGAAGCTCTCAACGAGTTCGTCGCTGTAGTTTGCGCCTTTCTGAAATCCGCTGATGATAATGCCCGGCTGGATCAGCGAGACGCGCACACCCTTGGGGCCAACGTCGCGCCGGAGACCTTCTGCGAGCGCGTGGACGGCAAATTTGGTGGCGCTGTAAACGGCGCTGAATGCGGTTACATGTCTTCCGGCGACGGAACCGATGATGACGATATCTGCTGCGTTTTCAGGGAAGGCGGTCTCCTGCGTTTTGATCATTCGTTGGGCCGCTTTCTGGGTCAGGTAGAGCACGCCGGCTACGTTGATGTTGAGCATCTCTTCGAGCTGTGAAAGATCGGCTGTGCGGACCGCTCCTCCGAGTCCGCGTCCGGCATTGGCGACGACGATATCCGGTTCGCGACCGAATCGCTCTACGGCCGTTTCAAAGAGGCGGTCTACGGTGGATTCGTCCGAGGCATCGCCAGCTACGCCGCAAAAGTTTTTTCCGAGTTCCTTCTCCAGCGCCTGCAGCTTTTCAGCGTTGCGTCCGTTGCCGATCACCTGAATGCCAGCTTCGACAAACCGCTGTGCAGTTGCTTTTCCGATGCCAGAGGTTGCTCCGGTGATGACGGCGATACGTTTTTGTTCCATTGGATGCTCCTGAGTTTCCCGAAGATCAGAATACTACTCCGCTTTGAGCGCTTTGATAGGATTTTCGTTGGCGGCTTTCCACGCCGGGTAGGTGCCGAAGACAATGCCGACGATGCCGGAAATGGCCATGGAACCGACAATACTTATGACCGACACCTCGGACGGCATTCCGGAAAAGTGTGTGATGGCTGCGGCGATACCGATCCCTAGACCGATGCCCAGTAATCCGCCCAGTATTGTGAGGAAAACGGTTTCAATAAGGAACTGATAGAGGATATCGCGTTTGCGCGCGCCGATGGCTCGACGGGTGCCGATTTCCTTGCGCCGTTCATATACGTTGGCGAGCATGATGTTCATGATGCCGATGCCGCCGACAATCAGTGAGATTCCCGCAATGGAACCCATCACAATGGTGAAGATGTTCTGCGTGGCCTCTTTCTTGCGGAGCAGGTTGAGCGGGACGCTGATGCCCCAATCTTTGGTCTTGTGCGCTCTGCCCATGAAAGCGCTGATTCGTTTGGCGGTGTGGTCGATTACCTCAAGGTCGTCGACTTTTACAATGAAGAGGTCGTTTTCGACATGATGAATGGTGGCGGAGGATATGCTGCCGATCATTTCATATTCGGTGAAAATTGAGACGCCGGTTGTCGATGGAATAAAGATCGAATCATTGAGGTTGTTGATGCCCTCCAGCTTGGTGTCGGCTTTGTTTTCAATGACGCCGACGACCTTCAAGTTGCTTTTTCCAACGGTAATGGTTTTGCCGACGATCTCTTTCTCCCCAAGACCGAATATCTTACGTTTCACATTCCGACCGATCACACAGACGGTACTGCTGTTTTCAAAGTCGGAAGGGGTGAGCCATCGACCCTTGATCACATCACAATTGACATCTTCCTGAAAATGAAGCGAGACCCAGAAAAGCTCAATATCGAGTGTTTCGAGTCCTTTGGTAATCGGGGTCCGCAGCCTGCGGGCCGTTGTTACCCGTTTAATGTTTTCCATTTTCAGGATATTGTTCTGGTCGGAATAGTTCAGTCCGTAATCAAGCACAGAGGTTGACGAAGAGCTGCTTGTATTGCTCTGCTCCTTGGCTTTGGAATAGACAATGATTTTGTCGATGCCCATGGCATCAATCTGCGCCAACGCTTCTTTTTTTGCGCCGCCGGAGATGGCCAGCATGGAAATCACGCTGCCGACGCCGAAGATAATGCCCAGCGAGGTCAAAAACGATCTGATCTTGTGGAGGAACAGATTATGCATGGATAGTGTGTATAAATCCCGTAACAGCATCTTATTTGCGTCTCTTTTCTAATCGTTCCCTGAAACCACTCGCCCGTCGCGCAGGCGGATCACCCGGTTAAATTGCGTCTCCAGTTCCGGGTTGTGGGTTACCATCACAATGGTGACCTTCTGCTGTTCATGCAGATCGTGAAACAGCCGCATAATTTCTTCGCCGGTTTTTTCATCGAGATTGCCGGTGGGTTCATCGGCCAGCAGATACGCCGGCTTATTCGCCAGTGCTCGCGCAATGGCGGTCCGCTGGCACTCTCCGCCGGAGAGTTCGGTGGGACGGTGGTTCAACCGGTGTCCGAGTCCAACGCTTTCCGCCAGCTCTTTTGCGCGTTTAACGCGGTCGCGTTTCGGGATCTCGCCGTAAATCATCGGAACTTCAATATTCTGGCCAATCGTCAGGTTGGGCGAAAGGTTAAAGCTCTGGAAGATATAGCCGATTTTCCGATTACGAAGTCCGGCGAGGTGGTCGTCGGAAAAGTGTTCCACCTCATCACCGTCCAGATAATATTTCCCACCGGTCGGCACATCGAGCAGACCGAGAATGTTAAGCATGGTGGTTTTTCCCGAACCCGATGTGCCCATAATCCCGTTAAACTCGCCTTCATAAATCGAGAGGTTAATCCCTTTGAGCACGGGAACCGCCAGCGATTTTTTGAAGTAGGTTTTTTCGAGGTTTTCGAGCCGAATGATTTCCCGCGATGCGCTCATGATTATTCCGATGCTTCCAGATTGTAGGGGCTGTAAAGATAGATCTTTTCGCCTTCCTTAAGGCCCTCGGTGACATGGACATATTGGTCGTTTGATTTGCCAAGGGAAACGATCTGCTTCTTCGGGGAATCGCCGTCTTCGATGTATACAAAGTATTCGCCGTCCTCCTCAAATACGGCTTCAACCGGAATATTGATTGCGTCTGTAATGACTTCATCAACAATCTCGATCTGGACGCTCATGCCGCTTACCAGCTGTTTGTTCTGCTGGTCGAGTGTAATCGTGGAGGTATATATTTTCGGCGATGTCGTGTCCCACGAGATCTGATTCACCGGGACCACCGCAATCGTATCGACGGCTCCGTTGATCTTCAGCGATGGCAGAGAGTCCGGCGTGATGATCACCTTGGCTCCTGCATTGATGCGATGGCGGAATTGTTCCGGGATGTCAAAGTTGACGATCAGGTTGTCCATTTCTGGAATGGTTGCCAGAACCTGGTTCTTGTAGCATTCCATTCCGACGGTAATTTCCGTGTTCTGCCGGTAGGTTTCATCGGCATCGCCATAAACTAAGATACCGTCTTCCGGGGCTTTAATTTCCATCATCGGAAGATAGCTTTCCAAGCGTTCCAGTTCCGTTTCAACACGACTGATTCGATTCTCATCGCGTGCAATCTCTTCATCCTTTTGGATGACCCGCGAGGCGGTGCTCACTAAAACCTTTTCATGGTTCAGTTGGGCCTGTTCCAGTTGGTTCTTCTTGGAGGTCAGTGTATTGGGATAAGTGTATTTCTTGAATATTTTGAGCTGGAATCTTGCGTTTTCATATTCCTGTTCCCGCTGATCAACCGTGTTTTTTTTCTGTTCCAGATCATCGAGCGCCCGCTCTTTGGCGGCTTCATTATCGTAGATGGTGCTGTTGATTTCATCCTGTTTGTTGCGATATTCCTCTTCCGCTTTCTCCAAAGCGAGCTCGCTGGATTCCACCTTGTTCACCATGTCGTCTTTGGCCTTTTTCCCGTCATATTTATAATAACGGGCATAGTCTTCCTCGGCGGATTCGACGGTGTCGCTCGAAACGCGAAGGCTGCTTTGGTTTTCACTCAACAGAATACGCTTTTCTTCCTTTGTGACTTCAAGGTTTTTCTTCTGGGTTTCCAGATTTTCCCGGTTTTCTTCGATTTCGTCGAGCAGCTGCTGCGTTTCAAAGCGGATGACGACATCGCCTTTTTTGACGGATGTATTTTCCTTTTCAATCCATATCAGGTTGTTGGGGTAAGACGCCTCAGGAAAAAGCTTATGCTTTTTCTTGGCGTTCACGGTGCCGCGCAGAAGAGTCCCGATCATGAGATCCGACTTTCGCGTGGTAAACAGTTTATCCATGGTTTTGCCCGAGTCATTTCCTTTAGAGCAACCCGAAAAAAGGGTTACGCACAGGGCGGGCAGCAATAGGCCTGCGGCTATAGTGTGTGCGCTGAATCTAAACATGGTGCTTATTCCTCGGTCGCTTCCGGTGCCATCATGTTGCGGAGAACCTCACTCGCACCTTTTACATCCTGCTTGGATGTGTCCAGATTGTTCAGAACGGTCTCCAGTGAATCGGGAACAATGGTGACCTTCAACAGGAAGATTAATTGGACCTGTTCCTGCGTAACGGTGGTGCTGCGGAAGAGTCGACCAATAAAAGGAATGGAGGAGAGAATCGGAACACGCTCTTCACTTTCAATATCCTTGCTGGAGTAGAGCCCGCCCATCATCACCACTCCGCCGTCTTTCACGTTGAGTTTCGTGTCAATATTACGAACAGAAATGATCGGCGGCTCGGAGGACGCACTCAGGGTTGCATAACCGACCACCGATGTGACTTCCGGACAAACCTGCAGTGTGACGGTATCTTTGTTAATCAGCTGAGGCGTGACCCGCAGGTTGACGCCGGTTCGTTTATAATAGACTGATTCCTGACTCACTCCATTGTTAACGCTTACGTTCAGCAACGGCTGGTCTGTTCCTGTAGAGACGGTTGCCGTGGTTCCCAAATCAACCAGCAAGTTGGGGGAGGAGAGAATTTCCGCTTTATCATTGTTCTCCAGCCAACGCAGACGGGCATTGATGTCCACATTGTCCTGAATGTCGCCCACAATATCAATCCAGGTTCCATTCTCTGTGGGGTAGAGCGCTCCAGCTAAAGGATATCCTTTCATGCCCCCAAGGAGGGCGCCGGCGCTGCTCCCATCGTATCCGAGGCTGAGCCCCGCATCCCATTCGGAACCGTTGCCCATCTGTACTTCAATAATTTCCGCTTCCACCAGAACCTGAGGGGTCGGAATGTCCAGCGACAGCAGCAACTCCTGAATCTCGTTCAGTTGTGCATTTTCGTCGTTGATGGTGATGATGTTTTGTTCGTCCGATGTTTCAACCGTTCCGGTGGGAGAGGTGGCGCTCTCAATGGAGTCGATGATCGATTTTGCCTTAATATATCGGCAGCGGTAGATCAGTGTGCTTCGGTCGCTCGTCTGGCTGGGAACAATTTTCAGGTAGAGCGGCTTTTCTTCCGGAAGATTGGCTTCTGTCGTGGATTTGTTGAACAGGTTTTCCAGTGCTTTAGAAATCGTGGGGTTTTCGGTCTCCTGTGCGTAAGTGAACGATGCTCCAAGAAATGCTAATGTAATTAAAAGTTTTCTCATTTAGATACCCTTCAGTTATTAAAATAAAAATGTTGCACGGCCAGTATTGATTTAATCAGTTATTGTACAGGATATTATGAAGAAAACCCAAACGATGGTCCGGTTAACATTTAATTATTGACCCGTTTTTCTGCCTAGCGTTCACTGTTTTACAGTTACTTATTCACCTTCCTTTGAAAAGGAAAAATCAGCAGAGCCTCACGACTGGAGTCGCGGAAGAGGGGTCGGCCTTCGTTTGTCGTTCAGCCTGCAGCACCCCCACCGGGCTTAGCGCCGGATTTTTCATAAACACTTCTATGATATTCAGTTTTCGAGTGCCGGAATAAGCGGGTTATTCGGACGGTTTAATCACGTCCGTCGCATCGGTCTGCCACTCACCGTCAACCTGAATGCTGATGGTCAGCTCAATCTCCTGAGCGATCGGAGCAAGCGGTTTGACATACATCACAAGCGAGGCCCGCTGGTCTTCTGCTTTCAAGAACAGATCCGGCCAGTTGTTTTGGTTGGTGTCGCCCACAACCAAGTCGCCGGCATCGAGAAAGTCGCCGTCGCCGTTGGCATCCACAGACAGCAGTTGGCCGGAGGCGGAGTCGTAACTTTCGATGCGCATCGGAGTGGAAGCAGAGACCGAAAAGTCGACGGCCTCTGCCTTGCTGCTCTCGATACGCTGCAGCATGTGGTTAATCGGGACAAGGTAATAGGGATTGTCGATGAATTCATGGGCATCGATGATGGCGGTACGTTTTTCGGTTTGGGCGGCCTCATAGTTCCATTGACTGAAGGCTGATGCGTCTTCTGCACCTTCGGGAATCCATTGGCAGTTAACCGTTCCTCCTGCGCCGTTTTCCAGCGGTACACCGGTAATATCGATGACGCAGGTTTTTCCGGGGTCGAGGGTGATCGAGAGCGAAGATTCTGCTTCTTCATACAGCGGGCTCGTGCTGAGCATCAGCCATTCCTGCTCTTTAACCCACACAGACTGTTCGATTGGACCAGTCAGCAGCAGGCTTCCTTTGCTGGTCTTGATGGAGGGGTTGTGCAGATAGAACCGCCCGTGTACAGCCTGTTCCGGGAGCGCAGCGGAATAGCTGAGCCGGGGTTGAATGTCGGTGCGTTCAATTTTGACGATTGAAGCGGCAGGCATCTGTTTCTGAATCTCTGCCAGTCGAGTCTGGTTTCCCGCAAGGCGCTTGGGCAGGCGGACCGCCTGCGAAAGACGGACGGCTTCCTGTTGGATTGTGACGGCTTCTGCGTAACGTTCTTTGAGGACGAGGAAGTCGGTATATTTTTCGTAGAGCGGGATTTCCTTGATCTTGTCGCCCATCTTTCGTGCATCAATAAGGGCGGTTTTTAACCAGTTTTCAAGTTCGGGATGCGTTCCTCCGTCAGCCAGCGCAAGGTCGATGGCGGTGTCCATAACGCGCATACTACGGCGAGGGTTAACCTCCTGTTGGGCTTCTTTAAACAGCTCATTGACGATCTCCCAGGCTTCGGCCTTTTTGCCCACAGCATGATAAATCCGGGCTTTGTCGAGGATGCCCTGCATGTTTTCTTCAATGCTGAAAAACCAGTATTGAGAGATCATTTCTGCAGCTTCATCCGCCTTTTCCAGCACGTTTTCAGGTAGCGGTTCTCCCTGCTGGATCTTGATTTTCATGAGTTTAAACCACGCGCGCATCTTGTCGGGTTCGGTGGTGGTGTCATATACATTTTTCTGTTCCAGCGTTTTTTCGAGAAAACGGACGGCTTCGTCCGGATATCGGTGGAAGAGTGCGATGTCCGCAAGTATTCTTCGGCCCTCAAAGGAGCCCATATGGTAAACCTCGCCGGTCATAGTGCTCTGGTCGATGACATACTCATCGGCATATTGAATACACCATGCGCACAGCTCGGCGGCCTTTACCCAGTCGCCGGAGCGGAAGGCGATTTCTGCGACCAAGTTGATTCCGTACATCGTTGGGTAATAGAAAAAGTCGCGGAGATCCTCCGAATTTTCATCTGATTCGAGTAGCGATTGAATAAGGTCGTGGTGGAAGATTGGAAAGTCCCGGTTTCGGGCTTCGTCGAGAAAGGAAAAAACGGGGCCCCGGTCTTCGTAGGACTCGCCCGTGAGGTCAAAGTGCTGGTCGTTCATGAGACTGTTTTCAACCCGCAGGATATACTCGCGCGCCTTGGCCGCTTTTCCGACATACAAGCAGCATTCCATGATGTTTCCATGGATAATATAGTCGGCGGCGTTGAGGTGCAGGGGCTGTGTGTTGAGATCGATATCTCGGTTGTACAGATATTCATAGAGCGTTAATCCCCACTCTTCATCCACTTTCCCGCTGTGTGCCTGAGCTTCGTACCAAACAACACGGTGAAGAATATAGTTATTCCCAAGCTCTTCCTCGGCCAAAAGGAAGAGGCGATCCAGTTCCTTGAGTGCGGCTTCATCGCCCTGTGTTTTGCGGATCTCAAGAAATTCGGGCATATGTTCATCACAAAAAGCCAGCTCCTCGTCGGTCATATCCGCCCAGTCCCAGCGATTTCCGGCCTGCGCCGATGTGACGAGGACGATGAGAACGGTTAAAGCAAGAGAGAAAAGAACCCGCTTATTGGAGGATTTGTTTTTCATGTTTATGGTCCATTTTAAGCAAGGGTTCTCTACTCAATGCAATCCATTGCGGTTGAAGCAGTCTGTATATTTCTTGTCCGAGCCTTTAATGTGGTCCACTACCCAGTTAAAAAGAAAATTCCTTATACTTACAGCGAGCCCGCCCCGGCCTGAGATATAGTCTTCGCAGAATTTGGATATTTTTTAACAAAACTAACGTGCTGCGCTTTATGAACATTGCTATCTTCGTAGCCAAACTGTTCAAAATATTGCTCTTCCGTTTTAAAATGTATTTTCGCATACGCCATGAGTTCTTTAATCACGCCAAACAGGACTTCTTTTTCCTTTTCTTGTGCCATAGGCGTCTCAAGTTTATTGATTATCTCAATCATTTTTTGATGTTGCCGATCAATTTCCTCCACGCCAACACTCAACTCATTAGTCCACTGAAGGATCGCCATTGTAAACCTCCTTGCAATTTACATATATCGTACAGCTAAAATAGTGCCAAACCGGAAGATTAAGGACTATTCGGCGATGCCGTAGAAGGTGATGGTTCGGGCGGCGGTCTCTCCGGGCGGCGGCTCGGTGGCGATCCGGAAGATGGCGCGTTCGCGGGTGTCGGGCACATTGCGGGTGACAATGACTTCGTATTCAAATCCCTCGCGGAGGGTCTTGATCTGTGCCGGGAGGGCCTCTGCGTTCGACGACTTTACGGACAGCAGCTTAATGGAATTGGTGTTCGCATTGGTCAGTCGGATGGTTTTCTGCAGCGCCTTGTCGCCGTCATCCCACTCGATGAGTTGGGGTTCGGCGATGTAGCATTTGGGAATATCCACACTCAGCGTGAGCTCTTGGTAGGATCCGTCGCTCATTTCCACAATTACATATCGATCTTGGGGTCCGCTGTATTGACTCAAATCAAAGAGAATATTCAGCTCTCCCTTTTCGCCCGGGCCGTAGGTTTCATGACTCAACGAAGGCGTCAGGCAGCCGCAGGTAATCTGGACATGGGAAATGGTTATCGACTCATCGCCCGTGTTGGTAAATTTATACACCGCCTTGGCAGAAACCTGCGTAGGAGCAACGGGGAGGAATAGGTCCACTTCTTCCCATTCAATCCCGGCACCGGCCGTTGCCGCCGCAAGCCATACTACAGTGATCCATCTTTTCATCTTTTCTCCGTTTATTCCATCGGCCGTTTAAAATGGAGCCCGACCATACAGACATCGTCATCAAGCTCGCTACTCTCGGCAAACATACACGCCTCTTTTTTTAGTGCAGGGAAAAGCTCCTTTAACGGGAGATGACCCAATTCACGAGCGACCGCCAACAGGCGGGCTTCGCCGTATTCCTCGCCGTCGCTGCGTTCCACTTCGTACAGACCGTCGGTGTACATCACCACGGAATCGCCTGGCTGAAGCTGTTTCTCTACGGTGACGTAGGTGGCCTCTTCCGCAATCGCCAACGCACAGCCTTGGAGCGCCGAATCGTCCATCAGCCAATCCGCCGTATTTCCGTCCGCTTTTAAATGCAGCGGGATCGGATGTCCGGCGCTGGCCAGCGTTAATTTTCCGGTAGAGGCATCAAACACCATATAGCAGGCCGAAGCAAAGAGCAGCATATCCTCCTGCCGAAGCATCGGCACCAGCAACTCGTTCATCCGCTCCAGAAATTTTCCGGGCTCTGTGGCAATCGGAGCCAGCTCTTCAACAATGGCGCAGATGAGTGCCGTACCCAACGCAGCACGAACGCCGTGGCCCATGACATCGCACAGAAAAATACCGGCGCAACTGTCCGACAAGCGACGGACCGTGCAGAAGTCGCCGCTGACCAATCCGCTGGCTTCATAATAATGGTTAAATTCAACGCAGCTCTCCGCGTCGGACACCCCTGCGGGAAATGCGGGATACCAGCGCGGGAAAAAGGTTTTCTGCAATTCAGCAGCCATGCGGACATCGTCCTCCATGCCCTCTTTAATACGGCGAACCTGCTCGGCATAGTATGCCGCGCGCAGTTCGGCCTCCTTATGCTCCGTGATATCGCGGGACACGCCGAAGGTTCCGATGACTTCTCCATGGGCATCGCGCAACGGCATCTTGGTGGTGGAAACCCAAGTAATGCGGCCGTTGGGCCACGTTTCTTTTTCCTCGACGCCCACCAGCGGCTCACCGGTGGAGATAATACGCTGCTCATCATCATACGCCTGTTGAGCATGTGCGGCGGCAAAAAGATCAAAATCGGTTTTCCCCACAATTTCAGTGCTCTCCAATCCCGCCCAATCGCAAAACGACTTATTGACCATAATAAATCGGGACTCAATATCTTTGAAGTAGATGTGGTCCGTCATGTTTTCCATCAGGCTCTTCAGCAGAAATCGCGTATCGTAAAGATTGTCTTTCATGTGCTCTTCCTCCAGTCATGTCTATTGATATTCAAACCCGGCAAAAGCATCAATCTAAAAGAAGATTAATCCGCTCCCCATTCCGATACATTCTGCTAAATTGTGCGCATGACCGACCGGATTAACCAACTCGAAAGCCTGTTCGCGCAACAGGACAACACCATCGCACAACTTAACAGCGAGGTGTTTCGTCAGCAGCAGGATATCGCCGCGTTACGCCAACGCATAGAGCAGCTCGAAAAGAAAATGGAGGAGCTCATCCCCCCGGAAGAAATCGCCGGAAACGAACGTCCGCCCCATTGGTAAGCCGCCGCCCGCCACCCTGCTGAAAACGTAGACGACCGGCTGAAAGACCGGAGCATTAGAGCGTTTCACGTTTGAAATGCCGCTGCAAGATTGTAGGGCGGGAATGGTTGAAAACCTTCCCGCCGGCGGCTGGAAGGGCGTTACCCGTTCCAGCCCTACAAAAACGTGATGAGAGATGTCATTCGGGAATTGCTCTATTTCTCGATATACGAGCAGCAATAGTCCGCAAACCCCTTCACCACCAAATCAAAGCTGGAGTTGGCCGGAACATCAAACGATTCGCCGGCGGTGTAGGTTTTCCAGTGGGTTGAACCCGGCAGGCGGACCTCCATCTCGCCCCCCAGCATTTCCATCACTTCTGCAGCCGCCGTACTGAACGAATATTCGCCCGCCAGCATAATGCCCAGCGTCTTGCGCGTTCCATCTTCAAACTTAACCGTACGGCTCGTCACCTTGCCGTCATAATACACATTGGCCTCCCGCACCACCGTCACATTACTGAACTCGGACATGATCCATTCCTTTCGTTAAATCAGGCGGGTCATTCTGCCGCAACGCGGCAGAAATTCCACTCCGAAACGACGGAATAACGTCGTCAGCTCACGATCTGACTGCTTATACCGACTCTATCCACAGATTACTCAGATTCTCACTGATTTTACGGGTGAATATGTCTTCTAAGGCATGTCACCCGGCTTAGTTCTTCTCATACAAAATCTGTGACAATCTGTGAAATCTGTGGACAAAACGGTGGTATCGCTCATTCCTCTATCCGAACCTCGACGCGGTAGAAGCCGGTCGTTTGATCATCGTACTCCGTATCGGTGTAGCTGCTTTGCGGATATTCAATGTTGTCCTGCAGCACGATCGGCAAGGAATTGGTCAGGCTGTCGCTCCAGAGGACGCGATACAATCGACCCGTCACGCTGGGCCCCCATTCGACCGTAAAACCATCGCTCCGGCAGCAATTGGTGATCGCCAGACAGGAGGCCGCATCCGACGGATCGGTGCCGGCAATATATTCATCCCAATTGCTCAGCCCGTCGAGGTCGGCATTGCCGTTCGGAGCTTCGGCACCGGAGGTGAAATAGCTGCGTTCCCATTCATCGGGCAAATCATCCTCATCCATATCCGCCGTGAAGGGACCTTGGAATTCATACGCGCCCATATCCACAAAACAACCCGCAATGCGCGGCAATCCGTCCAAATCCACCACACCGACCACCAGCGCGTTGTCGCCCCGGTTAATGCACGGCGAAGTGGAGAGCAACCGATAATCGCCGTTGGCGGCATCCACAAACGCCGGCGCATTGGTAATATTGCCGTCCACACCATGAATTAGATCAGGCGAGCAGGAATATCTTGCCGTTATATTAGGAGTTAGATCCCCTTGAATATTGTACCAAACAATACAGTTGTTCGCCGTGCCGTTTCCTGTCCTGCCACTATACAACCCGAAACCAATATTCCCGATGATGGTGCAGTTGTTCGCCGCGAAACTTGCCCCCCCGCCATATATCCCGGCACCCAACCGGGCCGTATTCCCGCTGATGGTGCAATTGTTCGCCGTGCCCTCATACATCCCGCCGCCATAAGACCCAGCCGTATTCCCGCTGATGACACAGTTGTTCGCCGTTCCTTGACGCATCCCGCCGCCGTATTCGGCCGTATTCCCGCTGATCGTGCAGTTGTTCGCCGTGCTTCGATTCATCCCGCCGCCGGAACTTTCGGCTGAATTGTCGCTGATGGTGCAGTAGTTCGCCGTACAACGATCATCCAACCCGCCGCCAAACACAGCCGTATTGCCAGTGATGGTGCAGTAGTTCGCCGTACACTCATCCAACCCGCCGCCGGATGAGGATGACACATTGTCGCTGATGGTACAGTTATTCGCCGTTCCTTCACGCATCCCGGCGCCAAACTCAGCCGAATTCCCGCTGATGGTGCAGTTGTTCGCAGTGCCTGTAGACATCCCGCCGCCAAACTTGGCCGAATTACCGCTGAGGATGCAGTTGTTCGCCGTGCCTTGACGCATCCCGCCGCCGAAACGCGTTGCCGAATTCCCACTGATCGTGCAGTTGTTCGCCGTGCCTCCATTTATCCCGCCGCCACTGTAGGCCGAATTACCGCTGATGGTGCAGTTGGTGACCACGGGTAGGATTCCAATGCAATAAATTCCACCACCGATGGAATCTCCAGCAAATCCGTTCGTTATGGTCAGCCCCTCGACCAAACACGCTGTGTTTCCCAGATTCAGACAACGAGCAACGCCGCCGCCGTCAATGATGGTGTTTTCGGGGCCATTCACCCCACGAATCACCACCGCCTTATTTACGGTAATTTCATTGGTGACCGCATAGGTGCCGTTACTGACCAAAATCCATCCTTCAGCAATGCCCTGTGCATCGACACCGGCCTGAATGGTCGCTTTCGCGGTTGCCCAGCTCAGACCATCGTTCGCATCGTCGCCGCCTACAGCTACATAAACTGCAGCCGATTCCGCGCTCAGTACCTCAACAGTCTGCGTGGAAGAAACGCCGTCCGGCCATGTATTGTTATAGGCCGTCAGCACCACGTCATAGGAACCGAGCTGCGTCCAGACGTAGTCGAGCGACAAAACATTTGATATTACAGTTCCGTCGTCAAAATCCCAAATCAGGAGAGAAACGGCCCCTTCAACCTCCGCAGTCAACAATGCCGCCGAACCTAGAAGGACTTTATCGACTCCATCGGTCTCAACGCTTACAGGACCGGAAACCGCTTCGCTGTATTCATCGCATCCCATCGAAGGCGGATTCAGCCAAGCTTCTCCATCGATGTCTGTACCGGTTGCATATTCGGCGTTGCCTGCTCCGATGCAAGGGGAATCCATCGCGATATGCGACGTAGAAACCAACATCGGTGCATTGGTAATGTTTCCATCCACCCCGTGCACCACGTCCGGAGAACAAGAATAGAATGCCTCTGTATCCCGAAGGTCATTCCCCTTAACCGCGTTGTTATAGTAAATGATGCTATTGTTCGCCGTTCCAGTTAACATTCCTCCGCCATATTCGGATGCCGAATTCCCGCTGATCGTGCAGTTGTTCGCCGTGCCTTGATACATCCCGCCGCCGCCATATTCGGCCGAATTCCCGCTGAAGATGCAGTTGTTCGCCGTGCCTTGAAACATTCCGCCGCCGTTATGGGTGGCCGAATTCCCGCTGAAGATGCAGTTGTTCGCCGTTCCATAATGCATCCCGCCGCCATATTCGGCCGAATTCCTGCTGATGGTGCAGTTGTCCGCCGTGCCTCCACGCATCCCACCGCCATATTCGGCCGAATTCCCGCTGATGGTGCAGCCATTTACTGTTCCGCCGTAAATTCCACCGCCGCTTCCGTCGGATTTATTTCCGCTGATAATACAATTCGTCACCAGCGCATTTTTGCCTAAACAGTAAATTCCTCCCCCATCGGTAGATACACCAGATCCATACAGCTCGTCAGATGCATACCCATTGGTAATGGTTAATCCACTGATAACACATTCCGATGTGCCTAGATTAAAACAACGCACCGCGCCCTGGCCATCGATCACCGTCGATTCCGGACCGCTCACACTTTGAAGAATCACACAACGATCTATCACAATCTCACTGGTTACCGCATATGTTCCGTTGCTGACCCATACAATGCCTCCCCAAACATCCTGCGCATCAACGCCCGCCTGAAGGGCCGCCTTTGCGCTCGACCAACTCAAGCCATCGTTCGCATCATTCCCATCCGGAGCCACATAAACTGCGCTCATCTCTTCATCCACCACGTCAACAACCTGCGTAACCGAAACCCCTTCCGGATAGGCCGTTAGAATCACATTATAGATTCCAAGGTTGTTCCACGCATGTTTGGTATACAGCGCATTTGTTTCTGAAGAACCGTCACCAAAATCCCAGACATACATTGACGATGAGCCAATAATTTCTGCCGAAAACTCAGCTTGAGACCCTTCAGCAAGGCGGAATGCCGAGCCCAAAATCCTTACCGTCGGCGCAACATCGCCCACGGTAAATTCATCGCACCCCATCGATGGAGGATTGAGCCAAGCATCCCCGTCGATATCTTTCCCGACAACATATTCCACGCTGCCTGCACCGATACAGGGCGAATTCCCTGCAAGATGGGACACCGAAATCAGCATCGGTGTATTGGTGATGTTTCCATCGACGCCATGCGTAACATCCGGACAACAGGAGTAAAGAAGCGTCGCATTTCCGTCAATATTGGATCCGTCTGCGGAAGTGTTGTACCAGATAATGCAGTTATTGGCGTATCCGCCTCCCCATCCGCTCATTCCACCACCACCGGAGTCAACCGCCGTATTCCCGACAATGGTACAGTTATTCGCCGTCCCAATAAACACCCCGCCGCCGTAGGATGCCGTGTTCCCGCTGATCGTGCAGTTGTTCGCCGTGCCTCCACACATCCCGCCGCCATATTCGGCCGAATTCCCGCTGAGGATGCAGTTGTTCGCGGTGCTATAATATATCCCGCCACCGACATCAGCGGAATTCCCGCTGAGAATGCAGTTGTTCGCGGTACCCCAACACATCCCGCCGCC
>JAAYDL010000350.1 GCA_012729265.1 Lentisphaerota bacterium | reverse complement strand
ATTGCTTCTCATCCTTCCGCTTTACAATCGGGAAGGTTTCCATGATGTAGTCCACGTCATCTTCGTTATCGATCCCGTAGAGATGGAAGAAGGCGGCGTCCAGCTCGCAGCGGATCTCAAAGCGGCGTTCTTCGTTCCAGATGAAGGGAGGGCCGTTATATCCTCCGTCGAAACCAAGCTCCCCGAGTTCATTTGAGGTATAAAATAGTTCCAATGCATTGCATCCGAATGCCTTGACAGATTGCTCAACTTGGTGCGGAGACAAAACAGCAAGTTGCTTAAAATAATGATATTTGAGATGAACTCCACCAACCTTTTGACGGCAAACATAATCTCCTGCGTATGAATTGAGACTAGCTGACAACATACACGCATCAAGGCTTTGTCTAACGTTTGAGGGGAACATGAGAAGCCAAGTATCACCACACCCATATCGCGGAATAATCCCAGAAACCGTGGTTCTTTCATTTGTGACATTTGTGATATCACGCCAACCTAATAGCCAGTTTTTGTCCCATCGACCTTCTAATTGGCCTCTTATATTAAACTCACTCACCCAATATCGGGGCAAAGGTTCATAATTTGAGTCCGCAAGTCTAGTGGCGCTGACTTCAGGCAAGACTGTTGATTTACTCCCTTCTGCCTGATCCAGATAGTCGCTTGCCCGATGATTAAATTGCCATACCATTTTGGCTTCGTAGAGGGGGAGGAAGCGGGAGTTTCCGGGAGCGCCGAGCCCCAGCTCGGCAGGTATTACGGAGCCGAGCTGGGGCTCGGCGTTCCCGGGAGTGAAGATATTCCCTTCCAGCATGCAGCCCATTTGTTCGAGCTGTTCACGGGTGTGGAAGAGGTGGGAGTCGTTGGACATGTCGAACATGCGCATGAACGAAATGCCCCACGGGTTTTGTTCGGGCTGGTCGTCGCGGGCTTCGCGGATGAGGACAGGAACTCGGCGGTAGATGGATTTGGTGAGTTCGGCGTCACGGCGGGTGCGGAAGATGGGACAGGTGCGGGTGTTGGGGTTGATGAGTTCGATGTCGTCAGCACTGAGGGTGAATACACGGGTGTTGTCTTTGAGGTCTTCAACATCGAGAGCAAAAAAACTGACGGTTGCCCCTTCGGATGGCATTGCTCCTGCTCCACCCATAGAGAGCAGAGAAAATTTCAACGCGGAATGTACGGCGGGAAAGATTCCTCGTCTGTTCTCAAAGTCGAAGAGGCTGATAAGCGATTTTGATTCGACGAGGTTTTGGAAGAAAAACTTGGTGGTGTCGTCAGTGGCAATTCCCGAAGGAACAATAACGCCGGAGCGTCCGGCTTTGGCGATACAGTCCTTGAAGGTTTCGGCAAAGAGGGTGTAGGTGTTGACGTCACCGCGTCCGCAGAGCGGGAAGCGGCCCGAGTTACGGGCAAAGGTGCTTTCCGCTTCCGCCTGTCGTTTATCGTCGAGAAAGGCGGCATAGAGCTGCGGATTATTTTCAATCAGTGCATGGATTAGCCGCTTGCGGATCGCTGCGTTGGAAGCCGTGGCGATTGCCGGATCGCGGGCGGCGAACCACTCTTTTTCCTGCAATTTGATGCGCTCCCACGGCGGGTTGCCGAGCATGCAATCAAAGCCGCCGTTCCAACCCTTGGAATCTTTTTTGCTGAAACTTTCCAATGGTTGGAATACGTCGGGGAATTCGATGTGCCAGTGGAAGAATTTGTACTGCGCGGCAAGGCGGTCGATCAACTCCTGCTGCGCCTTGGGGCAGCGGTTGGGGTCGATCTGCATTTCCTTCACGATCTGATGCGTCAGCGTGGTGGCGTCCTTGACCTTGGGGCAGACGAAAGCGGCGCACCAGGCATCGTGCAGGCGTTTGCCGCCGGTGTAGCTGGTGGAGTGTAAAAATTCCTCATAAGCGAGCTGTTTCTTTTCCAAAGACCGGATGTCTTCGTCCAGCAGGCTTCCCACTTCCCTGACGGCGTCCTCGAAAGCGTGCTGATAACTCCACGTTGCCTCGGCGTGGGCGAAGAGATCGTCGAACTTGGCATCGCGCTCTTCCTTGTTCCGTTTTTTCAGGGCGGAGCAGATGGTTTTGTCGTCGCCTTCAATCGGGTTGAATGCATCATCGGGAATCCCCCGGCTGAGCAGTGCAGGCGTGGTGCCGAGCAGGCTGTTGCCGCATTTGATGTGGTGGTCGAGAAAGCCCAGCGGTTTGCCGGGCTCCATGGCTTCCATCCAGAGACTGACCTTGCAGAGTTCAACCGACATGGGATTGATGTCCACACCAT
>JAAYDL010000349.1 GCA_012729265.1 Lentisphaerota bacterium | reverse complement strand
CTGGGTTTCCGCATGAATGTACATATGTATTATGACGCTGACAAGGCTGCAAGAGATGCCGAAGTTATCCGCATGGAAGTTGAAAAGATAGAGGCGGAGCTTCGGGAGATGGAAGAACCTCCGGCAAATCAGGAACACCGAATTGATACGATGTGTCAGTTCGGTGTTTTGTTGTTTTATGCCCTGAAAATGCTTATGGCACAAGGCTTTTTGAAATGCATCTGTGCAGTTTATTTTACCATTTACAAGAGAAGTAGAGCATTAACGCTCCACCTCAATTTAACTGCCGCTTTCTTTTTTACGAATTAGAACATTAATTTCGGCTGCGAACAGTCGCATAACGGATATTGGGAATCTATACCACGCAAATATTTACAATTCGACCGGAAGGTGTTACTATATAATTGTTATCAAGCAGACTTGGCATGCGCTTGATAACTATGGTAATCCAGTAATGACATACTTCAACGACGACGCAGCTCATGCACTATTCTGCAAATGGATTAACGGTAACATCTGTCGGGAGCCGGGATAGTGATCAAATAAACCAATTTTACGACCCAAAGAATAGTTGGATTTACCAATTATCTTGATAATAATAAAAGCGATTCCTGGTTCATGTGTAAATGGAGATTCATTGAAGAATCAGAATGGTCATCTTAATTGTATTCCTTAGTCTTATATAGTCCAATTCAACGATGATAATTATCTATATGCGGTGACAATGGGGAGGTATATCATGAAGAAGCTGTTCTGTCTTGCGATGGTAGTCCTTGTGTTGGTTTCCCTGTGCTCCTGCGGTCAGGGGAAGAGCAATGACATGGGGTATTACATCTACGATGTGGCGCGCGAAGAAAGCCTGGATGCGGATTTTCTTGATTCCTCCCGCTATGGAGACAGCTTGTATATACTGGGGAAGCAGAAGTCTGGCTGCGTGCTGATCAGCCTGTCCCTCAAGGACAAAAGTGTGGCGAAAACTGTAGATCTGAGCAAGGATTATGAGCACTTAGCCGCGGTGGAGGGCTACTTGTGGATATCGGAAAAGAGCAGCGTTGACAAGCTGGACCTGAATGGCGCTGTGCTGGACTCCGTTTCAGCCTCAGGTAATGTGGTGGACTTGGCCTGCGATGGGGATGGACGCCTTTACGCGGCTACGAAGAAGGAAACGGCAGTGTTTTCCGCCGCCGGGGAAATTTTGAGCACCCTGCCAAACGCCGAGGGCTACGAGACGGGAAACCTTGTAGCGCTTGGCGGAGGCGGCGTAGCCTCCTACGCATCAAGACTGAGGGCCGAAGTACCGGAGGTGAACCGACTGGAGGGCGATAAGACGGAGCCTCTCCCGGGGGCCTACAACCCAGGCCAGGCAACCTATGAGGGGGACGATAAATACGACTACTATTACGCCAAATACACCCCCCTGGGCAACACGGTGGAGGCCGGGGTTCAGATATGCGGCTACGACCTGGCGACCCTTGCCGAAACTCCGCTGTTCGACACTGCAGGGCTTCCGTTCCAGGGCGAGATAATGGCCGTTTATGCCCAAGGCGGCAGTTATTTCATGGCCGTCGGCGGCTACGACGGCAAAACCACTCTGCTAAAATTCGACAAGACGGAACATACGAAGAAAATACTGACTGTGGGTCGCATGGAAAGCAATCTGAGCGTGACGCGGACCATTGCAGATTTCAACGCGGCAACCCGGGAGTATTACGCCGTGAGTAAAAACTACTTTGGCCAGGACGACCTGGCGGAGACCCACCTCAACCTAGATATCGCGGCGGGAGAGCAGCCGGACGTTATGAGCGTTATGCTCACCACATACGATATATACGCGGACAAGGGCCTGCTGGTGAACATGTATCCCCTGCTGGACAAGGACCCGGATATTTCACGGGAGGATATTCTGCCCTCCGTGCTGCGCTCGTTGGAGTGGTCTGGCGGCCAACTTTATCAGATGTGTCCCTATTTTGCACTGTCCACCTGCTGCGAGCACGAAAGCGTGGTAGGGGACGTGGATTCCTGGAATCTGGAGGATCTGTACGCCATATGTCAGCAGTATCCGGAGATGACGCTTTATATGAACCAGTGGGGAAGCAGGCTGATAAACTTTTTGATTGGCGACCTTTTTTCATACTTTGCGGACATCCCCAACAATCAATACCGGTTTAATAGCCCGGAATTCATCGAATTTTTAGAATTCTTGAAAGAGATGAGCGACAGGGCCCGGGAATTCCAGCCAGAGATGAACGACTACACCGAGGGGCGTGTATTGCTAACCCCCCTTAATTTTTCGACCATGGACGATTACAAGGCCTTTGTGCAAAGCGAGAGCTTCAATGAAATACGCGTGACAGGCTTCCCCTCTCAGACGGGCACGGGCTGCCACATCACTGCCCCGGTGCGCATAGCAATCTTCGCTGGAACAGGCAACGAGGAGGCCGCCTGGCAATTCATCAAGGCAGCGTTGAGCAACGAGCGCCAAATGAGCGTTACCGATTTTCTTCCCGTAACTGTTTCCGCCATGGAGAGCGTGATGGAGCAGGCCAGGGTGAGCAGCCCGGCCACAACGGTGACAAAATATGTGGACCCGGAAGGAGCCGCAGCAGGGACTAATCTGGAGACTCGCACATACAGCGTGCCAGAGATGGTAGGTCTTACAGACGACCAGGTCGAGCTGTTTTACGACATCCTCGAGAGATCGGACAGCGTTTATCAGGACGCTATAGAAAGTCCATATATAACTATCATCGCCGATGAATGCGACGCCCTTTTTGCCGGCGACAAAAGTGCTGCTGAAACTGCCGCTCTGATACAGAGCAAGCTGGAAATTTATTTCGCCGAGAGGCAATAGCATGAAGTACAAACGCAGAGATAATCTGACGGGCACCGCTTTTTTACTGCCAAGCTCGATGGGGGTGCTGGTGTTTTTCCTGTTGCCCTTCGGTGTGGTTATGTACTATTCGGTGGTGAACGGCCCCAAAAACAGCAATTTCGTATTTCTGGATAATTACAGGCAGCTTTTTAAAAACCCGGCCTTCCTGCTGGCCGCAAAAAACACCGCCATATTTTCAACGGCGGCGGTAGCGCTGGGGGTAGTGCTTTCGCTGGTCCTGGCGCTGCTGGTGGAGTCCCGCCTCCCTTTCCGGGGCTTTTTCCGTACGGTATTCCTGTCGCCTCTGATGGTGCCGGTGATATCTGTGGTTCTGGTGACGAGAGTAGCATTCGATTTTAACGGCGCGGTGAACTCCTGGCTGGGCGTGCTGGGGCTTGGCGGTGTGGACTGGCTGAACACCGGGTATAGCCGCTGGATAGTTATGGCCATGTTCCTGTGGAAGAACCTGGGGTACAACATGATCTTGTTCATAGCCGCCCTCAACAATGTTCCCAATGAGGTGCTTGAATCCGCCCAAGTGGACGGGGCCGGGTACTTCCGCCGCTTTTTCCAGATAAAGCTGCGC
Organism: Lentisphaerota bacterium; assembly: GCA_012729265.1. Taxonomy (GTDB): domain Bacteria; phylum Verrucomicrobiota; class Kiritimatiellia; order Kiritimatiellales; family Pontiellaceae; genus Pontiella. Next base: position 2,475 of record JAAYDL010000349.1, on the reverse strand, counting down.
TACCTGTCCCCGGCCATTTTATTCGTAGGCATAATAACCCTGCTCAACAGCTTCAGGATATTTCGAGAGGTGTATCTGCTTTCGGGCCAGTACCCCTATTCCGCCCTGTATACCCTCCAGCACTTTATGAACAACACCTTCAAAATGCTGGATTACCAGAAACTTTCCAGCGCGGCCATAGTGATGAGTGCCGTGATAACCGCTATCCTTGCCCTTCTGTTCTGGCTGGAAAGCCGGTTTAGAAAGGACGTGGAGGGATGAAGGTGGAAAGGCGGTTCGGGAAGGGCAAGGTCGGGCGCGTTTTTCTTATCGCTGCGGTGTTGCTGCTGGCGGCGGCTTTCCTGCTGCCTTCTCTGCTCACCCTGGCGGATTCGTTTTTCGACAGTCAGGAGATAAGGGACAGCTACGGGCTCATTTTTGAGGAGGAGCACTACGTCACCCGGCTGGTGGAGCTGAAGTTTCTGCCGGAAAGGCTGAATCTTACTCAATACTCCGAGCTGCTGCGCGCCAAGCCGGACTATTTTATGAAGCTCTGGAACAGCGTGGTGCTGGTGGTCCCCATCGTTCTTTTTCAGATGGCCGTGGCCTCCCTTGCGGCCTACGGCTTTGCCCGCTGGCGGAGCCGGAGCCGGGAGCTGGTGTTTTTCGTCTATATTATACTCATGCTCATGCCCTATCAGGTGACCTTGGTGCCAAACTACCTCGTGGCCCACTGGACAGGGATACTGGATACCCGTTGGGCCGTTTGGCTGCCCGCCGTGGCTTCGCCCTTTTCCGTTTACCTGCTGACAAAAAACATGCGAAGAATTTCTTCCAGCTATGTGGAGGCGGCAAAGCTGGATGGCGCAGGCGAGTGGAAGATATTCTTCCGCATCTTTTTACCTATGAGCCGGAGCATACTCTGGTCGGTGCTCATCTTGGTGTTCATCGACTACTGGAACATGGTGGAGCAACCGCTGATACTACTGCAGGATACGTCCCTGCACCCGCTTTCCGTATATCTTGGGTCGATAAATAAGAACGAGATAGGAGTCGCCTTCGCCGCCGCCACGCTGTATATGATTCCGCCGCTGCTGCTGTTTTTGACAAGGCAAAAGGAGCTTATAGCGGGAATAGTCAGCTACGGCGGGCTGAAGGGGTAATGTGCTGTCAGCCTCTATTTCGCTAAGTAGACACCAGATCGTTTGTTTGCCAATAAAGGGGAACTTACGCAAGCGAAAAAGTGCACGCAAAACAGGCAGGACAACCAGTGAGGTTGCAGCAATATCAGATGATCTTCGAAAAGGTCTGCGAAGAAGCCCCTCAAAGGCACATAAACCTTCTAGGAGTTCCTATATGTTGTATTAAGGAGTAAGCTTTTGCGCTTTTGGTAATGGACATGACAAATACTATAATAATCTTTCGATAACATGATCGTGCTATTAGAAAACCATTGACAGAGAGGATGATTTTGGTGATACGTACATGTTCTAACTGCGGCGAAGAGGTGGAGTTTCGGATTTTTGAAAAGCTCAGCGCGGTTGAGTGTCCCAATTGCAAGCGGCTGGCGTTCATCAGTTTTAAACGATGGGGCACGCTGTGGTTGGTGATCAGCCTTTTGTGCACCATCGTGGTGTTCATCATCACCTACAACGCCACCGACAGCATCATACAGACCTGGGGTGCTTACATCCCCATCCTCAGCGCCCTTTTCGTGCTGGCGATACTCACCTCTTTGCGAAACCCGTTCGTGACGCTTATTATGCGGTTGTATAAAAACAAAGTGCAATAAGTCCACTACATGCGGCGAAGGTAAACAGATTATTGGAAGTGACAGAAAAACTTGATAAAAAAGTTCCTGACGTAATAATTATCAGAATCCCTAAGTTTCGAGCGGTGACTTCGGAGCTTGCTTCGTTCGATGAAGTATTCGGAGCGTTTGGGCAATGGCGGGAAGCGCACAATCACCTTTTTAAAAGTGTTGTTTTTAACTGCTCTGATTTTTTAATGGGGAAAGACGGCTTGTACGAATGGGTTTGGGGAATTAAAGACGAAGTAATGGAAGCTGATACAGCACCATATAATATTATCGAATTTGAAGGCGGCCTATATGCTGTTACGGTCAGCGTTGACGGTGATGGTGAGAGCCATAATAAAGTCCGGGCAAAGATGGATAAATGGCTTGAAACTACAAACTTTGTAGAGGATACGAGCCGCTTGAAAGCCGGACATATGATATATGTTGATGATGAAATAAAAGCCGGGCTTGGATATAATCAAATGAATTTATATCTGCCAATTAAACTTAAAATATAAGTAAATCCGCTCCTCAATTTATTACAGTTGATGAGCGGATTTACTCGCCTTGCACTCAGGGTTTTAGGGACGGAGTCCCTAAAGATACAGCTCGAACCCGGGTAGCTGTTGGAACTTGCCGTACAAGCTCCCTGCTTGCTGCAGTGTGAGACATATGTCTTTTTCGGCTGGCATCAAGGT
>JAAYDL010000348.1 GCA_012729265.1 Lentisphaerota bacterium | reverse complement strand
GTGAAGAACAGGTACGCATGCGTTTCATCGCAGATGATATGATAGTCGATCGGCAGACGAGGCATGTTTGCAGGATTCTGCGCAAAGAAATTCTTCGGCGCCGTCCAGGTGGTCGGGTCGGTAATATCATCCGACGTGCAGTATTGCGGCTGCTGTGACTGGAAGATGAAGTACCACTTGTCCTGTGGTTCAAAGTAAAACAGGTGCGGCGCACAATGGTATCCGCGCAGGGCCGGATTCACGTCCACCGGAATCTGCTTTGCGGTTCCGGCATCTTTCCAATCCTCAAAGTTGAGGTAAACCATCGTCCAGGTTCTGGCCGATGTGGAATACGCGGTCGCATAGATATGCCATTTTCCGTCATACTTCAGGATCGTTGGATCCTTGATGGAGACATGCTGATGAGCTTCGTCCGACTGCGGCTTAATCAGCGCGCCGGAAGAGGTCCACTTCAGCGGTTTTTCCAAAAACTTATCGTTCGAGCTGAGCGTCCCGCAGGAAACCAGCGTACTACATACGATCGCCGCACCTGCAGCCATCAAAGGGAATTTAGTAACCTTCATTTATACTCCTATTTTTGATTTTTTTATTATGTTCAATCCGACAAAACACCACGCGCTGATCAGTCCAGCTCCACGCCCCAGTGACGGGTAATCGCCTCAAGCTCATCCGGGGTCAAATACGTTACGGCGCCATGTTTCGGCCGATCAAAGCCGACGGTCTTCATTACGCCCTCATTAAATCTTCCGATGTCTGTATAGGTAACGAAATCCTTGGTTTCGCTGAAGCCCATGTTGTTGGGACGCGCCCCATACACATCGTACATCAGCACATACGTGTCAGTTCCAAGGCGCTTAAACACATCGGGCGCTTCCGTATTGACCGTATTCGGATCGATGCGGCGGGACTCGGACACATATCCAGTGCGGATTTTATCCGAAACGGCATGCAGGATCTTAGCGCCGGACACATAGTGCATCTGGAACTTGTCACCCACCTTGGTAATGTCCGCATCGATACCGCCAATACCTGGAATCATTTCCGGCACGGTTTCGAGCTGGGTGAAATCATCATTGGCGTAGGAACAATAAATATTAGCGTAGTCGTTGTTATAGCGGATGGTGAAGTAGACCATCATTTTGCCTTCTTCCTCATCGTAAATCGTCTGCGGCGCCCACGAGCAGTCGATGTCGCCCAGTTCGGGGAACGCCAAATCCACGCGGAAGTCCGAGGCGGTCCAATGGATGAGGTCGAACGATTTCATCAGGACCAGGGCCCGGTTGTTGCCCCAGCCATATTTTTCCTGGGGACGTTGCCACTGCGTATCGCGATAGCCCGCCCGCTGACCGGAAATATGCAGATCGGTCATGGCCATGTAGAAGCCGCCGTCCGGTCCGCGTGCAATGTGCGGATCGCGCACCCCCTTTTGCTCTGCGAGCTGGGTGCCGTCGAAAATGGCCTTCCCCTCGTTGAGGTCGTAGAAGGTATAACCGTCGCGACTTACCGCCATGTAGGCGCACTGATCCTGATCCTTGAAGTAGACCAGCACATATCCGCCGAAATCCTTCTCTTCAAGCTTTCGCTTCTTCGCCGGCTTCTTGAGCTCGGGCACAATCACAATGCCCCCCTCGCCCGGCGTCATCTCCTCGTAAACCACCGTGGTTCCACAGCCCACCAGCGCCGCAAGCAATACGGCCAATGTACTTCCAATCATTCTTTTTTTCATTCCTCACTCCCTATTGAAACACGAATCCAAAGGGCGCGTATACGCCCTTCTTCTGTGCCGTTTTTTTATTCATACGTAAACAGTCCAAGGGTCACTCCCTGGAAACCACCGGCAACATCGGTGCTCAGGAACGACGATTCCAGATCGCCGCCCAGCTGGACAAAGTCGGCGCCACCCGCCTTGTAAAACAACCGCATGACCGCCCCATCGCCCTCGATCTTCAGCTCAATGGAGGTCGTGTTTTCCGGCAGCGCCTTTGTGGCAAGCGCAGGGGCCGGCGTCGGCTGCTGTTGTTGCGCTCCACCAAAGCGACGCCTGCCCGCAGTGTCCGCAGCCTTTTCCGCCGAGACCTGCACCAGCTTTCCCCCTTCGATCTTGACGTTGATGGCGTAGTAATGGGTTTCGTTCTGGAAGGCGGCCAAGCCCGCTGTGCAGTCTTCCGTCTTCGGCTGGGCCTTCAGGGTTACCGCGCATTCGAACGTGTTGTTTTGCTGGCGGACCCCGAGATAGGAAGGGTTGCCCTGAACGGAAATACGATCCCTGCGCGGCTCCAGATAGAGCGTCTTCTCGGACGGATTGATGGCGTGCCACTGGGAATCCGGTCGGCGGATGCCAATCCAGCGGAAGGCCAGCTTTTCGGAATCGAAATGGTCGGTAAATGAAATCGCCCCGGTGGTCGCAACGGACGCCGCCTTGCCTGTCGGCAGGTTGGGATTCTTGACCGTCAGCGGCACCGGCGTATCCGGCTCAAGAATACGGGGCCACCCATCCGTCCACGTCACGGGCAGCATGAAGGTTTGCCGACCGGTGTTAAAATAGTTTCCCTCGTAGGGCTGGCAGGCCAAGAACACCGCGAACCATTCGCCATTCTGGGTTTCAACCAGATCGGCGTGGCCCGTGCAGGTTACGGGATTCGCCCGGTCCGCCGGCAACCCGACGGCGCTGAGGATCGGGTTTTTATCCCACGGCACATAGGGGCCCAGCAGGGAATCGGACCGAAAGATGACTTCGGTGTGGTCAACGCTGGTGCCGCCCTGCGCGCACATGAGGTAATATCTGCCCTTGATCTTGTAGAGATGCGGCCCCTCGCACCAAATCGGCTCCTTCGCGATGTCCGTGCCGCCATTGACCAATACCGTCTTCTCGCCCACAAACTCCTTCTTGGCGAGATCGTACTGCTGGATCTTGATGGCGCGGTGCCCTTCGTATTGCGGCGGACCGACCGGATCGTCGCAGCTCAGGATGAAGCACTTGCCGTCGTCGTCGAAAAAGATGTCCGGGTCGATCCCGCCGACGCTCGGCAGGCGGACCGGCTCGGACCACGGACCCGCCGGATCGGTTGCGGTGACGTAAAAGTTACCGATTCCGCCCACGAGGGTGTTGATCATGTAGAAGGTGCCCTCGTGGTAGCGGATCGTCGGCGCATAGGTTCCAGATGACATTGCCTGACCGTTAATCGCAAACTGGGACGGGCGATCGATCACATTCCCGATCTGCTCCCAGTTGACGAGATCCTTCGAATGCCAGATAGGAATCGACGGGAAATAGTTGAAGGCGGAATTGACCAGATAATAATCCTCCCCCACCCGGCAGATTGACGGGTCCGGATAAAAGCCGGCCACGATCGGATTGCCGTATTCGCCCGCACCGGCGGAAACCACAGGCTTCCCGGAATAGGAAAACGAAGAAAACCCAACCCAGGTGGATGTGTCCGGCGCGTCCGCGGCCAAAACCGCCGAAGTCGCCGCCGATAGAAATACCGCTGTAAAAGCCGACCTAACCATACTTTTTCTCCTCTGCATTTGTTCGCAATCTCGCGCAATCACTGCTTCGTTCCAGCATCAAGAATGAATCCATAGCGGTAGGGCTTGTTGCCATCGATGGTGTAGGCATCCAAGGTTCTCGCGCCCCAAGCATCGTTGCCCCCCACGCCGTGAATATTCAGATCGATGTTCAGGTTTACCAGATTCCGGACCGGAAGTTCAAAGGGATGCTGCGCCTTTTCCAGATCCGACTCGGTGTAGGGCCACGCCCGGAAGCACAGATCTTGGAGACCCGTCACGCGAATCCAAGCGCCTTGATCGTCGGACAGGCTGAACCAGCGCACATCGCACCGATTGGCGTTATCCTGCGGCACGATATAATCCGTGATGAAACTGGAAAGCGACGCTTCGTACAGACCGATCAACGCCCCGGTTTTGCGGTCCGGATAGTTTTCGAACGGGCCGCGCCCATGCCAGGCAATGGTATCGAACCGGTCGTCGAGCTGCATGCGCATCCCAATTTTCGGCATGAGCGCAATGCCGGTTTTTTGAGGCTGGTATTCGGTCTGGACCTGGATCCGGCCTTCGCCGTTGATCGTATAGTCCAAGGTATATTCGGCACTGATGTCGGGAAGATCCATGACGCAGTGCACCACGGCCAGACCATTTTCCCGACGAACTTCCACTTGCTTGATCGTCCGGGTTTCTGCGGCATTCTTCCACACGCCTAGGCGGCGGTCATAGCTGTTGCGCTTTTGATTGTCGTTGGCCGGCTTCCAGAAATAGGGCGCCAACGGACCGCGCAACAGCTCCGCGCCGTTTTTCGTCCAACTCGCCAGCGCGCCGTCCGCCTTGCTGACGACCAATTCAAAGTCGCCGCCCGAAATCCTGATCTCGCCGCCGACTTCCTGCACATCGAGCTGCCCCGGCGAAGGCTGGATGGAATCAACCGCTCCGCGATGGAGGACGAACTGTTCCCGCGCCACGCGGAATCCCTCTTCCGCCCACACTTCGGCGGACTTGAGCTGGGCGGAAAGATTGATGCACACCTCCTGCCCTGCGGGAGCGGCGGGTTGCGGAATTTCAACAATCCTTGAATCGCCCGGAAGCAGTTCCCTGCACGGCACAACACCGGAACCCGCAACCTTTCCATCCACAACGACGTCGTAGCGAAGATCCAGATGATCGAGCGACAGGAAGCCATATCGATTCGTCACCTTGATCCTCAACGGATTCTGCTCAACCAATTCAAACTCTACTGGCTGATATGTTTTCTGGACTTGGTAATAATGCGGATGCGGCACGCGATCCGGACCGACCAAACCATTGAGGCAAAAGGCGCCATCGTTGGGCTGATCGCCAAAATCGCCGCCATAAGCCCAGAACTCGTTTTCCTGCAGCAGCAGCGATGCGGGATGCTCGCCATAGTGCAGCGGCGAGCCGTCGATACGCGTTGCGATCCCCTGATCGACCCAATCCCAAATGGCCGCGCCGACAATACTATCGTCCGCATAAATGACATCCCAATATTCCTGGAGATTCCCCACCGAATTTCCCATGGCATGCGCGTATTCACGTAGGAAGACCGGACGATCCGTGGTGCGTTGGCCAAGCTGCCTCAGCCGCTCCGGCGGAAGGTATCCCTCGTCGTAGATCGCCGAAACACTCCGATCCGAATCGCAGTAGAGCGGTCGCGTTGTATCGATCTTTTTCGCCGCCTCGGCCATCGCCCTAAAGTTGCGTCCGCGCCCGCCCTCGTTACCGAGAGACCACAACGTGACACAGGCATGGTTTTTATCGCGTTCAATCACGGAAACGATCCGGTCGACGTGGGCCGCCTCCCACGCGGGATCATCGCCCAGAATCGTATTTCCGATTCCAAAACCATGCGACTCCTGATTCGCCTCGTCCATGACATAGATGCCGTATCGGTCGCACAGCTCGTAGAAAAAGGGATCGTTCGGATAGTGTGAGGTGCGCACCAGGTTGATATTGGCCTGCTTCATCAGCTGAACATCGCGAATCATCGTTTCATGATCGACGTGGCGTCCCGTCCGGGGATGGTGCTCGTGCCGGTTGACGCCCTTCAACTTGACGGCTTGGCCATTGATTTTGAACAGCTCGCCATGGACCTCCACCTTCTTGACCCCGAAACGCCAATGGACGGTTTCGAGAATCGCGTCCCCTTTTTTCAGAACCAGCTGCAAATCGTAGAGGTTGGGCGCTTCCGCCGACCAAAGCAACGGATCGTCCATGCGCGCTTCCAGCCGAACGGTTCGCTGCGAGGCGGCATCGATCGGCTCTAATTCCGACGACAGGGAAAAACGAACCTGATGACCGTAGATCAAGGCTTCGACGCTCAACTCGTCGGCAGCAACATCAGCCCGGTTTTCGATCGCGACATTGATGGAGACCTGCGCCTGGTCCAACGCATCGTTTGGAAGCGCGCCCACGGTGAAGTCCTGGATAAAGGTCTGCGGGCGAATGAACAGATCGACGTCGCGGAAGATGCCGCTCAGCCGCCACATGTCCTGATCTTCCAGATAGCTGCCGTCGGACCAGCGGTAGACCTCCACCGCAAGCTTGTTTTCACCGGAGCGGACAAAGGCAGTCACATC
>JAAYDL010000347.1 GCA_012729265.1 Lentisphaerota bacterium | reverse complement strand
GCGTGCAAGCGTCCTTGAAATGAAAATCCGCGATATGACTGCTCGCTACGAACTCTACAGGGACTTTATTTTTGACGAATAAGCCCGCCCACCTAACGGTTTGTTGAGTAAATAATACGCCGAGGCCTATCTAAACGGTCTCGGCGTTTTTATTGTCACCCAAAATTCTAAACCGGCAAAACTCAATAATGCCTTGTGCAACCTGTTTCGGATGTATACCGTCCCGCTGATTTTGTGTCCGGTTTGGATACATTTTTAATTCTAATGAACACAAAAACGCCACATTGAAGATGAGCAGAAACAAAAGAAAAAACTGGATTCTTCCGGCAGCATTACTGGTCTATACACTGGCTCTACTGGGCATAATCTGCAGCGTTACTTTATATAACGGACATGTTTCATATACACTGGATGACGCCTACATCCATATGGCCATGGCGAAACATGTTGCTCAGAACGGCGTTTTCGGTATTACGCCCTACGAATTCAGCGCCTCCTCTTCATCTCCGCTTTGGACGTTTCTCCTCGCCGGATGTTTTTTCATAGTGGGTCCGCTGGAGTGGATACCGCTCCTGCTCAACTGGCTTTGCGGAATGGGCATTATCATTGCGCTTTGGAAGTTTGCAAATCGGACCGGCATCAGCAAGGGATCAACAAGCGTATTGCTGATTGCAGCCATTGCGTTTCTTCCCATGATCCCGATTGCGATGACCGGTATGGAACATCTGCTTCATACCGCCGCGATCATTGCGATGGCCTATACCCTCTGGCCGCTGCTCAACCGCAACACAAAGGACGGATTCCTCACCGCAATACCATTGGGAATCTGGAGCGCCATCGCAGTCTCTTCCCGATTCGAAACCCTCTTTACCTCGACGGCAATTCTTCTCGCGCTTGGTCTCGTTAAAAAATGGAAATCCGCCCTTGTTTGTGCTCTCGGAACCGCGCTCCCGGTGTTGGGATTTGGCCTCTACTGGGTAGCTAACGGACAGAGCTTTTTACCCAACAGTGTTTTGATCAAAGGCAGTGTACCGGACGTGAGCGGATTTGTGCAGACCCTCAACTCACTGGGTATGGACGCATTCAATACGCTGGTCACCACACCGCACCTCTTTATTCTCGTTCTTCTTTTGGCCGTCGGGCTCTGGAAAAACCTGAATAGCGATACCCACTGGACCCAAAGAACGCTTCTGGCCGCAGTTGCCATTGTAGCGACCCTGCTTCATCTTCAATTTGCACAGGTGGGTTGGTTTTACCGCTATGAATCATATCTCATCGCGCTCTCATTGGCCTCCATTGCGCTGCTGTTCAACAAAGGGATAAAGGATTCGAAATCAACTCTGCTCGCCCGGGTTGCCGAAGGCTTTATCATCGTTTTATGCATTGGACCGCTGGCTCACCGTGCGGTCATTGCTCACTGCAACACGCCTCAAGCGACGCACAACATTTATCAGCAACATTATCAGAGCGGTCTCTTTTTGAAAAAGTATTACAACACCGTCGCCATTGCCGCCAACGACATCGGAGCCATCAACTTTCTGGCTTCCCCTCGCTGTCTGGACCTCTGGGGTTTAGGCTCCCGCGAAACGATGCTGCTCCATATGAAGGGGGCACTGACCACTCAGCGTATTCGGGAGATAACACAGCAGCGGAACGTTAAAATTGCCCTCGTTTACGACTCTTGGTTCCACGACCAAGCCGCGCTGCCGGAGGAATGGATCAAAGCCGGCAGCTATACGATCCAAAACAATGTCATCTGCGGCGATGAATCGGTCGCCTTTTTTGCCGTCGATCCCGCCGAAGAAGAGCAACTGCGACATAACCTGCGTGAATTCTCAAAAGAACTCCCCGAAGGAGTTTCGTGGAAAGAATACGGAATTACAGCTGCGGAAACGGACGAATGACCCGGATCCCTGGAAAGGCTCCACAGACTTCGCACTCGTTCTCGGCCAAAAACAGCAGCTTGATATTCGGACCCGCATCGATGGTTAAATAGACCTCCAAACCGTCGGCTCGGGTGCGCTGCACCTTATGAATCTGCTCCACGCTGTCGGGCTGCAGATAGAGAAGCGGCGGCCAAGCCGACAGCATGGTGGCATGCATGGCCAGCGCATTTCGCTCCGCCGTTTTTCCCAGCAGGGTAAAATCAAGTTGTTCTATAGCAGATCGAATAGACAACAAATCCGCACGAGCCTGATCCGGCCAGCTTTTATACAGCTCCGACGTCGCAACGGTACGGTTCATGCCATCGCGAGAACCCACCGGTTTTTGGTCCGCAGAAACCTCCACTATGCCGACACGCAACTCCGGCCACTCAATCTCCAGTCGTTCTGCAAAGGAATCTGTTCCATCGGACAACTGCCCGGCATTCCACTGAACGAATCCTTCATACACGGAGCGCGAAGCACTGCCGCTGCCCAAGCGGGCCAGCATGGAGAGCTGTTTGCGATCAAGCCCCCAACCGGCCATATTATCTAGGGCCAGCACGAGTGCCGCAAACCCGGAAGCCGAAGAAGCCAGCCCGGCGGCGGTGGAAATATTGTTTTGCGTGCGCACCTCAAAAAATGCCGAACCCAAAACCGGGCGAAAAAGATCTAAAAATGCCTTTATGCGCTGAACAAATCCGCTCTCGTCGGCTTGTTGTACGCCGTTCAGACAGACCACATCCTCGCGCTCACGCAGCCTGATTTTCGTGTGCGTTCCAAGCTCGCCCAGTGAAATCGATAAACTGGAATTGATCGGAAGATTTAATCCGGCATCCCGCTTGCCCCAATATTTGCACAACGCAATATTGGATGGCGCAAAGGCGGAACCCTCCGCTTTTTGCAGGGATTTTCCGCCCAAGAGAACTTTTTCAACAAATTGAGATTGTATGGTGTTCATGAATCCCCTGAGATACCCGACTTTTGAAATGGGTACAACGTCATATGAAGAAATCTACTATTTTATTTATCGGCATCCTGATCATCGCGCTGCACGCGTTGATTCTATACGCCATCATCGGATTAAAAAACAAAGAAGAGGAATCCGCACCTTTATCAAATCCCTATTCCGCCTATCTTCCGAAAGAGCGCACAGAGGAACCACCGGATGAAGGCGATGGGACGCTTGTTGAACCGCTCTGGGACACGATCGATCCGCAGGAGCTTGATCCGCCGTCGCCCGCACCCGCTCCTTCCGTGGAAAGCATTGCGGTTCCTACAAACCGATCCGGCTATCTGCGTTCTGATCGCCCCGACAATCACACTACGCAAGTCCATTCCGAACTCATCGGGAACCCCTATCAAAGCGCCATTGTGGTGGATGTACGCACAGGCAAAATTCTCTACGAAAACAAAGCCACAGGCTATGCCTATCCGGCCAGCATCACCAAGCTGATGACGCTGCTATTGGTGCTCGAACAGATCGATAACGGAAAAATTCATCTCGACGACAAGGTTGCGATTACGAAGGAAGTCTCCGAAATCGGCGGCTCAGAGGTTTATCTTGATGCGCGGGAAAGCGGCTTCTACACCGTCGACAACCTGTTGCAGGCTCTCATGATCCATTCCGCAAACGACGCCGCCCGCGCACTCGCGCTCCACGTCGCCGGATCCCGCGATACGTTTGTGGCGATGATGAACAGGAGGGCTGAAGAACTCGGCATGAATTCGACAACCTACCACTCGGAGCATGGGCTTCCTCCCTCCGATGGAACGCAGCCGGACATCAGCACGCCGTACGACATTGCCCTCCTTTGCCTCGCCGTCATGCGCCATCCCAAGACGCTCGAACTCTCGAGCACTAAGCTCGCCTGGCTGCCCCAATCCCCGATCCGTTCCGAAGAGTTTATGCTGGCCAACCGCAATATTCTCGTCCGGCAGGAGCCCTATCCCGGCTGCGACGGACTCAAGACCGGCTACCATGCCAAGGGCGGATACTCGCTCGCCGCCACCGCAAAAAAGGGCGAACAGCGCATTCTGGCGGTGATTGTCGGTTCTCCCGACAGCAAAACCCGAACCGCCGAAGTCCGCAAGCTGCTCGACATTGGGTTTGAGCGGATGACGCAGTAAAAAAAGGCCGCCCCGGAACGGGACGGCCTACTCAAACAAGGAATACGTAATTACTTTTCAGCAGGTGAATCCTGTGCTTCTTCCATTTTTCCAAGGAAGTCCGGAAGTTCAAGCCCGACCTGCTTGGCCAACTCGTGCATCGGAGGCAGCGCGCCCATAAGACGTCCACCAAGGCCATTGAGTCCACTCTCTTTTCCGCCGCCATCCCAAACAATGACTTTTTCGATCGGAAGATCCTGAATCGCCTGAGCCTGAACCGAAGCAACTTCCTGCAGTTTTTCAATGAGCAGCAGCGAGGCCGCCTGATTTGCCGTCTCACAGGCATTAACCAACGCCTCATAACCTTTTGCCTTACCATCAAGAATGGCCTGAACCCCGGCCGCTTCAGCCTTCATCTTGGCCAGCTTGGCTTCAGCTTCACCCTGCGCAATACGAATCGACCGTTCTTTCTGAGCCTCCGCTTCGATAATCGTCTGCTTCTTGGTGGCTTCAGCAGGAACCACGACAGAAGCATTCAGACGCGCAGCCTCACGTTCGGCACGGGCCTCTTCCGCCTTCTTCTCGGCATTTTCCTGCGCTACGCGAATGGCACCATCGGCCTCGCGAGCAGCGGATTCTGAACGCTGACGGGCTTCCTGCTCCGCCACGCCCTGATTGGCCACGTATGCGGCCTTCTTGGAGCGCGCTTCGGTTTCGCCCAGCGCGGCTTCCGCATCAAGGCCGGCGCGTTTCGAGCGGCGGTCACGATCCGCAGTGGCTTCCCCGATTTCCGCCTCCGCCGTTGCTGCCGCCACCGCAACACGCTTATCACGTTCGCGTTCGGCCACCCCGGTTTGACCCAATTTTTCCTGCTCGGCCACATCGATCAACGCCTGATTGATCGCTTCCGCAGCGGCCCGGCGACCCAGCGCTTCGATATAACCGGACTCATCGCCAATGTCGCGAATGTTGACATTGATGAGATACAAACCAATCTTTTCCAGTTCGCCGGAAACCGAATCATTCACTTTAGCAAGGAAGGCTTGGCGGTCCTGATTAATCTCTTCAATGCGCATGGTTGCAATGACGGCACGCATCTGCCCGAGAATAATATCCTGGGCCTGATCCTCAATCTGCTGGCGCGTCAGCCCCAGCAATCGAACCGCCGCATTTTGCATGATACCCTTGGTGTTGGAAATCGCAGCCGTTACGGTCGTCGGAACCGTAACGCGGATATTTTCAAGTGAAAGCGCATTTTTCAGATCGATTGGAACCACGAACGGTTCCAGATCCAAATAGGCAAAATCCTGAATCAGCGGCCACACAAAAGCAGCTCCGCCGTGTATACATTTTGCGGCTCCACTCGAGGTCTTCCCATAGATCACTAAAATCTTGTTCGACGGGCAACGCCGATAACGACTGATCATCGCCATAACCGCGCCGATAAAAGCAACCGCTAAAATGATGACTAGAACTAATCCCTCCATATACCTAACCCTCCTTATTATTTAACTTTTCAACCCCAACCAACATCTGATCAACCACCTCAACCACGCGGATCTCGGTTCCCGCAGGAAGTGCCTCTCCTGACACACTCTTGGCTTTTATATGCTCAACCACACCATTGACCGTCGTCTTGATTTCACCGAATCCGTCGGCTGGAATATTCAGGTAAACGGTCCCTGCCTGCCCTTTACTCGCGGCAATATTTTTCGTGCCTGTTTCGGTCAGTTTATTCATGGCCCAGAAAACCAGCGTCACAGCCAACATTCCGATCAACCCCCAAATTGAAGAAATGACCAGCGCCTTCGTTACCGGAACGCCGTTGCCGGTATAGAGCGCACCGCCCCACGAGAAGAGCGTGAAAAACGTAATGATCGAACGTAAACTGAGAATCTTGAAGGCCTGCGACGACTCCACCACGTCTTGATGGTCAAAGTTATCAGTCCCGTCGAGATCCGAGATGTCGACGTCAATATTATCTAGGTCCATGCTATCGCCGCTCAGCCCGAGAAAAGCGGCAACCATCTGCCAAAGAAAAAAAACGCTAAAGAACGCGGCCATTCCATAGAAAAACCGAGTCACGCCCTCTAAGCCTGTCCACCATTCCTGCATAATCCATCCTCCTCTTCCTATTTGTCGTAATGTCCCTGTTCACACGCTGCCACAAAACTCTCGGCCGTTGACTTGAGCTTTTCCCACTCAACCCGAATCTGATCTGCTTCTTTCAGATCGATAACACCGTCGTTTTCAATGCTCTCGGTCAACACATCAAGCAGCTCCGAAAACTCACGAACAATCCGACGGGTCATATGCAGCAGAGGAATCGCGTCCATCTCCTTCGGCGAAACATTTTCAACAAAATAACCGTTCGCCTGCTGGCAGAGCCACTTGATAGGACCGGTATCGCGGGTCAGCTCATAGATGCGAACTAATCGATCCAGCGGGTTTTCCGCACCACTGGAATCTTCCGTTCCGGAGGGCTGACACCACTTGTAGATAAGCGAAGTCGAAAGCCCTAAATCTGAGGCCACCGATTTAACCCCCAAATCGCTCATCGATTTTTTCAGCACTTCATATGAGTCCATCTTTACTCTCCCTATTGGATTGCAGCGAATGTACGACCTGCATTCTCCCTGCACCATTATAACTCCACAAAAACTCTGTAATGGAGCCTGCTCACAGATTGCAATGTTACAAAGGAGATCAGAGTAAAAAAAGACCGACACTCTGTCGATCTATAAACATAAAAACTAATATTCGTGTCCATCAGCGTTAATCTGCGGTTTTACCCCTATGTACCTTTAACCCGAAACGAAAGGCAGATAATTTCCAGCATAGAAATAGCGCCGCAGGAGCGGTTCATCATTCTGCCCCCAAATCATTCTGTCAAAATTATTTTGTCGAATGTTTGCGGTTTACCCCCCATTTTAGAACGGCGGGTTTAAGTGGAATCTGCGTCCGTAAAATGGTACGAAAGGACGCATGATAAAGATTCGACATTTTGAGACCCTTGAAGCATTGGTCGGTGAAACCGATGCATTGTTGCGCAGAACGCTGGCCGAATCAGGCAACCTGATGCTCAGCGGCGGTTCCACACCTTATGTTATTTATAATCACCTCGCCGCAGCCCCCTGCCCCGTTCATCCAGAGCGAATTCTGTTTCTCAGCGATGAACGCATGGAACCGTTCGATTCCAATAAAAACAATGCACACAATCTAATGCCGATGATCACCGCGCTCCAGTGTGAGAATCGCTTCCTGCGTGTTAATACTGCTCTGCCCGCTCCAGCAGCCGCGCTTCAATTTGAGAACGCGCTGCAACCCATGAAGCATATTGATCTCGGATTCCTCGGCATGGGAACCGACGGCCATACCGCCGGAATTTTTACGCTCGAACAGGCTCGCCGGAAAACGGGTCCGCTGGTGCTGCACACTGATCGCCCCGACGGCTTGCACGGCGTCAGTGTAACCCCCGCTTTTCTCCAGCGCGTTGAGCGGCTCATTCTGCTCGTTACGGGCACTTCAAAGAAAAAAATTATTCAAACGCTGCTCTCCACTCCGGAAAAAATTGCTGCCGGCGTCGCTCTTTCAAATCACTCCGAGCTGGAAATATGGACTGATATTTTCCCGTAAGATGCTTATATTGTTTTGGTTACAAAACATTACACCTACATGAAAGCAATATGAAAATACTGTAATCATAAAAGGGCAAATAATTTGAATCCATTTCTGTTTTCTGGCCATGCGAACGCTGGATTCGCGAAACCCAAACAGAGAGGGATGAGAATGAAAACTAAATTTTTAACACTGGTACTAATCGGATTGACGACGGGATTTGCTCATGCTCAGGCGTTCGGCCTTTACCGTAACTTTACCGACACAAAGGGCAGCACCATTTACGCCCAGATCACAGGCATCGATTTTGAAGAATCCAAAATTCAGCTCCGACGAGAAGACGGCGCGGAAGCATGGGTTGGCGTTAATGCGTTCAGCAGCGAAGATCTTGAATATATTGAAGCGTGGTATGAATCGAGTCTGCTGATTTCAGCCGACAGTCTACTCGTTTCCGTTCTGCAGAATCAGGGAAAAGCCAAAACGGTTCAGCAGGAAGATGGTTACACGCGGGAAACAGCGCACTTTTGCGAGCTTACCGTCGGAAATTTTGCCACAGAACCCGTTGAAAAGCTCTATATCGAATACTACTACTGCATCGGATCAACCGAGGATGGTCAAGCAACGCTCTCGCGTGTGGAGCAAGGGTATATTGAAATAGGAAGCTTGGCCGAAGGCGAAAAAGTCACGGTCAAAACCGACGATGTCGCGCTCAACACCGTCTATGAAATACAGACCACACAGACCGCCTTTGGAAGCAGCACAGACGAAGTTTTAATAGATAACGAGAGCGTACTGGGAATTTCCTTCAGAGTATATGGGTCCGGCACAAACGGCGTACTCTCCATACGGGAATTTTCCACACCCAACACCTTAGCCTCATGGACGAAAGATCTTCCTCAACTTACCATTAACTAAACCTACTCCTCCCCCAACCCCAGATGCCGGCCGCGTTATTCGCGGTCGGCATCTGCTTTTTCCACCGAAGCAGTTTTCCTTAACGCGGCTCCTCAGCAGAAAATGACTGCAAAGAGGCGAAGACGCAAAGAGAAGAATTCAGCTTTTTTTCTTAGCGTCTTTTCGGTCAATAACATCCTTGTCCGCAGAGTATTACGCATGGCCGTTTTTGAAAGGAAAAATGGATAGAAGTTGAGGTGTAAGGAACTGAAAGAGAAGATTTTCCGGCTCCACCACTTGCTCAAAACAATTTCCGATGCATGCCCGCTTCGTTCTCTTCGTTTTCTTCTGTAAACCTGCATTCATTTTCATTTTTGTTTTTTTACAGAAGAAAACCAAGATAACGAAGTTACGTGTTGGCTCTCGGAAACATCAAACGGTGCAGGCCAGTTTACGAAGATAACACCGCTCATAAACCCAGAAAAACTTATTTGCGTCCATTAACGTTCATTTGCGGTTTCTCTACTGCATTTTTTAGGATCATAGGCGATCCCAAACAAATCCTCCCACATCGTTTTTATCCTTTTCGAGGATTTTCGTTGTGGAATTCCATTGATAGCCTTTTTTCTCGAAACCTCTTGGATAATAAACATCACGCACCACAGGCAATCCCTCCAGCTCCGGGCCAGTAATACGGATCCATATTCCCTCCACTTCCACCTCGGAAATCTTTGCAAGATAAGAAGAGGACTTCTTCGCTCCTGTGGAGTCATAGGTCGATACATACCTTCTTTCATAGTACTTTGAAGTAATGACCTCTTGCGTTTCCGTCGCTTTGTAGTGATCTTTGGAGAGCCCACCAAGCTCAATGACTCCATTTGTAACGCTTCCTGAATTCAACCGTCGACCACCGGAATCGTTCACTAAATAGATACAGTATTCGATCTTTATATTTTTAATATCATCGCTGCCGCTGTTTTTTAAACGCAGTTGGTAATGAACCTCCTCGCGATCCAGTCGTGAGGCCTCTGCTCGTTCCCAGGTTCCTGTTGATGCGCCGCGCGGTGCTACAAAGGTATAGTCTACATCGCTCTCCATATTTTCACTTTTTTTGTCGATATCAACGAGCAAACTTTTCTCGTTCAGCACCAGATCTGCAGCAATCCATTCCTGAATATATTCCTGATCCGACTTTGAGAACATGGACAGCGCTGCCCAATCCTTATTTTTTCCGTCTTTACGCTCAATCAGAATCCGGTCCCCTACTTCATCATATTGAATGATGCGTGCCTGAATGGTCTGACCTTCGGTGTTCGTGAAGGTTCGATAAACAGGTGCCCCCTGAACGGCACCCACGGCAATGGCAACCCAAACAAAAAAATGCACAATACTCTTTTTCATACGCCCTCCATGTTTTGCTTAACCTTCAATTCCCCCAAAATACATCTAATTCGATCTTTACAGAGAACTCTTTCCGGGCAACGGCCCATCCGTCGAGCGCCCTTTTGCAGACATATAAACGTAGAACGGGCAAGGAGTCAAAGCCTTATGGATATTTTTTCAAAAAGCACCCAATCTTGTCGACTGACCTTTCTTCACCTCCGACGTCCCAACATCAATGACTCCCGTTTCCCGCGTTACCTCTGATTCCTGCGCGATCGAAAGAGCGCATCGCGCACTGGACAAGCAGGCTTCTGCTGAAGTATGTGTGAAGGACGAAACGGGAGACAACTTGAGACATGACCGCCACATTTCCCTCAATAAGCTAAAAAATATATGTTAAGTATTACGTATTGCGTATTGCGTATTACGAGTCACGCATTACATATTACGTATTACGTATCACGAATCAAAACCATGCACGTACCTTTTACACAAAAAATGCTGGAAGACTGGGCCGGCCGCCAAACCTTCAAGGACGGCATGACGCTGTTCGAACGCGGCAAAGTGGATAAAGTAACTTACGAACATCCGTTTGTGATCGGTCAGCTGTCGATCGGTCTACGCGGAATGCGCAGCAAGTTCGAGGTGCTTAAAGATGGCCTGGTTGAAAACCACTGCCCCTGCCGCGAAAACCGGGAAGAGGGCAAAATCTGTGCACACTTGGTGGCGCTCGGCCTCGAAGCGGTCCGCCTCTATTCCGACCCGCACCGCGTGGACAAAATGGAAGAGGAAAAACGCCGGGCGGAGCGGCTCGCGGCGTTCGACGAATCGGCCTACCACACCCGCGATCCCAACGGTACACTGACCACTTTACGAATTATACTCAAGCAGAGCTGGCGCGAATCGCTTCCGCAGTGCGAAGTCCCTCTGCGTTGCGCCCTAGAGATCGGCGGAGAGATTGTTCCGCTGAACGAAGTGCCTAAAAAACATCCGCTGGCGCTGAGTAGCGCCGACGAAAATCTGCTGTTTGTCCTGGAAGACATTTGCGAAGGCCCGGCTAAAGGCAAATTCACGGCCTCTCTGGCGGACTTCATCAATATTCTTGAACTGTGCGACGGAAAACCAATTTATGAAGGCGGGCGCGAAGATTATCTGATGGTCGATGAAGCCGTCACCTCAACGCATCTTCAGATGACGCTCGACGAAGCCTCCGGCGAACTGGTGCTGACCATTCACTCAGATAATATAAAACACAAAGACACAAAGGACTCAAAGCTTAGTGATCTTAGTGCCTTGAGCGAAGCGGGTGTTAAATCTGACTTTATTGTCAGCGGCGGAAACGGCTGGGTGCTGCAGGACGGCGTATTCACCAAGCTTGAAACCGTACTGCCGGGGCCGATGCGCGCCATTTATGATGCGCCGGTGCGAATCGCGCATGATGCCATTCCGGCGTTTCTTCAAACCGAACTACCGATGCTGGAGAGCATGATTTCGGTGGAGCGCACTATTTCGGAGGATATGCTCTCGCTCCGCCCCGCCAAACCGCGCTTCCGGCTGGTGATCGATGGAACGCAAACGGAGCTCTCCGCTGTGCTGTACGCCGAATACGGCGCGATCCGCCTCGTCGCCGGAAAGGAAGATGTAAAGAGCCGCTTTTCTATCCCCTCCGAGGACGACCTGCTCGAATTCCAAATCCGCAATCCCGAGGCGGAACAGGCGGCCATTGAGCTCGTCACAGCGGAAGGATTTCGCGGCATTCGGGGCGACATGCTCCGGCAGATTCGCGGCAAGCGCGAAGTACTGAATTTCCTCGGCGGTGCCCTGCCCCGACTGCGGCGGCGCGGCTGGCGCATTGATATGGAAGGTATGGCGGCGGCCTTTATGGATCAGGCGGAGTCGGTGTTGCCGGTGGTGCACATCAACCCAGCATCCAACAGCGGATTTTTTGAAGTCGGTTATGAGTATGAAACGCAGGGCGGCCAGAGCCTTGACGACGCCGACATCCAGCGTGCGATCAATATGGGCGAAGCGTTCATTCAGAAGAAGGGCCGTATTATTCTGCTCGATACCGAAGCGATAGAAACCGCACGCAACGTTTTCAGCGACTGCTCCGTCGGCGGAGGCGAATCGCCCGGCAGCTTCTTTATGAACAACATTCACGCCGCGTACGTTCAGTCATCGCTGATGGCGCTCGACGGCATCGATGTTGAAAGTACGCCGGAGTGGACGGCCAGAGCCGATGCGCAGAACCGCGACACCAAGTTGGAGCCGATCCCGCTCGGCGAGCGGCTTGAAAACACGCTGCGCGACTATCAGAAGCAGGGCGTATACTGGATGCGCTTTCTCGAAAGCAGCAACTTCTGCGGCATCCTCGCCGACGAGATGGGGCTTGGCAAAACGCTGCAAACGCTGACCTGGCTTCAACTTCAACGTCAAAACGAGCAGGCCAACGGCCAGCCCGCACTCATTATCTGCCCCACCAGTCTCGTCGATAACTGGGCGGAGGAAGCTGAAAAATTTGTCCCCGAGCTGGGCGTATTGAGAATGCACGGCAGCGACCGCCACGAGCTTTGGAGTAAGGTTGCCAAATCCGACTTGGTAATCACCTCCTATGCGCTGATCCGCCGCGATCTGGATGAATACCTCAACCACCGCTTCGCTGTAGTCGTACTCGACGAAGCGCAGCACATTAAAAATCGGACCACGCAGAATGCCGTCACCGTCAAAAAGCTGCAGGCCTATCACAAGCTCGTCCTCACCGGTACGCCGATTGAAAACAGCGTGACCGACCTCTGGTCCATCATGGACTTTCTGATGCCCGGCTACCTCGGCAACCACAAGGCCTTCCGCGAAAACTATGAGCTGCCGATCCAAAACGGCGGCCCCGACGCCGAACTGGCGCTGATTAAGCTCCGCCGCAAACTGCACCCCTTTCTCCTGCGCCGCCTTAAAAAAGAGGTGGCCAAGGACCTGCCCGACAAAATTGTGCGAGTGGCCCACTGCCCGCTCAGTAAAGACCAGCACATGGTCTACAAAAAGCTGCTCGAAAGCGCCAAAAAGGAGATCAGCAGTTTGGTCGATGCGCAGGGCTTCAACAAATCGCGTATGCAGATTCTAAAAATCCTGCTCCAACTGCGCCAGACCTGCTGTCATCTCGACCTGCTTAAACTGCCCGGCCTCAAGAGCGAATATCCCTCCGCCAAACTCGAGCTCTTCTTTGAACTGGTCGATGAAGCCATCGACGCCGGCCACCGCATCCTCGTCTTCAGCCAGTTTACCTCCATGCTCGCCATCATTCGCGAAGAGCTGGAGGCACGCGCACTGAAATACTGCTATCTCGACGGCTCCACTCAGGATCGACAGGACCGCGTTCGCACCTTTAACACCGACCGCTCGATTCCGCTCTTCCTCATCAGCCTCAAAGCCGGCGGCAGCGGCCTCAACCTGACCGGCGCCGATATGGTCATCCACTTTGATCCGTGGTGGAATCCCGCCGTCGAAGATCAGGCCACCGATCGCGCTCATCGTATCGGCCAGAAAAACACCGTTTACAGCATCAAGCTCATCACCCAAAACACCGTCGAAGAAAAGGTGCTCCAGATGCAACAGAAGAAAAAAGGCGTTATCGATGCCGCCCTCGAAAAGGACGGCGACCTCGGCCAGTCGCTCACGTGGAGCGACGTGCAGGAACTGCTGAGCGTGTAAGACAGAGGAGCGTCGTCAGCCCTCTCCTACAATCTGCCCCAACTCATTCGTCAAGGGATTAACGCTGAAATAGTCTTTCAAACAAACAGGAGACTGTTCTGCGCTGGAATTCATAAGAAGACATTGGACATCCCGATCAGAGAACAGCGGAACAATTTTAGAAAAATTCAGTTTTCTCGGATCAACCCTCTGAGCAGCTTTTGCCTCGACAAAAATCAAACGCCCGCCCATCTCTATGACAAAATCCATTTCAACTCCGTTCTGGTCGCGATAGAAAAAAAGATTGTGCCCCGGCTTAACCGGCAAGGTCCTGATCATTTCAGAAAAGACAAAATTTTCCCATATCGCCCCGAACATGGGACTGCGCAGGCAAGCCGCTTCCCCCTGCAGATTCAACATATGACAAAGCAGACCGGAATCGGCAAAGTATAGTTTCGGAGCCTTCACCAAACGCTTGCCGATGTTAGCGTAGAAAGGCGGCAGCAAATAGATGAGCCCGCTGGTTTCTAACGCCCCGACCCACTTCTTTATGGTCACAGAAGAAACCCCCACATGTTTCGCGAGATCGGCATAGTTCAGCAGTTGGCCGACTCGGGTGGAACAAATTTGTATCAGCCGTCGAAAATCCCGAAGGTTTGACACCTGAATAAGTTCCTTCAAATCCCGTTCCAGATAGGTTTGGACATAATCCTCAAAAAACTCACCACTTTCGAGATCGTCCGTTGCCCACAATTCGGGATAGCCTCCTTTCCACAGAATGTCTTTGATGGAGGAGCTACTGAAAAACCCGGAGGCTCGAAGCTCCTGCGCACTTAATGTTTCCAGCGGAAGAATGCGCAAACGCCCGGCAAGGCTTTCGCTGACATTTTTCATCAGCTCAAAACGCTGGCTACCCGTTAAAATCCATCGCCCGGTTTCCTGCCGATTACTATCAATCCGCACCTTCAACTCTCGAAACAAAGATGGCGCATACTGAATTTCATCAAGAATTACAGGGCCGGAAAAGCGATTCAGAAATAGAGCAGGATTCATTTCCGCTTCTTCGGCAATGGCAACTCGGTCCAATGTCATATAATCCGCATCTGGATAAAGATGCCGCAACAACGAACTTTTTCCTGTTTGGCGGGCGCCGGTCAGCAAAAGCGCAGGCCGAGAATCACACGCCTTCCGAATCTGTTTCTCCAATGATCTGTCAATCCACATAATTACCTCAATCTAAGATACCCTGAACTGACAGTTTCGTTTATCTTAATTCTATCCATATGTCAATCGCCAACCATAGGGTGGTCTCATTGATCTAAAAAGCAGTTGCAGCATCGAGCGCATCACCCAGAACACCGTCGAAGAAATGGTGCTCCAGATGCAGCAGAAGAAAAAAGGCGTCATCGATGCCGCCCTCGAAAAAGATGGAGACCTCGGCCAATCGCTCACGTGGAGCGACGTGCAGGAGCTGCTGAGCACGTAATTATTCGGAACCACGGATTCCGCGGATCGACACTGATGCTCAAGGCTGATCAGCATCCATGGTTATAAACACATCGTGTTTTGACATTCAAAAAGCGGCAATCCGACTTACAGCAACATTGACTTAAAAATTCATTCGTGCAACCATCCACGCATGAAACGTAATTTTATTATCTACATCGTAATTGGTCTCTTCACTGGATTTATATTGGGCCATTTCGCACGTAAAAGTCATCTCACGAGCAATTCGCCTCAAACAGAGACGAAGGAGCAGTCCGTTCAAGAAGATCGGGCTAACAGGAAAAGCCAGCCCCAGACTCAAACGCAAAAAATTGCGACGCTGACAACCCGAATCGAAAACCTTCAACGTCGATTAGACGCCACCCGCCTCAAAGCCAAGCGCTATGACAAAGTCAGAGAATTGTGGAAACAAGAAGGCTTTGGAGCGGGAATTTCACCAGATCTTGTGACTGATGGCTTGATGCCAAACGCTGCATTGATCGAGTTTTTCGGCTGGGATATATCAACCGTTGACGAGATTGCCTGGATCGCAAAAGCAGCTGTGCGAGAGGCTCAGAAATGGGAAGCAGAACAGGCCGTGTGCATTGAAGTCACGGATAACGATTTGGTCTTTGAAATCCCGAAAGCACCTCCGGAAATACGAAACCAATACCAGCAGTCACTCGAGACACTTTTAGGCGCTGAAGATACTGATCTTCTGATGTCATCAATGAATGACAACATAAACAAAGAATTAAACCGGAGAACGATTACATTTTCGGACATTCATGCTGGAGATGTTATAGAACCAGAATTCCTTTTTGGCGAATCTACTCGCTCTACTCTGGCGCACCCAGATCCAACAGACATTGATTCTCTCTTTGAAACCATAGGGCCAGCAAGAGCAATTCAGGACACCTTTAATGTAGGGATAATGTGTTATGGTCATTTCTACGTAGATTCAATAGCTGTAGGAGAAGAAACAGAACTCTTTGGATTGGCTGAATCAGGATCTTACACCCCCGGATCTTCACTCTATGAGCGTTGGCACCACCTGATTGGTGACCTTCCGTTTTAGGGACTTCAACTTCACTACTCAATTAACAACCCAAAGCGGAATGCGAAATATGAAACATGTGATCACCTGTACAGGAATCAGTATCTGCGCCGGCTTTCTCTTGGGGTATTTCATAGTCGGGAATGAGAACGATCCAGTTGCAAACAAAACGACACCTGACAATCCCGCACAGAACAATCCCCTTCCCGAAGCCTTCCCCTTACAAACTGAAACTATATCATCCATGTCTGCTCAGCTTGAGGACTTACAAAATCAACTCGCAATCGCACAATTTAAGTCTACCCGCTATGATAATGCCCAGAAAATATGGAAACGGGTGGGCTTTGAACAGGGACGTTTTGAAAGCCCCTTTAATTTTGGACGTCTTATTCCCAGCGATGGCGCGATCAACTTCTTCGAATGGGACGCCAAAACCCTGAACGAGATCGAAAAAATCGCAATTGGAGTCGAACGAGAAATCAGAAATTGGGAGGCCGAACAAGCCGTGTGCATTGAAGCCACGGATAATAAGCTGGTCTTTGAAATCCCGAAAGCACCCTTTGAAATCCAGGAGAGATACGAAGCCTCCCTCGAATCCATCATTGGAACGGATGACATAGAGCTTTTAAAAAAGGAAATCAATATTGCATTTCTGGAATACACAGAAAAGAGAGTGATTACATTCTCTCCAAATCATAATAAGTCGTGGATAGACATGACATCAGAGGATGGGATCCGTTACGGAATAAACGGATACGCTACAAGCGATCCCGTTGTAGATACGGGAAAATATCATGAGTATGGAACGATACCCTACGACCCCGATGATACGCATTTCGACCGCTGGGTTCATCTGTTAGGCGAAGCTCTGTTTTAACCTCCCGCCCGCCATTTCAATCATACGCAAAGACGGGTTAACAACACTGATCGTAACCGTATCGCTTGCCATGCACTCGTTTCTAGTCGTGTAGTAGCACTCCAGCTCATAGACTCCCGGCGTAGGCGGTGCAACGTAGAGGCAATATTGAAGATATGGTTGATAAGGGGTAAAGTTGTGAGGCTCAACATATGCGTTCCCGCTACCATACCAATTAAAGGACCCTCCCTGTAACAAACCCATGTCCCCTGTTACCTGAGCGTCAAAAAGATTCGCTTCACCAGTCCTCATCGTCAATACGCCGCTTGGATAATTGTAAATGCTGACCGCGAAATTGTCTTCACACGGTTCGTTCCCCGCCCCGGCCTCGCCCCCAAAAATGAACACCAGCAACACTGCAGACGCGGCCATGGATACAACTCTTAACTTGAACTTGATCATTACAAATCCTTTCTTTACCATTCCTGAATTTACATGTACTAACTTTAAATTCATGCCCTTACTGAATTCGCTCCCCTTAGTATGCTTCGCCTGCG
Organism: Lentisphaerota bacterium; assembly: GCA_012729265.1. Classification (GTDB taxonomy): domain Bacteria; phylum Verrucomicrobiota; class Kiritimatiellia; order Kiritimatiellales; family Pontiellaceae; genus Pontiella. The sequence continues at coordinate 23,659 of JAAYDL010000347.1, read as the reverse complement.
TTATCCAGCGTTCGAGCGTATAGTCGTCGAACATCACGCCGCCGACTATGCCCTTGATGCGCATCTCCACCGTGTCCGTGTCCGGCAGGTTGCATTCGATGGCATCCATCTCCCAAAGCTGGGAGTCCTCGTAGGATTCAACAAACCCAAAATAGCCATCAGCTGCTCTTTCCACCCAGCAGGCACCCAACCGCTTCGCGGCGAGGATGGGGCCGTTCTGGAAGCTGGCGGTGGCAATGGTGGTTCCATTCTGTTCCAGAGGAAGGTTGGCGAACTGATGGCGGTCGCGAGTGCGCCCATGCCGACAAACAGGGCGCAGAGCCCCGCGATGAAACGATTCGATCTCTTCATGCTATCTCCTTGTTTTGTGAAACCGAGCCGATGAGGGAATCATCCGCTGAAAGAAATTTATTTCCGTTGAGATTTTGATGCTCTCCATTCCCAGATAGAAACATCTCGTCCACAACATTCGTAATCCCGCAATCCCAATGAGCGACCAAGTCCGACTGTACAAGAGAAACACTTGCGAGCAAGCAGCCAATAAAAACACCCCATTTCCAGCTTCTCATACCCCAAACTCCCTTTAACAATGAATTCACATCTACTAATGCGAATATTGACTTAACACATCTAAATGCCCATTCCAAGTTCAAGTACTATTTTAATATTTTTTATATTAAGCAAAATCACTTCACTGATATACATTCGCGTATATAAAGGGATTCTATGTCTCTTTTTCGCTGAAAAATATGCACTGTATTTGCCGAAAAAGGTCTATCGATCCATGCACATAGCACTCCAAGTGGAAATGAATATCAAATACCCAGAAACAGGCCAAAGCTCCTTTTCGCGCTGGCTTCGGACCTGCGAAGGTTTTATGTTCAGCTGCAGTTGGGTGACGATATTTTTCTCGAACCCCATTGGCGAAGTACAATTTACCGATCACCCGACATACACTTTTATGAACAAGCCCTATCTCCAATATAAAGATTACCTGATTAAACGCCACGGTCAGGCGCTGTTCCGCGTACCGATCGATTTTGGGTTGGGCTGCCCGAATCGCGAGTCCGACGGCTCGGGCGGCTGCACTTTCTGCAACGCACGCGGTGCTGCGGCGGTGCAGACGTTGGGCGCGGAAACGGTGCAGGAGCAGGTTCGTGCGGCCATTCAGTTTGCGCGCGAGCGCTATGGCGCCAAAAAGTTCATGGCCTACATTCAGGCGTTCTCCGCGACCTTTGGCCCTGAACAGCAACCGCTCTATCTCGAACTGCTCAACCTGTTTGATTTTTCCGCCGTCAGTATTGGAACCCGCCCCGACTGTCTGACGCCGCAGGCGTACGACTTCCTGACCCAACTCAACGAACGCATCGAAACCTGGGTGGAGCTGGGCGTACAGACCTGCAACGACCGCACGCTCCAGCGCATTAACCGCGGCCACAACTGGGCCGCGAGCGAACAGGCCATTAGACGACTGCATGAGCACGGAATCAAAGTCGCTGTACACGTCATCCTCGGCCTGCCCGGCGAAACCGCAGAAGATTTTCAAGCCACCGCCGACGCACTGGCCGCACTGCCGATCGACGCGGTAAAGGTTCATAATCTGCACATCGAAAAAGGCACTGCCCTCGCAAAACAGTATTCCGAACTTCACCACAGAGACGCGGAGACCCAGAGACAAAAACTCCAATCCTCTGTGCCCTCAAGCGGAGCGGGTGGTGAAAAGAATCTCCCCCTGTTTATGGAGCACGATTATGCCGAGCACCTCATGGACTTTATCCGCCGTATGCCGCCGATTATTCCGATCATGCGGCTCACCACCGACACGCTCGACGACGAGCTCATCGCTCCGAGGTGGCACATGGCAAAAGGTCAGTTCAAAGACTATGTCATCCAGCAGATGATCTGCCGCGAATGGCACCAAGGCGATCTCTATCGGAAACTGGAAACTGGAAACTTGAAACTTGAAACTGGAAACTTGAAACTTGAAACTGGAAACTTGAAACCGGAAACGGGCCGTTTGAAAACTGTCGAAACAGAGGACGGCTCAACCACCTTCTGGAACGAGGACTACAAAGAGCATTATCACACGCCCGCCGGCGCGCGCCTTGAGGCGGAGGAAAAATATATTGTTCCGGGCAAACTGAGCGACCGTCTGGAACACGGAAACGTCCGCCTTTTAGATGTCTGCTTCGGGCTGGGCTACAACAGCTTAGCCGCCCTGAATCTTGCGACTGGAAAATCAAAACTGGAAATCACTGCACTGGAAATGGATCGCCGCGTCGTCGGTGCCGCAGCACAAAGCCTCCAGCCCTCCCCGTCCGACACCTTCAACTGGCGCAAAACACTCACGGAGCTCTATCTGTACGGGAAATCATCAATCGGCAATCAACAATCGGCAATCATCCGCTGGGGCGACGCGCGTTACACCGCCACAAAACTCCCGAATCAGCACTTCGACCTCGTCTTCCTCGACGCCTTTTCCACGCAGCGCAACAGCGAACTATGGACCGTCGACTTTTTCAAAAAACTCCGACGACTCATGAAACCCGACGCGCTCCTGCTGACCTATTGCGCCGCCATCCCCGTGCGCTCCGGACTCATCGAGGCCGGCTTCTACGTCGGCGAAACCAAACCCGTCGGTCGACAGCGCGGCGGCACCCTGGCCGCCATGCGCCCGCAGGACATTGAAATCCCCCTACCCGACCACGAACTAAAAATGATCAAAGAAACCACCCGCAGACTCCCCTACCGCGATCCGTACGGCATCTGGACCAACAAAGAAATCCTGCGCGACCGGCAGGAACGGATTCTCGCAGAAAAGACGCAACAAGACGGCTAATCAGCAAAATGCACCCGAAGCTCAGCCAACCTTAGATTTTTGGGTCTTCCGCCCAAGTCGTTTTGTGGGTATATTTATGATTTTTTATCCAGTTCGCTGCGGATCAGCGCCGCCGTTTTACGTCCAATTCCCGGCGCCTCGGCAATCGCTTCCACCTCCGCCCGCGCGAGCCGGGCGATGGAGCCAAAATGCTTCAGCAGCGCCTCCTTCTTTGATGCGCCGATGCCCGGTATTTCGTCCAAGCGCGACTCCATAATCCGCTTGCGCCGCAGATCGCGATGATACGAAATCGCGAACCGATGGGCCTCATCGCGCAGGCGCGTAACCACTGTCAACCCCGCAGAATGGCGAGGCAGCACCAAGTTGCCGGAATTATGCTCCACGTCCCAGACCAGCTCCTCATACCGCTTCGCCAGCCCGACAATCGGCAGCGCATCCAGCCCCAGCGCAACCAGCTCGGCCTTCGCCGCGCGCAACTGCGTTATGCCGCCGTCCACCATCACCAACCCCGGCAGCGGCTTCTGTTCATTCAGGAGCCTGGAATAGCGCCGGTGCACCACCTCCGCCATCGAGCGCGGATCGTCGGCGCCCTCCACCGTTTTAATGCGAAAACGTCGGTAACGGTTCGGATACGGAACGCCGTCGACCGAACAGACCATACTGGCCACCGAGTTTGTTCCGGAAATATTGGAAATGTCAAAACACTCAATCACGCGCGGCTCCGTCGGCAGCTTGAGCTGTTTTTGTAGTTCGGCCAAACCCAGACGCGCCTCATCCTGTTTCATCTTCGGCGTTTTACGCACCTTGGCGCGCTCCTTCACCGTTGTCTGCAGATGGAGCAGCAGATCGCGCAGCGCGGCCGCATCCTCAAAGCGTTGTTCATCGGACGCCTTTTCCATATCCGCCCGCAGCGCCTTCAGCACCTCCATCCGCTCCCCGCGCAGAAAGGCACACGCCGTGTCCACCCGCGCCCGATAATCCGCCTCGCTCACCCGCCCCACGCACGGTGCCGAACAGTTCGCCACAATGTCGTTGCTGCAGTGCTTATACGAGTCTCCATCGGGCACGCGCGGACGACACCGCCGCAACCCAAACTGACGCTCCAGAAACTCAATCGCCACCTTCACCGCCAGTCCGGAGGTGTAGGGACCGAAATAGACCGCGCCGTCGTTTTTCCGGATTCGGCACTTCTGCAACGTCGGAAAAGGATGCTGCACATCCACGCGAATCATCAAAAACCGTTTATCATCCTTCCACAGCGTGTTGTAATACGGGCGATATTCCTTAATCAGTTTTCCTTCCGTCAGGATCGCCTCCGCCTCGCTCTTGAGCACCACAATGTCAAAATCGGCGATGGAATTAATCAGGCTCCGGATCTTCGGCTGCGCCGTACGGCGCGTGTGTTCTCGGAAATAGCTCTGCACGCGCTTGCGCAACGAAGCCGCCTTGCCGACATACACGATTTTCCCATCGCGGTCGCGCATGAGATAACAGCCCGGCTCATCCGGCAGCGCCTTCAGTTTATCCCTGATGATTTTTGAGAATGACATGCGCCAGTTTAACCACGTCAACCGCCCGCCTGTCAAAACTCTGTGCACAGAGGTTCAAAGTATGTAGTTCAGCCTTTAGGCTGTCTGTTGCGTATAAAACAGCCTCAAGGCTGGACTACGAACGCATTTCCACTAAAAATTCCTTTCCCCGGTGGTGCGCACCTGATCCAGCGAGGAGAGCGGCGATTCTAACCGCGAATAATTGTACCAATTTGGTTCTTGATTAAACGCCACGAAAACATCAGTTTCAGGGGGAAAGAGGAAATATGACTATGATGATGAACATTCTCAAAGAGATCTGGCTCGTTACGGTTGCGATGGCGCCTTACCTGCTTTTTGGGTTTTTGGCGGCGGGCATTCTCTCGGTGCTGATTTCGAAAGAGTATGTGCGGCGTCACCTCGGCGGCTCCGGATGGAAACCTTCTGTGAAGGCGGCGTTGATCGGCGTGCCGATGCCCATCTGCTCCTGCGGCGTAATCCCGCTGGCGGCGGCGCTTCGCAAACAGGGTGCCGGACGCGGCGCAACCGCCTCGTTTTTAGCCTCCACGCCGCAGACCGGGGTGGACAGCCTGATGATCACCTACGCCCTGCTCGGCGGCGTGTTTGCCGTTTCCAGAGCACTGATCGCCTTTCTCTCCGGTATTCTCTGCGGAGCTGCCGTGGGGGCCATATCGCCCAAAGAAAATGAACAGACCGAGGAGACTAGCGACGATGAATCCGATCTGCCCACCCAGATTCCTGTGCTCAAGCGCATACTCCGTTACGGATTTATCTCGCTCCCGCGCAAGATCTCCGGTCCGCTCATCTTTGGTATTATTGTTTCCGGAATCATCAGCAGTATTGTCAACACCCACATTATTCCAGCGGAATGGGGAAACTCACCATGGATCTTGTTCCTTATGCTCGCCGTCGGCATCCCCTTTTATGTCTGCTCCTCGGCTTCTGTACCGATTGCCTTTGCCCTAATCAAAGCGGGTATCTCGCCCGGTGCGGCGCTTGTTTTTCTCATTGCCGGACCGGCTGTCAATGCCGCAACGCTGACGACGCTCTGGAAAATTATCGGGCGAAATCAGGCCATTGTATTTCTTTTTACGCTTGGGGCCTGCGCCTTGGCGGCAGGGTTTGCAATGAACCTGTTCACGCCGAAGCTCGGTATTATGGAACAGGTCTGCCACGACGCCGAACACGGTAACCCCCTCAATATATTCTGGGCCATTCTGGTCATCGTGGTGCTGTTGAAGGGCATCTTTCGATGGGATTTCAGGAAGAACCGACAACATACACAATAGAAACTGAAACGGAGAATGGCCGGAAGGGAAAAGCCCCAATATAGTGCCAAATCCTACGCCTCGGTTTTTTTAGCTCGGCCTGCTTTTTTGCGTTCGTGTTCCTGAAGGAGCTTTTTGCGCATACGGACGTGCTTCGGCGTAATCTCCACCAGCTCATCTTCGGCGATATATTCGAGCGCCTCCTCCAGACTCTTCTTCTGCGCCGGCGCAATTTTCATCGCACGGTCGGACCCCGAAGCACGCATATTGGTCAACTGTTTCGTTTTTTGGAGATTCACCACCAGATCGTTATCGAGGCAGTGCTCCGCCACAATCATGCCTTCGTAGCAATCCACTCCGGGATCAACAAAGAAAATGCCGCGCTGCTGAAGGCCGTCTATCGCAAACGGCACCGAAGAACCCCTGCCCTGCGAAATCAGCACCCCGTTCTGGCGCTGCTGAATGGGTCCCTTGTAGGGATCATACCGAAGAAAACGATGCGTCACGATCGCTTCTCCGGTAGAAGCGGTGAGCATTTTTGAACGCAAACCGATGAGTCCGCGCGTAGGAATTTCGAAACGGATCATTTTACGCAGGCCGTGCTGCTCCATATCGACCATTTCGCCTTTACGCATCCCCGCCAGTTCAATTATTTTTCCGGCGTGTTCATCCGGCACATCCACATGGAGAATCTCAATCGGCTCCTCTTTTTTCCCGTGCCGCTCCTTCAAAATCACCTGCGGTTGCGCCACCGACATCTCAAAGCCTTCGCGGCGCATGTTTTCGATCAGAATAGAGAGGTGGAGGACACCGCGTCCGCTCACCTTAAACGAATCGCCCCCGACTTCCTCCACGCGCAGTGCCACATCGCGCTCGGTCTCTTTCAGCAGTCGCTCGCGCAAATGGCGGCTGGTTACATATTGTCCGTCCTGTCCATAAAACGGCGAATCGTTCACAGTGAAGGTCATTGAGAGCGTCGGCTCGTCGATACTGATCGGCGGCAGGGCTTCAGGCACATTGAAGTCGGCAATCGTATCACCGATATCAATATCCGGGATACCGACGATGGCGCAAATGTCACCACAAGGCACTTCGTCCACCTCAGCGCGCGTCAGGCCTTGAAAGGTAAAGAGCTGCTTTATTCGGGTCTGAGCCTGACTTCCATTACGTCGTATACGCATCAGCGGCTGAGTAGTATTGAGTGTTCCGCGAGACACGCGCCCCACGCCGATACGGCCGACATAATCATTATAGTCGATCGAACTCACCTGCATCTGCACCGCACCTTCGCGCAACTTCGGCGCAGGAATATGCTCCAGAATAGCATCCATCAGCGGGAGCATGGAATCGCGCGGACCATCCAGCACGGTATCGGCCCAGCCCTCCTTTCCGCTGCAGTAGAGCATCGGGAAATCGAGCTGATCGTCGTTGGCGTCCAGTTCCACAAACAGATCAAAAACCTTGTCGTGAACATAATTCGGGCGCGCATCCGGCTTATCGATCTTATTAATGATCACCACCGGCTTAAGATTCAGCTCCAGCGCCTTATCGAGCACAAAGCGCGTCTGAGGCATCGGCCCCTCAGCAGCATCCACCAGCAGCAACACGCCGTCGGCCAGATTCAACACACGCTCCACTTGGCCCCCGAAATCGCTATGCCCGGGCGTATCAATCACATTCACCTTTACGCCCTTATAATTCACGCTGATGTTTTTTGACAGAATGGTAATACCGCGCTCACGCTCCAGATCGTTGCTGTCGAGCATACACACCTGCATCTCCTCGTTGTCGCGAAACAGCTTGGACTGCTTGATGATTTCATCCACCAGCGTTGTCTTGCCGTGGTCGACGTGCGCAATGATCGCAATATTCCTTATTTGTTGGGACATTAAAGCCTCCGCTGGAGCCGAACTCCAAATTCTTAAAAGTTGGTTTTTTGCCTCCGCACAGCGGAAGCGAGGCGCGAAAATAGCTATTTCCGTTCAAAAAGCAACTCCTGCAACCAGATAAAACAGCAGTCGAAAAGCCCCTTACTCCCCTGATCCATCATCAAACGATCATCTATTGGCTGCGTCTTTTAACGATCTAAGGCGGACAACAAAACGGGTGGAAAAAACCAACAGCCCATTGTTAATCCTCCTCGTCGTCCTAGAATTCAAACGCCCCCATGTCGACGACGCCACCTGCAATACGCGGCTTCCCGTCCATATCCAGTGAACCAACGACAGAATCGTTGGACCCCGCATCGATACATGGTGACGTGGAAGCAAGGCGATAATCCCCGTTCTCCGCATCCACAATGGTCGATTCCGGTCCATGTACGCTTATGATGCGAACCGGTTTTGAGACCGTTATCGTTGCCGACAAGGAATAGGTTCCGCTTCCAACAAGAACCCATCCACCTGGGAGATCTTGCACATCCACTCCCGCCTGGATCGTCGCCTTGGCGCTCGCCCAGCTTGTTCCATCGTTCACCCTATAAACGGCAGTTGAGCGATGCTTTTGGGCATATAAGCTCTGTTTACAGGGGGAAAGTGAAAAATCGAACTGCACCCAATGGGTGAAAAACGTAACGACCTGCGCTAAACTCCATGTCGACAAAAACAGAGGAGTTTATCATGAGCGAGGTCGTTACGTTAGATGCGCACACTACTGTTGATGGTGTGCAGAAGCAAGCCGGAGAAGATTTGCGCCTCCTACTGGGACGAGGGAAGGGTCGTATTGATGTGCAATGGGATGCTGAGGCGAAGGTTACGTCGACGGGGTCGTTGGTATTTTTTTGCCCAATATTTGGAATCTGCGGAACTCTTCAAGGGTTTGTGTAATGACTGCCCAATCAAATATCGCAGCAATAATGCCCCGAAGATACGCGATATCTGGGGTACGCTTTTGCTTTCGGTTCTCAACGGTCAGTCGCGTTACGCTCATATCACAGGCTTGCGTGGAGAACGCGTCGGAATGGAGCTGCTGGGAATGAGCAAGGTGGTTTCGGAGGATTCGATTCGGCGGGCGCTTGGCAAGGGACCGAATCCAAACTTCAGCTCTCCGGCTGGAGTCAGGAGCGCCGCTGCGTCTTGCTCCGCCACCCCAAAGAGCAAGTCGTTTCCTCACCCGCATCACTCCCGGAAAAAACAGGAGAGTTCGCCTTTGTCGAAGCACTCAAAAAAGGGCCGGACTACGAATATTGTATACTGGTCACCAACTCCGCCTTGCCGATCAGCGCCATCGGGAAGCTCTACCGTGATCGAGCCGACTGCGAAAACGTCTTCGATGAAATTAAAAATCAGTGGGGCTGGGGTGGCTACGTGACCCAAGACCTCAAACGCTGCCGCATTATCGCCCGTATCGTTGCCATCATATACAACTGGTGGAATATCTTCACTCGCCTTGCCAACCCCGATCAGCACATGGAAGCCGTCACCTCGCGCCCTCTGCTATTGCAAGCCGTCGGGCGATTGATAACCAGCGGAAGAACCCGAACCCTACGTCTGACTCCAACGCATGCTGCATCCGAGCAGATTCAGCGCACACTAAGCCGAATATCGAGCTTTCCAAACCGGCTCTATCAAACTGCGGAGCAGTTGAGTGCTCAAGACCGTTGGCGGTATATTTTATCCGCCGCTTTCATCAAATGGCTTAAAGGAAGAGTTCTCGCGCCCGTCTACGACGGCTCCCAAATCCTTATGTTATGAAAATCAACTGCTCTTTTTAGGTTTAGTGGAACGGAGGCGGAGCGTTGGGTGGTAGGCAGGCAGGCAGGGATGCTTACCCCACGACGATGACGGAAAAATCATTGTGATTAGACCAACTCACACGCACCGCCGGCACAGGCAATTTCGCCCTGTAGTTTAGTGGTATCTTCGCGCTCATGCATCTGGGTGTAATCAACCAATTTAAACTTTGAGATCAGCTCGTTCCAAAGGGTTTCATCCTGCGCCGAAACCACCTCTTCGTGAGGAGCTTGCGCGTAGACTTTGTCGCCCGATGCCGCCAGCATGCTGATTCCGGTAAAGTCGGCACGGTTTTCCCAAATATACTCGGCTACGTCATCCCACTCATCCTCACGCACCGTGAGCGTATTGGAGACATTGTGGTAGAGCCCCGGATTGGATTCCGGTCGCCCCGTTCCGGGGATGACCCAGTTTTGCTGCGTTGAGTGCACATGCTTCAGCAGATCCATCGCCGACATTTCGTTGCGCAGAATCGCTTCTTCCGGCGCCTCAACACAGAACGTGATCACATCGTCGGTCTTGTTTGCGCTCCAGACCGATTCCTCGCACATGTGCGGATTCCGGCTGTTGAAGAATTTATACACCGGGTCGGTTTTATTGGCCTGCACCCGGCGAAAATAGCGGCGGGCATGGCGCGGATGAATACCGGATGCCGTCCCCAGCAGGAGCGACGTCGAACCCGCAGGCTTCACGCAGGTCAGTCGGGCGGCGGGTTCAGTGCCGATCTTCACGGAAACCTCGCGGTTTACCTCGATGGCATAGTGGGCCATTTTTCGTTGGAGCACGGGATCGAGGGCAATCGCCGGCGAATCCATCATTCCCGTAATGGAAACGCCGAGCAGCGCTTCGCGGCGGCAGAGCTTTTCGGTCGTTTCGCCAAGGTATGGGAAGGTGGTGTAGCCCGCCTGCAGCGTGCCGATGATCGTGGCCGCCCGCACCGCCGTTCTGAAATCCTCTTCGGTATGCAGCTTCGCACCGTTGATCTCAGTCAGGTTACAGAACTGCCAACCCGATTCAATCGTCACATTCCCTGCGTCATCTTTTACCTCCAGATGCGGATTTAACCCGATTTCACAGCAGGGGTTGCAACCATGCGACAAATCGTTGGAGAAATAAAAACCGGGTTCCCCCCATTCCTTCTGTTTCTGGAAGATGCGCAGAAACTGCGCTTTCGAGGTTTCGTTCCGGATGAGTTTAACCGAGTTGTTTGATCGTCCGCGCTGCGGATTTTCCGCAAACCAGTTGCCGCGCTTGGCATTCATCATTTCGCCGTCGTCCGGAGAAAAGAGGCAGATCGTTGCGCTGCGGCGGACGCCGCCGGCGATTACCGCATCGGCCGCATGCATCATCAGGTCGTAACATTCAATCGGCTTGAGTTTGCGCCCGAGCACACCGTCGAGAATGTTCCGGCAGCGCTCCAACGCACGGCGCAGCGGAACGTGTCCTGGAGCGCGCCCGCCGGACGTTGATAACAAGCTACCACGTGGACGAATGCTGGAATAGTTAAACTCGACCAGATAGCCCTCAACATAGCTCTTCATCAGCTCGTGCATGGCATCCGCCCAGCCCTCGATGGAGTCAGGAATCGTAAAATGCGTTACCTGACCTTCGTCGATCGAACAGGCCAGCGGCGGCAGTTTTTCGACATGCTCAAACTCCACACTGAAGCCAACGCCGGTTCCGCAGAGCATGAGAAACAAACCCTCCCGGAAAAATTCCAGACGGTCGCAAATTCCGAAGGTGCAATTATACATGCGGGCGTGCTGTTTTTCGATGGCCGCGCCGCCAAACTGCAGGGAGCGCATCGATGGCAGGCAGCGTTTTTCAAGCACCCGATCAAAAGCCCAATGAATCTCCTCTTCAGCGGTCGGGAAATTACGCAGGTGCATATCGCGCACTCGCCCCACCGCCTCTGCAAAGGTTTCGCGACGGTTTACTTCCGGTAGATAACGCGCGTAGCGGCTGACGAGCATATAATCCTGAATCGCCGATGCATCGGGGCGCAACCGCTGATTACGCGCCTTCTTGTGTTCTTCGCGATAAAGAATATAGGCGCGGGCCACATCGTAGAGCCCGGCGCCCATCAACTGCTGTTCGACGAGGTCCTGAATCTGCTCCACCTCCACCTCTTCAAGACCTTGGTGCTCATAGCCCGCAATAATATTGTCGAGCTTGGCGGTAATATCGCTCACAATCGTCCGGAGGTGCGGCGGAAGTTGCTCCGCGCACTTGGTCGCGCTCTTCACCGCTTTTTCGATGGCATTCTTAATTTTTGATGCGTCGTATTCAACGGATACCGCATCCCGTTTTTTAACCTTAATCTTCATCGCGCAAACCCCTCTGATTCGTGCATTCAACGCACTTCTGCTGCAACCAGTGGAAAAGTGCCTACATTATTTACAAACACAATATGTAGTACCCCTCCGAAAACTGATCCACCATATATTGAAACCAACGGATTAAAAGGGAAAAAACAAAAAAACAGAGCCGACCCAAAAAGCACCGATAAACAGCTCCTTATTTTAACCATAGAAAGGCGATTGATTTACGACGATCAATCGTATTCCTGCAACCGCGTCTCGACTTTATCGAGTGCCTTCTGATCGCCAGTTTCCTGATAAGCATCGCGCAGGATCAGAAAGAACTGCCGCTCATACACCGGCAGCATATCGGATTTTTCGACCATGTCATCTACATAGTCCCCAAGAAAATCGACTCCCTCGTTGATCTGGTCGGAAGAAACCATGAACTCATAATAGCTGTTTAATAACGGAAGCACCTTGCTCCCCGCCTCCATCTGATCCTCCAGCAACTGCTCAAACTCCCGCAGAGCGGTTTTGGCGTCACCCGACTCCATAATCTGAGTAATGCGCATCATCTCCATCTCACGCTGGATATCATCACGATCGCTGCCGATCACCCCGGAAAGCATTTTAAACAATTCATCGGCCTCCTTATCCCGTCCGGACTCAACAAGCGCCGTATTGATTTTTGAGGCGGCCTCGGCCAGCACATCGGGATACTTCCGAAAAACATCCTTAAACTCCTTAAACAGGGAGAGCATGCCCGAGTAATCGTGATCTTCAATCAGCAGGCCAAGTTCCAGATTCCATGCATCCAGATTTTTTGAAAAGGCCTTCCGGGCTTCTTGCGCACAACGCCGCGCAATACTCGGCGACGGTCTGCGAACAACCTTGGCGATGGTGATATACCATTCTGCCTTAATCGCGGCGGACGTTCGCCGTGCGCTGTCGATGGCAAACTCAATATCATGATCCGTCATCAAATCGCCGGTCTGGGGATAAAACGCGTTGCCCGTGGTAAAGTTCTGATTTTCGTACCGTCCAATATCCAGCTCCCATTCCCTCGGTGACCGCATGTAGGAAAACCAGGCATGCCCCCCACTGCTGCCTATAGCATCAAAAAAGATCGCGGGGATTCCGTATGCGCGTGCAGTAATGACGCAGTAGTACGCCTGATCCACACAAATGCCGCCGTGTTCTTTGATGGAGGAAAGCCGATATTCTCCGTTGGGCCAGTCATACTTCTCCTTCTGCAGCCGATTGTTATCATATTTGATCATCGCATACTTCTTGCCCCATGAGTCTGCCGATCCGCTCTCATTATCCCGTGCCCACTCCAACTCCTCTATTGGAACCGGTGTGTCCACCACAAAAACCAGATCGCCAACCCCGAGATCGCCGTAAGCAATCTTGGCCTTTTTGCTCTCATAAAGGTTCTTGTAATAGTCGTAGCGCTTTTCCAGCTCGGGCTCATACGGAAGAACTTTTCTCCCCATCTGCCCATGCAGACGCGGGCGGCGAGGCTCGTCCCACACCACCGACATCGCCAGAATCAGCTTAAAATATTTATCTCTTCCCTCCGGGTCATGGGCAGCCAGCTGATCGAGAATCGCCATACATTCCGGCAGTTTGTCCTTCGAGGAGAGTGTATCCACCAAAAGGTGAAGTCGTTCGCTGGAGGCTGAAATCCACTTCAGCACATTCTCCGGAATTGGGACTGCCCTGGAGAGCTGCATCAGGCGCACGCAATCGGCTAATTCGCCATAAACCGCGAGACGATTCTCAGCGATTCTCACACTCGATTTCAATTCATTCACCAGCGCATTCGTGAAGGTTTTTATTCCCTCTTCCTGATGATTATCCCGGATATATTCTTCTGTCGCTGCCCGAACTTTCTCACTCGACGGCAGCGCAAACGAAGTCAACGTTGCAGAAAATGCAACTGCAAACAGAATGGCTGATACTCCTTTCATCATGAACCGATCTCCCATAAAGGGGTGGAAACGAACCGAATACTGTGTTATTGGTCTCATTATGAATCACATATTCGACCATTTTCCAAGAACGCGGTTCGCCGAATTGCCAACCCCCATCACGCCCCTGCGTCATTTGGAGGGCGCAGATCGCTGCAACGAGCTCTTGATGAAGCGGGATGACCTAAGCGGCCGGGTTTACGGAGGGAATAAAATACGTAAACTTGAATTTCTGCTGGGCGAAGCGCTGGCCGCAGGACGGAAATCGGTCATCACCTACGGTGCGGCAGGCTCAAACCATGCCCTGGCAACGGCTGTTTATTGTAGAGAAGTCGGTCTGCGCGCCATCTCCATTCTGGCTCCGCAGGAAACCAGCGCGCATGTGCGTAAAAACATTCTGCTGGGCCGTGCCGTTGGTGCTCAACTCCACCTTTGCGGCAGTTTTGTTGACTTTCCGAAAGTGACTCAACATCGTGTTGAGGAATGTAGGAATCGCGACGGCGTTGACCCTTACATCATTCCCGCCGGAGGCAGTAACGCCGTCGGCGCACTCGGATTTGTGAACGCCGCGTTCGAACTGAAAGAGCAGGCCCGACCCGATATCATTTATCTGCCTATGGGGACAGGCGGAACCCTGGCCGGCCTTTTAGTTGGACTAAAACTGGCCGGACTGAAAACGCGCATCGAAGCTGTACGGGTGGTCGATCCCTCCTTCCGCAACAAAAGCCACATCCTCAAACTATGCAGCGAGCTCTGCACAAAACTTGATGTAGCACCGAAAATCGACGAATCGGAGATCCACATCCGCAACGAGTTTCTCGGCTCCGATTACGGCATTCCCACCACAGAAGGGAAAAGAGCTGTTGAACAGTTTAAACAATTCGAGCACGTCGAACTGGAAAACACGTACACGGGGAAAACGGCAGCCGCTCTGCTCCATGACCTCAATTCCGGCGCGCTCGAAGGGAAAAATGTGCTCTATTGGAATACCCTCAATTCCCGTAATTTCTCAAAGGAGATCGAAGATATGGACTTCCGAAATTTGCCGGACGAATTTCATCCACTGTTTCATTATCCACCTGATATTTCGTAATATTACGTGGGTGGGTAGACTGTAAATTAAAATGCCCCATTTCGGTATTTTTCCAACACTTCGTTTTGCGTACAACTCATCCTTGTGCTATTGGACTAGACAGTTAACGAAAAAGATAAGCCTGCATGTCACGATTATTTGAAACAGAATATATAGGGAGATCCAAGGTGGCCTCGCACTTTTGCCGGTGCGATTTCTGTAAACGCCTGACTTATCTTAATTCCTATACCACCCAAAATTTTATAAAACTTCTACGGATCCCTCTGTTTCCGGGGGAGAAAATACAAATCATCGATGAATGTTCTCGATGTGGGAAGCGAGGGATAACCTCTGCAAAAAAATTCGCAAAGGAACGGAAGAGGGACCTCGCACGCTTGCGAAAAGACATTTCCGATAAGGAAAACGTTAGCCGATTTGCTCAAGCACTGCATACGCTCATGATCTACAACATGGAGCCGGAGTTCAATAAAGCGAAAAAATCACTTCCTTTCGATTATGAAACTAATCCGCAGATTCAGCTCCTTATTGCGCAGGGACTCAGCCGCTTTGGCCATCAGGATGAAGCAGCGATCTACTGTCGAAAAGCGATTGTCTTGGGAGCGGGTGAGGAGGCGGAAGAATTCCTGCAATATTGTGAAACACTACAGGCTGCCGTAGGCAACAGTATAAGAAACCGGCTCAAGCCAAAATCTGCAACCTTGGCATACTTACCCCTTATGCTGTTTTTCGCTCTGTTAATTGCTGGCGTTGCATATCTGGGCAAGTCCTCATTAGACTATTCCAACGCTTGGCTTGTAAACGGAACCCTGCAGTCCTACACATTTACCATCGACAATAAACCCTACACATTGTCCCCTAGCGGCGTCGAAAAAATCAAAATCAGACTCGGAGAGCATACCCTTAAAATGGGAAATCAACCGGCATTTTCATTTACGAATAATGATCCGCTGATAAGGCAAATTCTTAAAAAATCATTACTGGTCATCAATCCCGACAATATGGCCCTGATTGCAATGAAGAAAATGAAGGGAAATAGCCAGCCAGGCGAAACCATTTATTCGCATGACGGACAAATACGGGTACTTGAAAATGTCCCGTTTTCGAAGAAAGGATTTAAAAAACCTCTGTTATCTCCATTGGAAAAAACCGATTCTATTGCTCTGTTTCGGCCTCAAAATCATGAGGGGATAATAAAACAGCTCCAACAAATCAATCAGCCGGAGGCCGCAGAGAAGTATGCCCGCAGCGTGCTGGAAATGGATCCCTTTACAGAGGAAGCCAAACTGCTTATCCCGTTGGCTGTCAAATCGATGAATGATCAGGAAACTTTGGCATTTCTGAAAAAACAAGTCGACCGTGTCCAATCTTTACTGGATTGGCATCTCTACTATCAGGATTACATGAAAATCCATCATCCAGAAATCGACCTAGTACCCGAGTATGCGAACCGCGCTAAGCAAAATATTTCCGAACCGGAAAGTCTCTATTTGGCTGCCCGCGTTGCAAAAAACCGCGAAGAAGCCCGTATATTATACAATGCTTCGGACCAGGATTACGGAATGAAAGGCATGGGATATTTTGCCATTTCCCGCGATCTCTACATCTTCGGAAGCTTTGCGGAAGCGCAGCCCTATATTCAAAAAGCACTGCTGCATGATCCGTCCGAAAAACAGTTCAGCGACTTAAATGAAAACATTCTGCTTGGACAGCGAAACTATAAAAAACTGGCAGAATTGGCAGAGGAATTTCTTCGGGCCAACCCCAAGCCATCCGATGAAATTTTGCAAAAAACAGTGCTTTATCTGACCTGCGCAGGTTTCCATCAGAAAGCGATTGAGGCCATTACTAAACACGCCGAAGAAGGAAGCGCGCAGTTTGCGCAGCTCAATGCGCTTCGGCTTTATGCCACCCGCCACAATATTAAGGGCTATTTACAGAACCTGCGTACTGCAAAAGACACTCATGTCGACTTTGAAGAATTTCTATATAATGGGGAAATTGAATCGGCGAATGAAGCATTAACCGCTCTCGATTCCGCATCGTGGAAGGACCATCTTCTTCTTTACTGCGCGGCCATGCGGAAAGAAAACGCAGCATTGGCAGAACAGAATATGAAACAAGCCATTGAAGCTCTCTCCGAGGAATCGCTGACACAGATCGCCGATCTGCTCAGCAAGGCGCAGTCTGTAACGCCCGATTCCATACAGAAACTCGACATTGATGCGCCGGACAAGGCGCTGCTGCTCACTACATTCAGATGGAGCAATCCGGAGAAGAAAACGGAATTTCGTGCACTGGCCGAGCACTATAACTTTACGCCGGTTTATCCGCAGCTCTTCCTTGAAGAATTGCTGAGCGATTAACGCTCAGCAACCAAACGCATCTCACGCGCGGCCTTGACTTCATCCAAACGGCCAACCGGAGTCGAAACCGGCGCTTCGTGCAATTTGTCAGGATCAGTTTTTGCCAGCTCAAACAGCTCTTCGACCACGCTCACAAAATAGTCGAGCGTATCGCGGTCTTCCGTCTCGGTCGGTTCCACCATAAAGGATTCAGGCACGTTGAGCGGGAAATAAATCGTCGGCGGATGAATTCCCCGATCAATCATCCCCTTCGCCAGATCCAGCGTGTGAACGCCGTATTGGGCAAGGCACTTGCCGGAAAAGACAAACTCATGCATGCAGCGGCCTTTGTATTTCTCGTCGAAGAGCGGGCGCAGCTTTTCCTGAAGATAGTTCGCATTAAGCACCGCACGGTTACTGGTTCCAAGCATACCGTCACGTCCAAGGCAGAGCAAATAGGCGTACGCGCGTGCAACGATCCCGAAATTACCATAAAACGGAGCAATATAACCGATGCTCTTCGGCGCATCATAATTAAGCGAATAGGTGCCGTCGTTGGTTTTCACCACGCGCGAAATCGGAAGATAAGGCCGCAGTTTTTCCGCCACGCCTACAGGTCCGGCACCAGGACCTCCTCCGCCGTGCGGAGTCCCAAACGACTTATGCAGATTAAGATGGCAGATATCAAACCCCATATCGCCGGGACGATACCGGCCCATAATTGCATTAAAGTTGGCACCGTCATAATACATCAACCCATCCACTTCGTGAACCGCATCACAGATCTCCTTGATCCGCGTATTAAACACCCCGAGCGTATTCGGGGCGGTCAGCATTACGCCGGCCGTTTTTTCATTCAGCGCCGCCTTAAACAGCTCAAAGTCCATCACTCCTTTACTGTCGGAAGGAATCGTCACCACCTTATATCCCGCCAAGTGCGCGCTGGCCGGGTTGGTTCCGTGCGCCGAATCCGGAATAATGATATGATCCTTCTCATTCCCGCGATCCTTGTGATAGGCCGCTATTATCATCACGCCCGTCAGCTCCCCGTGCGCACCCGACATCGGCTGTAGTGTAAACTCATCCAGTCCGGTCGCCTCCGAAAGCAGCCGCTCCGTATGATAGAGTATCGCCAGCGAGCCCTGCGTGAGCAAACCCCCGCCTCTCAACTGCGGCCACAGCGGATGCACACCCGTCAGCTCCGGCAGATTGGCCGCCGCCTCGCACGCCTTCGGATTATACTTCATCGTGCAGGATCCCAGCGGATAAAAATGGGTGTCCACCGAAAAATTAAGTCGGGAAAGCGCCGTAAAATGACGAACCACTTCCGCCTCCGAAACCTCCGGAAGCTCCGCCGGCTGACTCCGCAGATACTCGGCCGGAATCTCCTCATTCTCCGAGATTTTAATCGACGACATCTGCACCCCGGAACGCCCCGGCGATGACTTTTCATAAATCAGTTTCATATTGCTTACTCCGTAATGCGTATTGCGTAATTTAGAGGGCGACGCTCCGTCGGAGCTGGTCTCCCTAACCCATATAAAATCATTTTTCCCCGTACTTCTCCGACTCCGCTTCCTGAATCCGCAACGCCTCTGCCGCCGAAATCTTGTGCGGCTCCCCATTGCGGTTGATGATCACATCCTGCCCCAACTTCGCCTTCTTTACCAACTCATCATGAACCGCTCGTTTCATACATTCGCGAGCCTCTTCTGTTTTTTTAAGTATGCTTTTTTCACTCATGAGCACTCTCCAGAATAAATCTAAAACGAGCATTATCCAACACAGACCTCTCACCCAAACAATCCGAAAAGACAGGAACAGGATTCATTTCAGAGTTGTCGTAGCACATCACCTCATCACACAACGGAACAAACACATTCAGAAAATTAGAAACCGTTCTGCAATACCGCCGCAGAATCGCATCCACCGGAATGTCGTGCCCGCCGGACTCCACTCGCTGACGCACCCGCGCCGCAGAAAACTGTGCACTCGGAATCCACAAATAGAACAACACGATCTTCCATCCTTCAACGCGCAACTCCTTCAACAACCGCGCATAGCTCTTTCCTGAAAGCGTCGTTTCAAATGCAAAATCCTCGCCCCGCTGCACACACGAACGAATCTCGCGCAGCAAGATTCTCCCGGCTTCCATCTGTGCTTTCGACGGATCAAGCGGCGACAAACCGTCTGCTATGAGGTCTGCATTAACAAAACTCCGGCACCCCGTCAGCTCTTTCAAATAACGCAAAGCAAATGTCGTCTTTCCGGCACCGTTCGGCCCGGCAATCACATAACAGATTGGTCTTTCCCTATTCATTTTACTCATCGTAGACGCGAGCTTCCAGCCGCGTTGTGCCCTCTCCGCAATTTCCCAACAACGAAGCAGAATGCTCCGTCTACATTTCTCTCACCAATGGCCTCGTCCATTTCCTCCAAGGCCAGTGCCTTCTTCGGCTTTGGAACCATTCCCTTTAAATTCAGCATCGAATCCGTCATGGGAATGACTTCCATTCGCCCATCTTCCGTAATCACAAAATCAAGCTTACTGCCCGCCTTGATACCGAATCTTCGTCGAACCTCAATTGGAATCGTTACTCGCCCCTTTGATGTAACTACAGCAAACACGATTCACCTCCAAAAACTAACAACGCCCGCTTCACCAAAGAGCCATACCGTCCGCAGTCAAGCACTTCATCTCACCCGCAAAATTACGCAATACGTAGTACGCATTACGACGTATCACGCCAACACACTTTCGAGTTTGGCCAACAGAATATCGATCTCCTCTTTCGTGCGCTTTTCCGTGAAGGAGAGGAGGAGAACATTTTCCATTCCTTTGTAATATCGACCGACCGGGAAACCGGCGGCAATGCCTTGGTCGACCAGTGCGCTCACGACGTCGGAGGCATCCTTCGGCAGACGCAACGCAAACTCATTGAAGAAGCGGCGGTTAAACGCGGGCGTTACTCCGGGAATTTTGGTGAGCTTGTGCCAGGCGTAGCTCGCACGGTCCATACAGTCGCGCCCGACCTCCTGAAAGCCTTCGCGTCCGACGAGCGACAGATAAATGATGGCGCGAAGCGCACAGAGCTGCACATTGGAGCAAATATTGGAGGTCGCCTTTTCGCGGCGGATGTGCTGTTCGCGTGCCTGCAGCGTCAGCACATAACCGCGCCGCCCTTGTGCATCGCTCGTCTCGCCCACGATACGGCCCGGCATTTTACGCACCAGCGCCTTCGTGGTCGCCATAAAACCGAGATATGGCCCGCCGAAGTTGAGCGGAAGCCCCAGACTCTGCCCTTCGCCCGTGACAATATCCGCCCCCATCGCGCCGGGGGTTTCTACATGCGAAAGCGCCATCGGATAAACCGACATAATGGCCAGCGCCCCGACCGCATGAGTCTTCTCGATCAACTCCGTTAAATTATCCAGACAGCCGAAAAAGTTAGGATTCTGCAGCACCACCGCTCCGACTTCTCCGTCCAGCGCTTCAGCATACGCTTTTCGATCGGCCACGCCGTTTTTCGAGAGAGCAATTTCCTGATAATCAACGGACAGATTCTGCGTATAGCAGCGGAGCATGGTGCGATAGATGGGATTCACGCCTTCATCCACCAGCACCTTGTTGCGCTTCGTATCGCGCAGCGCCATCATAATTCCTTCAAACAGCGCCGTTCCACCATCGAACAATGACGCATTGGCCACCTCCATACCCGTCAACCGGCAAATCGCCGTCTGAAACTCAAACGCCGCCTGCAGTGTACCTTGCGAGGCCTCGGGTTGATATGGCGTATAGGCCGTGTAAAACTCGCCGCGGCTCGATAGCGCATCGACCGCCGCCGGAATATAATGATCATAAAACCCTGCACCGCAGAAATTAATCAGATGGGTCGAGTTTTTGCGCGCTAATTTACGAATCTGCTGCATCATCCCCATTTCAGAGATCCCCTCGGGAATATTCAACTCCTTCGCCCGCAGCGAGGAAGGAATCGCGGCAAACAGATCATCAAAATCACGAATACCCAGCGAATCGAACATGACCTGCTGATCCTGCTCGCTCGTCGCACAAAACGGTGTCTTTTTCATATCCAACTACCCTTTCAAACCAACCACTAATTAACACTAATCAGCATTAATTCTCTAAAAAATGATTAGTGTAAATTAGTGAAGATTAGTGGTTCTTCTTGCAGAACCCTCTTTATAAAACGGAAGATCAACCACCTCTGCGGGGAAAAGTTTCCCACGAATTTCGACCTCAAACATCTGCCCGACTTCGGCCAAGGTGGGTTTCACAAACGCCATCGCCACCGCCACGTCCAAACTCGGGGCCAAGGAACCACTGGAGATTTCGCCAACCTCTTCGCCCGCATAAAAAACTTTATCATGCGCCCGTGCAGCCCGCTTGGAATCAAATTTTAACCCAACCAGATAACGTTCCGGTTTTTCCAACGCCGCAAGAACGGGTGCCTTCCCGATAAATTCCTTTTCGCTGTTAATAAACATTCCGCGCGATGTCGAAACGGGCGTATCCGCCTCCGACAGCTCGTGTCCGTAGAGTGAATAGCCCATCTCCAGACGAAGCGTATCGCGTGCCCCCAGCCCCGCCGGCTCCACCATTGGATGCGCCAGCAGCTGATCCCAGAACGACTCAACGGCAGCAACCGGAAGATAAACTTCATACCCCAGCTCGCCCGTGTAACCCGTCCGGCTGATCAGACAGGAAAACTCCTCAGTCTCCACCTCCGCGAAACGAAAATAACCCAACGCTGGAAGGCGTCCATTCAGCACGTCATTAAGCGCATCAGCTGCCTTTGGACCCTGCACATCCAATTTTGCGAGCGAATCGGACAGGTCCGAAAAAAGCGTGGCTTCAGAAAGTTGCACCCGAATCCATGCCGCATCCTTCTCGATCGTTCCGGCATTTACCACCAGCATATATCGCTCCTCTTCCAAGCGATAGCAGGTCAGATCGTCAATAGTTCCGCCTTCTTCATTGAGCATAAACCCATAACGCACCTGACCGACTTTCAGGGAGGCGACGTCACAGGTCAGCAGCTTTTCCAGATCTTCGCAGGCGGACGGTCCGATCAGCTCAAATTCGCCCATGTGGCAGATATCGAACACGGAAACCTTCGAGCGCGTATGTTCATGCTCCTGAAGGATTCCTGCATACTGAATCGGCATATCCCAGCCGCCGAATTCACCCATACGGGCCCCTAGTTCCAAATGCTTTTTGTGCAGCGGTGTCTTTTTCATAGGTATGCACTTTAGGAAATCGCCCACCCCGCCGCAAATTGATTTTAGTGTTACTTGAGCACTCCGCAATTTTTCCGATTTAAGAAAGGGTTATTTTTTCCTATTCGTTGAAAATCGCGTTGAAAAGTGGCATGTGGTGTTAGATTGAGGACCTTCGGATATTGGAGTCTCCACCCTTGCTCTATAGAGTGGATTGAGGCAACGTTGGTGCGTTTAATTTTATGGAGAAATGAACCAATGAAATGTCCTTTTTTTAATCGCCTTGATTCTCTTGCTGTTGTTCCACTGCTGTTCGGTGTGGCGTGCACCACGTCGCCCAGACGTTCAATTCCTGAGGCATGGAACAACCGTGTAGCCTATTATGCATTTGATGCCACTCCGGTCGGGCAGGAAAAGCTTTCCTTAACCGATTTTTCCGACAAAGCGAACATTATCGTTCTCTTCGAGGGCAACATTTTTGAACTGGCAGATCCTGAGCACTATGGAAAAGACGATGCGTATATCCTATCCATTTCGGACGGGCCGTACACTCGCTATGAACAGATCATCGCCGACATTCACACGCTTCAGGCGCGCGGCATTCTTGTCCTGATGAACGTGGACGATACGCAGTCGTGGCAAACGGAGATCCCGTTTACCGACTATGCAGGCGAAGGAAAAACCTACGAGGAATATGCCGCTCTGGTATATGAAATGGCCCAGAAGGTTCCGTTTGATGGAATCGCTCTGGACGTAGAGCATTTTTCGGGTCCAGCCAACCAAAACTTCATCAACCTCGTCCGGGAGTTTGGAAAATATTTTGGTCCGAAATCGATTAATCCGGACAGCACTATTTACACTGCCGCCATTTATTCCGGCGCGGCAGCGGGCAACGCAATCGGGAAAAACCTCGAAACCGCCGCTTATTTTAATTTTGTGGAGGACATGGGCTACTTCCAGAACAACCAGACGCGCTTTAACCAATATGCCGATATCATTGGAGCCGGAAAGGTGATGAACGGCATGGTGCTCGATTATAACTCACTGGAGAGCGTATTGGCCCATTGCGCGTGGGAGCCACAGGAAACCCCCAAAGCGGGCATCATGGTTTTTGCTGGCAACGTAAACAAAAACTATACGGACACCATTTTTGATGCCGTTGGAAATACGAAAGAACAGTGATACAAACCTACGTATTTCACCAACAGGAAGGTGTTGATTTGCAGGGACAGATTGACTATTAACTTGGGACTCAGATTTCTTTTGTTCTCACACAAAACCAACGACGATTATTATGAATAAAAAACCGATATTCCGCCTTT
>JAAYDL010000346.1 GCA_012729265.1 Lentisphaerota bacterium | reverse complement strand
GATCCGCGAAAACCCAAAAATGGAAATCGCGTTCATCAGTTCCGGACCGCATCAGGGCGAATCCCGTATGCTGCGGGTGGAAGGAACTGTAGAAATCGTTGAAGATTCGGCACTCACCAACCGGCTTATTCAGGAGCGTCCGTGGGTGCAGGGGATGAAGGCCAACATGCCCGAAGGAACCGAGCTGGTCATCTTCCGTCTCGTCAACGCACAGGCCCACTTCTGGGATATGACCACCAACGGGAATGAGGCCAAACAGCCGAGGATTGCCATAGCGTAGTCGGCGTTGTAACAAAGCAGGCAGCGCCGCATGCTTGACATGCAGGGACTTCCATCTAGACTGCACGCCGTACCCTGCTCGCAACGGCGGGCAAATGGTCGTTGGTTTGATGGTTTGAATCCGGGAGGTG
This sequence comes from Lentisphaerota bacterium, assembly GCA_012729265.1. GTDB lineage: Bacteria > Verrucomicrobiota > Kiritimatiellia > Kiritimatiellales > Pontiellaceae > Pontiella. The sequence goes on along the minus strand of JAAYDL010000346.1, from coordinate 6,398 downwards.
TGTCGTGAATAGGTTTCTACGTTTGGTCGCATTGTCTGTAGTGTGTGCATCTACGCCGGTTCTTGCGCAGGAGCAAGAGCCGCAAAAACCGCAAGAGCCGCAAAAGCCGCAACAGCCGCAAGAGCAGAAGACGGAAAGCAAGCACGAGGTCGATGTGCACAAGACCTCGTCCGGCGATCTGGAGATTACTTTTCTCGGGCACGGAACGGTCATGTTAAAGTTTGAGGGGAAGGTGATCCACGTCGATCCCTACAGCCGCGTGGCCGACTATGCAACGCTGCCTAAGGCCGATCTGGTCCTGATCACGCACGACCATGCCGACCACCTCGATGCCGGAGCACTCGGCCAGGTTCGCAAGGAAGGCACGACCGTGCTGGTCGCCGAAAGCTGCAAAGGGAAGGTCGAGAACGCGACCGTGATGAAGAACGGGGAGACAAATACCGTCTTTGGCATCCTGATCGAAGCGGTCCCCGCCTACAATATCGCCAAAGAGAACGGCGCCCAGCCCTTCCATCCAAAGGGTGCCGGAAACGGCTACGTGCTGACCTTTGGCGACACGCGCGTGTATGTTGCGGGCGATACGGAAAACACGCCCGAGATGAAGGCACTCAAGAACATCAAGATTGCGTTCCTGCCGATGAATCTGCCCTACACCATGGCTCCGGAAATGGTGGCCGACGCCGCCAAGGCCTTCCGGCCCGCCATTTTGTATCCCTACCACTATGGGAACACGGATACGGCAAAGCTGCTGGAATTGATGAAGGATGAACCCGGTATCGACGTCCGCATCCGCAAGATGCAGTGAGTGGGGCTTGAGTATTTCGTGGTTTATCTTAGATCTTCCCACGTTTTCGGCGAGGGTTGGCCGAAGAGGGAAAGCACGTGATCGACGTAACAGCCGAGCATTTCCGCCATGGAAACCGAATAGGGATCGCGGCCCTTCGACATATAATACGGCGGTGATATCGGCATAATCGTTCCTCCCGCGTGCGCAACACTCGCTGCATTTTGTGCGTTCAGCAGCGTCCACGGCGCCTCGCGGATACATAGCACCACTTTGCGCCCTTCTTTCAAGTGGCAATGCGCCGCGCGTGTGACCAGCGAATCGGCAATGCCGGCCGCGACCTTTCCCAACGTATTGACCGAGCACGGCAGAATGACCATCCCGGCCGTCTTCACCGAGCCCGATGCAATCGTCGCTGTCAGATCCTCGTCCTTCCAGATTTCCGACGCCAGCACCTCCAGCTCCGCAAACGGGCCGACCTCTTGCTCATACACCACGCGCCCCATTTTGCTCGCCACCAGCGTCACAGGCCACTGCGACTTTTCCATCAGCAGCTTCGTCGCCAGCGCCCCCGACGCCCCCGTCATTGCCACCACTAAATTCATATTCATACCTTCTCCAGCAACGAATGAATGTAAAGCAGCGAATGCTTCATCGAACACCTCTTAACTGAATTTCTGAGTCGCCAATGTTGACCAAAACACCACAAGGAACATTAGCCTGCTTCATATATGATTTCAGACACCAAAGATCTGCCGCAGACGTAGCATCTGATGAAGCAGAAACCAAAACCATTACCTCTCCACCAATCAGAATTGCGTCAACAGTGCGCTCATCAAGGCACAAGTCTCCGAAATGAGGAGATATTACGGGATGAGTCGCTTCAACACCACGATGCTTCAACTCTGCAAAAAGCAGCCTTCTGTAGATATTCGCACTATAGCCCACCCCATGTTGATCTAGAATGCTTTCCATGGCAGTAGCAACCTCCCGTTCATTACTCGATTCTGTGCAGTCCAAATTCCCAATGGACTTGATTCCTCCAGAAGCCGGAGAGAAGGGAACACGTTGAAAACGAAAACGTTCCAATCCAAAGTTGATCAAAATCCCCAGCCGCTTTCTCCAGTGCTTGAGGTAGTTAATAAGTTGAGTGAAATGCTCCGGATGAAAATTTGATTTGATGTGTTTGAGTTCGAGAATCACCAAACCGTCAACCAAAAGGTCCAGTTCAAAGTGATCTACAACCTTGCCCCTGTGCTTCAAACTTTTCCGATCATGGCTGACAATCTCATGTCCTCTGGCACACAACGCCTCTATCAGAGCACGATGATAATCCCACTCATCCCACCCCGGCCCCAATCCATTGTGCACATCCATTGATGCCCCGATGATTGAATAAGACAAGTCAGGATAAAGCACGTCGCCATTTTGAATTTTCTTTCTCATCATACAAACATTCGTTGTTTTCTCTACATTCGTTGTCAGCCGCCACGCTCATGTCCCACCGCAGAGCATCATTCGCTGCTTTACATCAATTCGTTGCTATCCTCCCAATAAAACCACCAGCGCTCCGGCGATTCCGGCGATGGCGGAGATCGGGAAAAACCTGAGCTGCACCGGAATACGCTGCACGTAGGCGGCAACGAATGCCGCCGCTGAGATCACCAGCGCCGCGAGCGCGGCCGCGCCGTCGCCCCGACTCCAGAGCATCACCAGCGCGGCCAGCGCAACCGCGTGCGTGATCGCGGCGGTGATCTGCGCGCCCCGAGGCCCCAGCGCCGCCGGAATACTGCGTACACCGTCCGCGCGGTCAAAGTCAATGTCGAGCAGGGCGTAGATGATATCAAACCCGCTGATCCAGCAAAAGGTAAAGAGCGCGAGCAGCCCGACCTCCGGAGAAAAATGGAGTCCGTTCGTAACGGCAACAAAAGCGCCCAGCGGAGCCAGCGCCAGACAAAAGCCGATGCCGTAGTGACACAGCGGCGTAAAACGCTTGAGCAGCGAGTAGAGGGAGAGCGGAATGAGCGGCACCAACGACAGCTTAATCACCGTGCTCCCCAGCAGCGCGCACCCCGCAAAATAGAACACTACACCCACCAGCGCCACCGCAATTCCTTGCCCCAACGACAGCTTGCCCGACGGCAGCTCCCGGTTTTTTGTGCGCGGATTCCGCGCATCGATTTTACGATCCAGAATACGGTTCATCGCCATCCCAAACGTACGCGCTCCCAGCCCGACCAACGCAATCAGTAGCAGCACTCGAACCGACGGCATTCCGCCCGCACCCAGCCACGCGCCGGCAAACAGCAACGGCAGGCTGAAAATGGTGTGCTCCACCTTGGTGAATGAATGGAGTTTTTTGAGTGTAGACGAAGCTTCCAGCTTCGTTGTGCCCGCCAAGCGATTCCTTTGGTGCAAAACGAAGCTGGAAGCTTCGTCTACGGCCGAGCGAACGACCTCAGCAACCGATTCCGATACGACGTCGATATGCGTTCGAATATCGGCCTTGCCGTTATCATCCCCAAAATCTGTAACCCCTTTGATCATCCGACAACGCACACCCTGCGCCTTACAGACCTCCGCCACCGCATAACCTTCCATATCAACCAGATCCGCATGAGCCAAAAGGGGTTCCTTCCGATCCGGCTGAAACACCGGATTTTCTACCGACACCAACCGCAGTCCGTCATCCTGCAGCGGGATCACATTTAAATCTTCGGAAACAACAGAAGCAACGCGATGAACGGATCCACGCTCCAGCGAATCATTTAGCGCCCCGCAAACGCCCGCATTAATCACGAGGGAGCAGCCGTGCTCCTGAATCAGCTTTTCGGTCGCCGCGCGCGCCACGTCCAAACCCATGCCGGAGATCACCGTTACCGTTCCGTCCGGCGCTCCCCGGTCGAGAAACGGCTTCGCCTCCATCTCCGTCGCAAATAAAATTCCGATCATGCAAAACACCACTTAATTAAAAAACCGCGTGAACAACATTTCCCTCTCCGCCGCTACAGAGAACTCGCCTTTTCACCGCGTTCACATCGCCGCCAAACGGGACAGACATTCGCCCAAAGAACAAAAAAATGCCCTAGTTTCCCTGATTCAGTGATTCGATCTACGTAACCATGTATTTCGTTATTCACAACCACGATATACATTATTACACATCACTCCATTAGACTATTTTTTTCTCGCTGATCCGACTCACCTCGCCCCAAAATCACGCTCATCAGCGAACAAAAAATCTGACCGACACTATCCATTCGTTGCTTTACATTCATTCGCTGCTAAACAATCCCCGCGCCTTTCGCCATTTTCTGCAGGACCTCAACCGCCTTGCGGCCTTCGTCGCCGAGATCGAGCGTAAAGTCGTTCACATAGGTTTTAATATGCTTATCAATGACTGCGTCGTCCAGCTCCTGCGCATAACGCTTAACATATTCCCGGACCGATGCGGGATCATCGAACGCCGCCTGAATCGACTGTTTCAGGCGAGAGTCCAGCTCAGCAATCCGCGCGGCACCGAGACTTTTTTTTGCGGCGATACAGCCCAGCGGGATGGGTTGCCCGGTGGTCGATTCCCACCAGTCACCCAGATCGACCAAACAGTCAAACCCGCGCTGCTGATAAACAAACCGCCCCTCGTGAATAATGACTCCGGCGTCTGCGCGGCCCGACGCCACGGCATCCATAATTTGGTCGAACGGCATAAAGATGCGGTTTTGAATTTGCGGGTGCCAAAGCCTCAGCAGCAGATGCGCGGTGGTATATTCGCCTGGAACCGCAACGGAGCCGACAGGATGTCGGCGGTACGACGCATCGCCAGCACCCTGCCGGCAAATTACCAGCGGACCGCAGCCGCGCCCCAGCGCCGCGCCGGCGTTCAGCAGTTCATACGAATCCTGCACCCGCAGCCAGGCATGAAAGGAGAGCTTCGTGACATCGAACCGCCCTTCAAACGCGCAGCGATTCAGCGTTTCTACATCGTGCAGATGCGTCTTTACATCGTCCGACTGCGCAAAATGAAAAAAGGAAAACGTATCGTTGGGGCAGGGGGAATAGGCAACGGAAATGGGCGGCGAATGCATGTTAAACCTCAGCTGATTAATCGAAAGGTCCGACCGTGCCTTCGATTGCCCCAAATGGCAAATCCCCTAAATGAATTGCGCCACAAAAAAACTGCTTTAATCCTTTTCAACCTGCTGCAACTCCGCTGAGCGGTCCTGAGAGAGGTCGATTTCAGCAAACATTTCGGCGTCTTTGGGGAGGTTGAGCTCTAAAAGATTGAGTTCGTCTACTTCGCAGGTGCCTTCCTTGAGGGTAAAACTCAGAATATGACCGCCCTGTGTTTGGTCATCGCTGAGAAAATGGAGGTGATAACCGGCCACATTAATCCCGTCGACATACGGGGGACAGCGGAAGCCGACAATGGTTCCCGAAACGTTTCCTATCTCAAACTCCGGCTGGGTTTTCGTCACCTCGCTCAGTGGCGGGTAAGGTTTTTGCTGAGCGGGAACACTGCGGGTTTTCATGGCGGAAAAAGTGCCGGTCAGCTTGATGGCATAAAAGAGATTTTGATTGGAAAACTGTTGATCCAGCAGCGCCTTCAATCCGTCAAAATCCATCTCGGAATCGACCGGAAAAGAGCGGTCCAGATCAAATTGACAGACCGTCGCAAACGGCGTCGTTTCTGAGAGGGCCGGGCGATAAATCTTGCCGTCGGCCTTCACCTGAAAAACTTCGCCGTCGAGGACCAGCATCTCGCCATTGAGCCGATCAAAGGTCCCGATACCGAAATCGCCGTGCTCCACTAATTCTTCACAGGAAAGGTGCCCGTCATAAACACCAGCCAGCAAGGCATCAATCGTGGAGATCTGATAAACCGTATTTTTCGGAGGGGTTGTACAACCCGCCAACAGCAACGCCAACCCGAGTCCAACAGAAAACAATCGATTCATTTTACACCCCTTTCCTTTTTCAAACACTCGCGGCACACACAAAACAACCACTAATTCACACTAATCTCCACTAATAATTAGTGCCGATTAGAGCAGATTAGTGGTTAGCAAAGAAACCATTACAGTGCGCCGGCGCTATGCGTCGGCCTTGACTTCATCCGCCTTCGGGGCCACAGCCTCTTTGGCATCAGCAGCCTCTTCTTTTTTCGGCTCTTTATATTCAAAACCCTGCAATTCAAGCATCTTGGCCCCATAGCGGCGACCGAATTCCTGATACCCTTCGACCACAAAGTGGAATCCATCGCGACTGCCTTTGCAGCCCTTCGAGGAAATAATGTAGGAGTTGGGCAGTACGCTGGGCAGATTGGCCAAGACTACCGTATTAAAGCCGGCGCACTGTCCGTTTTCCTCCGCACTCTTCATTTCGCCGGCAAGGAACGGAACCTTTTTGGGATCAAGCCCTAGATCCTTGATCAGGTTATCGTAAATCCCTTTTACCTTATTGCACCACTGCTCATCGTTGGGGTTGGATTCGCCCTGATGAAGAATAATGCCTTTGATCACACCATCCTTCTGCGCAATTTTTGCGGCTTCAACGAGGCGCTTGTATGGATTTCCACCAAACTTATCGGATTCGCTCTTCATCCAGGATTCTGCCG
>JAAYDL010000345.1 GCA_012729265.1 Lentisphaerota bacterium | reverse complement strand
GCTATGAAAACGGATATCACCTTAAACCTTTCACAGACCGGCGAGCCGATCGAACCGTTTATTTACGGTCAGTTTATCGAGCACCTTGGCCGTTGCATCTATGGAGGCATCTGGGCGGAAATGCTCCAGGACCGCAAATTCTACTTCCCGATCACCGAGGAGTACGATCCCTATAAGGACTTGCTCGATACCGATTTCCCGGTTGTCGGTGCCTCGCCGTGGGAAATTATCGGCAAGGCCAAAGGCCTCACGATGGTCGAAGAAGACTCCTTCGTCGGCGAATTTACGCCGCGTATTGAAAAGGGCACAGCGATTCGTCAGCACGATCTTGCCATCGAAAAAGGCAAATCCTACGACGGATATATCTGGCTCAAAAACGCCGCCGATGAGCGAAGCGAAGTGGTCGTCACTTTTGCCGCCGACGCGGAAGGCAAGAAGCAGGACGTCAGCGAAACCATTATTGTTCCTGCGGGCGACTACGAAAAATTTTCGTTCACGTTTGAAGCAAAATCGGACAGCGATGAAGCCACGCTGACCGTCCGTGTAGAAGAAGGCGCTGTATTTGTGGGGACCCTCTCGCTTATGCCGTCCGATAACATCCGCGGGATGCGCCCCGATACCATTGCACTGCTGAAGGAACTGGACGCCCCGATCTACCGTTGGCCGGGCGGAAACTTTGTTTCCGGCTATAACTGGCGCGATGGCATCGGCGACCGCGACCGCCGCCCGCCCCGTAAGAATCCCGCCTGGACCGGCGTGGAGCACAACGACTTCGGCACCGATGAATTCATCGACTTTTGCCGCGAAATCGGTACCGAGCCGGCGATTGCCGCCAACACCGGGTTTGGCGACGCCTATTCCGCCGCGCAGTGGGTTGAATACTGCAACTCCTCCGCCGCTACGCTCGCCGGGCAATGGCGTGTCGACAACGGCCATGCCGAACCCTTCAACGTCACATACTGGTGCGTGGGAAATGAAATGTGGGGACCGCATCAGCTGGGCTTCATGCAGCTTTCGCATTATGTTCTTAAACACAACGAAGTCGCTGACGCCATGTGGAAGATTGATCCGGAAATCAAACTCATCGGGATTGGTGCCGTTGACCAGATTAACGACAAATACGACCCGGATCAGGTTGCAGCAGAAAAACTATGGTCGGTCGGCATGCTCGAGAGCTCCGGCAAATACATGGATTATATCTCTGAACACTTCTATTCCGGCCGTGTGCCTTGGACCGAAGATCCGGAGCTGCCCATTCTCGAGCACGTTGTGCTGATGCGCGATCAGATCCGCCGCATCACCAACGAACACCGCCGCCTCCAGCCGACTATCAAGGAGCTTGAAGGAAAGACGATGCCGATCGCGCTGGACGAGTGGAACTATTGGCACCGCACCTACGTCTACGGCGAACTCGGCTGCGCCTACGATCTGAAGGATGCGCTGGGGTCGGTGATTGCCCTTCATGAAATGTATCGGCAGACCGACCTGATCAAGATCGCCAACTATGCCCAGACCGTTAATGTGATCGGTTGCATCAAGACCACCAAGACCGACGCCGAATTTGACACCACCGGCATCGTCCTCAAAACCTACCGCGCTCAGTGGCAGCCGATTCCGATCAAACTGCCCGCTGACGCCTACGGCCACCTTGATGTCGCCGCCTCCAAATCGGAAGATGGAAAGATTCTGACCGTCAGTATCGTTAATCCGACCGATAAGGACGTCACGCTCGACTTCCGCGTCGAAGGCATTCAACTGCCCAGCAGAGCAACGGCCTGGACGATTACCGGTCCGAATGAAAAGGCCCACAATGTGCCAGGCGAAAAGCGTCTGGTTGATGCCAAAGAAGACAGCGTCCGAATCTCCAACGGGTTGAAAGCGCCCAAGCTCAGCTCCGTGCTTTACCGCATCGAGCTGTAACCTTCCGCTGAAATCTTAATTCGAAAAAGCACCCGTCCAACAGCGGGTGCTTTTTTCGGCTCATAGAGCCGACACATTTGCATCGTTGGAGCGTTGGCTCTGCGAGCCAATTTCTGCGAGCCAATTCATCATCGTAGCGGCGGCGGTGCTACACCGCCTTCCATGGAATAGCCATAGCGTGCTCCGTCAGTCGGTATGGCTCGTTACCCCCATAAATAATTACGCCGGGAACGGCGTTAGCGTAGGTGTTGCGGAACGCCAGTATTCCTCGTGCATCGTGTTTATTGAGTCGATGCGATGCCTTAAACTCAATGGGGAATAGTTTTCCGTTGAGGTCGAGGACGGCGTCGACCTCCGCCTGATTTTGTGTCCGCCAATGGTAGATCGACGGGGGCAACGGCATTCGTTGGATTTGCCGCATAATCCAGCCAACGCCCCACGATTCGAAAATGCGGCCGAAGTTTGGATTGCTCAATAGCCCCTCGGGCGATGGGATTGCGTTCAAATAGCAGGCGAGTCCCGTATCCTGCAGGTGTCCTTTGGGTTTTGCGCTCAGTTTCTTGATGCTGTTTCCGTTGTAGGCTGGAAGTTCAATCCATTGGTACGACCAAGTCAGCAGATTCAGCCATCTGCGTGCAGTTTTTGGGTTAATACCGAGTTCCCGTCCGAGTTGGGTTTTGACAATTTCCTGTCCACTGAGGGCACCGCAGAGTCTGAGAAAGCGGGAAAAGAGTGCGAGGTCGGAAAGGTTGGACATAACTCGCACGTCCCTTTCCACATAAGTTTGAACATAGGAAGAGAGATAAGCGGGAATATCGTCATCATCAAGCTCAATCACTCCCGGCATCTGACCCCGCCAGAGATAATGCGGCAACGATTCATTGATCGGTAGAATATCTAGGGTTCCCGGTGAAGGGTTGAAGTCTTCGGGTTTTTCCAGCCAGTCTTGCAGCCAGCTCGATGCATGGGCCTGTGAGAGGAGTTCCGCCGGCGTGAATCCGTCGAGTCGAAGAACACCTACTCGACCGGCCAGACTTTCGGACACATTGCGAAGCACGGCGAGGTTCTGCGAGCCGGTCAGGAAATACTGACCCTTGGCTTCGTTGCGGTCAACCCGTCGTTTCAGTGCCGGCAGCAGCTCTGGAACGTATTGTACTTCGTCCAAAATCAGAGGGGAACCAAACGTTTCAAGGAATTGATCAGGATCGTTTCGTGCTCCGTAAAGATCCTGAACGGGATCGAAAACAACGTGCTTGATTTCCGGGAAGGCATGTTTAAGCAGGGTCGTCTTTCCGACCTGCCTTGCTCCGGCGACCAATACGATCTTAAACGCCTTGGCATGGCGCTTCAGGCGATCTTCAAGGTGACGGTTCAGATAATTCATGCCGCAAATTTACCAAGAAAAATGGGAGTGTAAATACCATTTTTCTTGGTAATTTTTATCGGAGCAACTATGCCTTCTCGTAGTGCGCGGCTCCACGATACGCAGAATCCCAGTTTTTAAAGACGGGTTCGAGGCCTTTGGCGCGGAGCATGGCGCAGAAGGTCGGAATGTCGCGATCATCGCTGATTTCAAACTGCTCGGTGGACTCTTCCGAATCGGTGCTGTAGCCGCCGACGGTAGTTTTGCTGGCGACACTCATTTTGGAGATGCCCACGCCGGCGAGGCCGTCGCGTACGCGCTGTGGTTCGCGGGTGGAGAGCACGAGCGGAACTTCCGGCAAACAGATGCGCAGGGCATAGATAATCTGCGCGAGCATGCGTTCATCGACCGGGTGCTCGGGCTGAAAGCCGCCGAGCTGCGGGCGGATGCGCGGGAAGGAGATGGAGACGCCCGCCTGCCAGTAGGTTTTCAGCAAATGTTTGGCGTGGCGGTAGAGGCAGAGAATATCGAACCGCGGATCGGC
>JAAYDL010000045.1 GCA_012729265.1 Lentisphaerota bacterium | reverse complement strand
CTGCGACTCTGGAACAGGATTTGGCAGAATATGCGCAGCGGCCCCGGCCTTTTTCATGATCTCGCAGTCCCGTGCGTTGAGGACGGCGTACGCGACATTGTTTCCGCAAGGGTAAAGGTTCGCGCCACATGCCTTGGCCACGCGATAGTTGTTCGGCCTGCCGTCTTCGGCAAAGTCGTGTATCTGAAGGAGCACCTTTCGGCCTGAGCGAAGCATCCTGTTCACAAGCGCCGCGAATACAGCGTTCTTGCCCAGTGAATGATTGTGGATGTGCCAGACATCCGGCTCGCCGCCGTCAAAGGCATCGCGTCCTGCTGCAATTATCGCGTCAAATAGTGCATGCTCGTCCGGCCCCTGGCCGGACAAATCCGAACGATAGCCAAGCCCCTGCACCTGCCGCAACGGACAGGGCATCATGACATCCGTAGCCTCACCGCATATGGCGACGCATTCAACGCCCAATGGCGTCAGCGAACGCACGGCGTTGGAAACGACGCTGGTCACGCCGCCGCGCCGGAAATGATAGTGAACGAAGGCTACTTTCATCGTCAAAGTGGCGGCAGTCCGCGCAATGCCCTGTATTGGGGAATGCTGGACATGGGAGGTCTCTCTTCTTCGATAATCTCCTGCGTCACCTGCTCGTAGCGGCTTTCATGCGCCTGAAACTGCCTGAAGATGTTGGACATCTCGGGCAGCTTGTCCACCATGCCGAAGCTCTCGATTCGGCGCAAAAAGCTTTGCAGTATGCCGAAGGACATCTTGCCGAGCGATAGCGTGCTCTGGTTGCGGTGCACTCGCTGGTCGAGGTCCGTCTGCCCGAATGCGCCAAGGCCCCATTTGTGATACACGTCCAGTATGTGCGATGTTTCCACTCCGTATCCGATCGGGAACGGCATTGCTTCCAGAACTTCGCGCCGTACTGCGTATTCGCCGGAGAGGGGCTGGATAAGCGCCGTCAGCTCCGGAAAGAACAGTGAAAAGAGCGGTCGTACCAGAATCTCCGTCACCCTGCCCCCGCCGCTTGGGCGAATGCCCTGCGAGAAGGCCAGAGGACGGTCATAGAAAGCTTTCACATACTGAATGGAATCTTTCCACAAGAGCGGGCCGACTAGCCCTGTTACAAAGCGCGGATGGATGTTCTTAATGTCCGCATCGACGTAAACGATTATGTCGCCCTTTAGCTGGTGTATGGCTTTCCAGAGGTTTTCGCCCTTGCCTCGTTTGAAACCGTGCTCGGGCAGAATGTCTCCTGAAAAATATGTGTCCGCTCCGTAGCTGCGGGAGACTTCCATCGTGCGGTCCGTCGAGCCGGAGTCTATCACGGCGAACTCGTCTATCAATGGATAGCGGTCCATCAGCTCGCTTTTGAAGACGACGATCTCCTTGCCGATGGTTTTCTCCTCGTTGAGCGTTGGGATGCAGAGCGAAATCTTCAGCCCCTTCTGGCGCTTGATTTCCACCAGTTTGAGGATGTCCCAAAACTGGCCGTGGTGGAATGTGTTCTCCCTCAGCCATTTATTGATACTATCCATCGCAAAGTCCTCCATCTATGGCCTTCAACATGCCGATTACCTGCGCAATGCCAGTCATGATGGGTTTTACCATGACGCTTGACGCGGAGTCGTCGTCATCGCCCGCCTGTGTTATACCCAGAGT
>JAAYDL010000344.1 GCA_012729265.1 Lentisphaerota bacterium | reverse complement strand
CGATACGCTGGTCGCGGTCGGCGGCGATGGCACCATCAGCGAAGTCATCGACGGCCTGGTACGATCCGGCACACCCGACCTCAAACTAGGCATTCTCTACGCCGGCACCAGCCCCGACTTTTGCCGCTTCCACAAGATTCCAGTTGAGCCGACTGCCGCGTTGGAAACCCTGCTGCGCGGAAATGCAGCGCCGATCGATGCCGTCCAGATCGAGTATCATCGCGGGGACGGCTCCGCAGCAACCGCCGTATTTGGTTGCAGCAGCAACATTGGACTCGGCGCGGCGGTGGCCGACTTTGCCAACCGCAACCGCCGCTATCTCGGCGATACACTCGGCACCGGAATCGGCGTCCTTCGCGCCATCCTTAAAAGCGCGCCCACCGATATGACGCTGGAGATCGACGGCACCGAAACCAAGCTGGAGAAAGTCCGCCATCTCGTTGTCCTAAAGAATCCGCACATTGCCTCCGGCCTGAAGCTCAACATGGATCTGCACCCGAGCGACGGGCGATTGGCCGTTGCCGCCATCCATGGCGTCACGCGGCGCGGGCTCGTCAAGCTGTTGCCGGGTTTCTATTCGGGCGCCGCCGCAAACTCCCCCTCCGTCTTCATTCGCTACGCCGCGCACGTCCGCGTCCGCGCCCCGTCCTCGGTGTCAGTGGAATTCGACGGAGACGCCCGTGGTTTTTTGCCCGCCGACATTCGCATTTTGCCGCAGGCGATCCAACTCGTTGGAGGTTCCGATGACTGAAGTCGACATCATCCGCCTTTTCACACAACCTTTCCGACGCAGCGAGCACCAACTCAACGCACCGTTCGAATGCGATGCGGAACTGCTGCGCATCGGCGATGAAACGTGGGCGTATTCAATCGACGATTTCAGTCCCGAGGAGGATCTCTTCACCTCCGACAATCCGCAGCGGCTGGGCGCCAACCTCGTCACCGCCACGCTGAGCGACCTGCTGGCGGCCGGGGCCGAACCGCGCTTCTTCATGCATGCGCTCACGCTGCCGCCCGACGCCGGCATCGAGTTTATACAAGGCCTGCGCGACGGTATTTGCGCAACGCTGGAACAGGCTGATTGCACTCTTTGCGGCGGCGATCTCGGCTGTGGCCCGACCTGGCGCTACAGCGGTTTCGCGATGGGGCCCGCCGTGCGCCCGCTCACGCGAAAACTGCCGGACACCTCGACCGCGCTATGGGTGACCGGCCAGCTCGGCGACGCCAATCTGGCCGCGCTGCTACAAGCGCCGACGCCGGCGTTTGAACTGCGCCTGCAGGAGGCTGCGGTCATCCGCAAATACGCGACGGGATGCATCGACACCAGCGGCGGACTGATGGATGCGCTATGGAATCTCCACGACATCAACCCGCACCTGCGGATCGAGCTGCACCGCGAACGCGTCCCGTTGGCCGAAGGATTGTCGTCCATCGGCAACATGCCCCCCGAAGCCGCGCTGGTCGGCGGTGCCGGCGAATATGAACTGCTCTTTGCCACGCCCGATCTGGATGCTGCGGCTGAAGCGGAACTCGTCGAAATGGGCATGACGCGCATCGCCGTCGTTTCCACCGATAACCCCGGACTCTTTGTCCATGATCGGAGGGTCGAAACCCCGCCGCCCTGCCCGCGCTCCGGCGAGAGCATGGAAAACTATATCGCCGAGGTCATCCGCTACGCGACCGATCTGTTCGGAGGCCATCAGGAATGAACCCGCTTTTCACCCCGCTGCCGCTGCGCAACATTACGCTGAGGAACCGGATCGTGCGCTCAGCGACCTACGAGGGACTCGGCTTGCCCGACGGCACGCCGCGTCCGGAGCTAGGCGCGCTCTACCGCCGCTTGGCGCAAGGCGGATCGGGAACCCTGATCACCGGATTTGTTTTTATCTCGCAGGCTGGCCGCGCCATGCAGCCGGGCCAATGCGGGATCGACTCCGACGCGAAAGCCGACGCTTGGAAAACGATCATCGAACCCATCAAGCGCGACTTTCCGGAAACGGCGCTCATCATGCAGTTGGCGCACACCGGTCGTCAGACCAAAAGCTCCGTTACCGGACAGCCGGCGGTCGGCGTTTCCCATCGGCGTTGCAGCTATTTCCGCCAGCGCGTCCATGTGCTGTCCGGCAACGAAATCGAAACCATCATCGGCGAATTTGCGGCGGCGGCCAAGCGGGCGCAGAGCGCCGGATTTGACGGCGTGCAGCTTCACGCCGCCCACGGCTATCTGATCCACCAGTTCCTCTCCCCCTGGACCAACAACCGGAGCGATCGCTGGGGCGAACCGACCGCCTTTCTGGAAGCGACGATCCGCGCCGTCAAAACCGCCTGCGGCGAACACTTTCCCGTCCTGCTCAAACTCAGCGCCGCCGATGACAACACGCCGGGCATCCGGCTGGAACATACGATTGAAATCCTCCGCAAAATCGCGCCGCTGGAGATCGATGCCGTGGAGATCAGCTACGGCACGATGGAACACGCGCTCAACATTATGCGCGGCGACTGCCCCGTCGATCTGGCGCTGGAGATCAATCCCCTCTTCACCCGCATTCCGCGCCCGTTGCGGGCGCTGTGGCGTCGCTTCCGTGCGCCCGCCTACACGCGGCACTTCATTCCGTTCCACCCCAACTACAACCTTGATGCCGCCGCGCAGATCAAGGAGCGAACGGGCGTTCCCGTCCTTGCGGTGGGCGGATTCCGCGATGCCGATTCCATGGCCGCTGCCATCGCCGAAGGCCGGACCGACGCCGTCTCGCTCTGCCGGCCGCTGATCATCGATCCGGACTGGCCGCGCAAGATCGAACAGGGTGTTTCCAGCCGCTCCACTTGCACTAACTGCAATCGCTGCACCATTTATTGCGACGCCCCGGAACCCACCCGCTGCAAACTTGTAGACGATGGTTCTCTGTCGCAAACTCCAGAATGGCTTCGCGCCAGCTTCGTTATTCGCTCCGAGTCCACTAGCCGATTCAACACAACGGAGCAGGATGCTCCGTCTACATTTGGCGCTGCAAGCCACAAAAACCACACTAGGAAAAATCTATGAGCACCGAAAAAACCGATCGTAACTTTGAGGACTTTACCCACCGGGGAGGAGGCGTCGACATCATGCAAAAAGTCGACGAGCTGGACGACTTTCTCAATCACAACTCCCTCGATTATCTCGGCGGACTGGGCCTCCAGGTGAAAGGTCCCGCCGCTGACCGGGTTGCCGTGCTGGAAGCCGATGGAACCGAACGCGACGTCATTATGCTCGGCTCCAACTCCTACCTCGGGCTGACGACCCATCCGCGGGTGATTGCGGCCTGTAAAAAGGCGACCGATGAATATGGCTACGGCATGGGCGCCGTGCCGCTCTACGCCGGGACCTCGCCGCTGCACCGCGAACTCGAGGAGCGGCTCGCCGCCTTCTACGGAACCGAGGATGCCATCATTTTCCCCTGCGGCTACTCCGGCAACGTCGGCGTCATCGCCGCGCTCTGCGGCCCGGGCGATATGGTGATCAACGACACTGCCAACCACGCCTCCATCTTCGACGGATGCGCCCTCTCCGGCGCCGACATTAAAATCTATCTGCACCGCAACATGCGCCACCTCGAAAAGGTGTTGAAGGCGCTGCCCGATTCGCAGCGCGGACGACTGATTATTACCGACGGCGTCTTTTCCATGCACGGCGACCTGGCTCCGCTCGACCAAATCGTCGAACTGGCGCAACGCTACCACTGCCGCATCATGATCGACGAAGCCCATGCCGTTGGCGTGATCGGCCCGACCGGGCGCGGCACGGCAGAGCATTTCGGCTGTTCCGGCAAGATCGATCTCACTTGCGGTACGCTGAGCAAGACGCCCGGCGCGATCGGCGGCTACTGCGCCGGATCGGCGGCGCTGGTGCGTTACCTGCGCTACTACGCCCGCACCTATTTCTTCTCCACCGCCCTGCCCGCGCCGGTCGCCGCAGGATTGATCGAGGTGTTCAAGCTGATGGAGGCCGACCAGGCCGGACGCGACCGGCTCTGGAAAAACGTCGACTACATGCTCAACGGACTGCGCTCGCTCGGCTTTGATACTGGCGAAACCCAGTCGGCAATCATTCCGGTCATCGTCGGCGACGAAATGAAGCTCGGCGCTTTCCAGAACGAGCTGCGGCAACGCGGCGTCTTCACGAACGTGGTCACCTACCCCGCCGTGCGCCGCAAGGAGTGCCGCCTGCGGGTGAGCATTATGAACACCTTGACCCAATCCGAAATGGACCGCGCGCTCACCCTGTTCGCCGAACTGGGCCGGAAGTATTCGGTGATCAAATGATAAAAAACACTAAGACACGAAGCACACCAAGCTTGGAGTTCTTTGTGTCTTGAGCGCCGAAGCGAAGCGTAGATAATTTGCGAATGCAAATAGCTTTCGCAGAAAGCGGTTCACCGGGTGTTTTAAAATGCACACAGAAAACAAAGAACAGAAAAAACAGGTATTTCTAACCGGCGCGGCCGGCTTTATCGGCAGTAACATTGCAACCCGCTTCGCGGAAGAAGGGTGGCGCGTGATCGCCCTCGTCCACCGCAGCAGCAACCCCGCGCTCGACCAGCTTGCCACGGAAGGAAAAGTCGTTCTGCTACGCGGAGATCTTGCCGACATGCCCGCCATTGAACAGGCGCTGCGCAAGGAGGACAACATCGATGCCATCGTCCATTGCGCCGGACGCGCATCCGATGTCGGTTGGCGCAGCGCGTTCCGTAAAACCAATCTGGAACCGGTGCCAGCGCTCGCGGGAATCGCCGACCGCCTGAACGTGCCGCGCATGGTCTTTATCTCGACGACCGACGTCTACGGTCTGCGCGACCACCACGGCGAACAGGAAGACGAACTGCCGCTGCGCGCGCATCCGAACAATCCTTACCCGATCTTCAAGATTGAGGCGGAACAGTCTTTGCGGAGCGCCCTTCCGCCGGAGCGATACGCCATTATCCGCCCGGCGCAGGTCTGGGGCGCGGGCGACCGAACCCTCACGCCGCGCATTGTCGACTTCCTGAAAACTTCGCCGTGGATCGTACACTTCGGCAAATGGAAAGGCCGCAACCGCTGGCCGCTGGCGCACGTCTACAACGTCGCGCTGGCCACCTTCCTGGCCGCCACCGATCCCGCTGCGGGCGGAAAGGCCATCAACGTGGTCGACAACGAGCACACCACCATCGACGAATTTTATCGAATGCTGGCGGCAGTCTATCTGCCGGACAAGCATCTCCGCACAATCGTCCTGCCGTTCTGGACCGGACAGTTCATCGGCGGATTCATCTCGGCCGTCTCCAATCTGCTCAACCTCGACCGCCCCTTTGCCGACCCGTCCCTCTACGCCCTCTACTCCGTCAGCCGCAACCTCGACTTCGGCAACCGGCGCATGAACGACCTCTTCGCCCGCGCCAACCGCCGACCCGAAACCCGCGCCGTAGGCCTTGGCAACCTCAAGGCCCTGCCAGACCGGGATAAGGGCTTTACTTGCGGGGATATTTGCATATAACCCTTCTCTTTTGGAGCTACTTTAATGATTGCAATACCTTGGAATAGACAAACCGTCCCGCACTGCGTGCTTGAAATCACTCAGCAGTGCAATCTCTCTTGCAAAGCCTGCTATCGGGAAAAAATGAGCCATACACGGTCGGTAGGGCAAGTCCTTGCCGATCTGGAAACCATCGAGAAGAACCAGGATGTTCAAACCGTTTCCCTCGCGGGCGGCGAACCGACACTGCATCCCGATCTGGTCGAGATTGTGGATCGCGTCCACCAACGGGGTCATCGGGTTTCGCTCGTCACAAATGGATTGCTGCTGACGGATGATCTGTTGGCCCGCCTGAAAACTGCCGGGCTCGATATCGTCATGCTGCATGTCGACGAGGAACAATCCCGTCCCGATCTCCCGGAAAACCCGACGATTGAGGCAATCAATGCGCTCCGCAAAAAACTTTCGGAACAGGTGGCTCGCCATGGCATCGATGCCGGACTGTGCGTAACCATCTACAAGGAGCATTTCGGTCACCTTCAACACTTGATAGACTGCATCACATCCACTCCCGACATCAACTTTGTCTTTGCCACGCACGCTGCGGAAATACCGGACATTGTCGAACATTCGAATATTTCTGCCGCGGCACCCAACGGCGGCATATACCGTTCGGCTCCGACTCGAAACAGCGATGTGCAGGATTTCTTCCGCTCGACCTACGGCATCGATTGCTTCGCGTACATTCCCCCGAAAAAACCGGATTCGAACGAATGGCCTTGCATCAGCTACTACCTGCCGGTTCTGCACTCGAAGACCGGCAATAAACTCTACACGGTCCAATCAGGGAAAGCCGACCAAGCACTCATTCGGCTGAGTCGGAAACTAACGGGTCGCTACATGTATTACTGCCCGCCGCGCCGTTGGATCATCGCCCTTCAATTGTTGATCAACGGCGCTTCAACGGGATCGTTTTTCCGGGCGTTTGGCTTTGTCCTCCAATCGCTGGCCCCCGGGAAAAGGCTTTCGGCCAAACGGTTGGTGTTTGAAAACGCTCCGGTGGTCATGGAAGACGGCACCGTAAACTGCTGCGACTTCTGCCCCAACTCAACCGCGCGAAACGGAAAAGTTATTCCCGTCTGCCTTGCGGATCATCTTGAACCAATTGTATAACCATGGATAAGATACTAAATCATACTGAAACGTTTTGTTTTGACTGCAAAACCGTTCACCCGGCGGTTATTTTACAGAGAGACAAAAGAATTATCGGGGAAACAACCTGCCAAAAGAAGACCAAAGAAGTTATCCTATCGGACGATGCCGATTTATTCCTCCGATTTCGGAGTGAAAATATACTGTCTTCTTCCGTCATCCCATCGGACCGGTCGTTTTTTTACCATTATTTATCTGTAACAGACCTTTGCAACAGTAACTGTCCGGTTTGTGCAGCGAATTCAGGTGCCAAGAAAAATGCAAATCATATTTCCTTACAGCAAACAGAAGCGGCTGCAAAAACCGCGCTGAAAAACCATGCCCGAACCGTTGTATTGCTGGGTGGTGAACCATCCATGCATCCTCAACTTCCGGAGATCATTTCATGTCTTCGAGGATATGGATTAAACGTTTGGATGGCTACAAATGGTACCGTAATCGCAGAAAATGAATCTGTTCTGGAAACATACATAAAGGCGGGGCTTTCTAAAATATGTTTACAACTGGACACTTTGGATCCTGAAACTCATGAAATAATTCGCGGAAATCAGATGGTCAGGGAAAAGCTGAAAGCAGCAAAAGCTGTCACGGACCATGGAATTGATTTGGGCATTGTCGCCACCGTAATCCCAGACAACCTTTTCCAAATTGAACTGTTGTGTTCCGAATTGCTGTCTTGGGAAATTCCGCCGGTATCTATTGCGCTTCAGGGTGCTGCACACGTCGGACGGTTCGCTTCTGATAAAGGAAATTTCATTACACGGGAAGATATTATCAATGCCCTGTCCTGCAACTCTAATATAACGGGCATTTTTAAAGAGGATTTTCATGTTATTCCAGCAATCCCTTTACTGGATATCTATCTGCATCCCGATTGTGCAGCAATTAATCTGCTCGTAAAAGAATCCGACCAATGGATTCGGGCATCTCAGCTTTTCAATTGGAGTAAGTTTTCCAATCTGGCTCTTAAATCGAAGCGGATAACTGACCGGAAACGGCAGAGAGCTTATCTTTACATGATCATCTTTCGGTCCTTAAATCGAAGAGGGGTGGCTTTTCTTATTCGCTCAATCATGCACGGAAATACTCCCCGTATAATGCTCATTGGCGCCGGAGCATTTATGCGAACAGACTTCCCTGATATGTCCCGTATGCAACGTTGCGTCAGTGCCGTGATAACCGGTGATTGTTGCAACTCCTTATGTGATTACTACCGGCAGCAAATGACAAAAACCCAACCTACTATCCATAACCATTCCATCGCGTAATGAAACTTCTTCTTCTCATGCCGGATGCGCGGATCCACCGGCTCAAGCTGGGTCCGTTCTGCATGTCGTTCCGGGAGGCGCCGTTGACGATGACGACGCTGGCGGCACTGACGCCAACGGATGTTGACGCAGAGATCACATTGATTGATGAGAGTATCCAGCGGGTTCCGAAAAACAAAAATTTTGATTTGGTTGCGATCAGTTGCCTGACTGGCACGGCGTTACGTGCGTATGAATGGGCGCGGCATTTCCGCGAGCGCGGCGCCGTCGTCGTGCTCGGCGGCATTCACGTCACGCTTTGTCCAGAGGAAGCAGCCCAGCACGCCGATGCCATTATGACCGGATTTTCCGAATTCACCTGGCCGCAAATGATTCGTGATTTCGCCGCTGGCGCACTGAACCCGCGTTACGACGGTGGGCGCGGTGATGTAACGCGGCTTCCTTCGCCGCGCCGCGACCTCCAGAAACGTTTTGCCTACGCCATGCCGAACACGGTCTGCGCCACGCGCGGCTGCGGCTGCGACTGCTCCTTCTGCTCCATCCCGGCCGCTGATTACGGTTGGCAGACACGACCGATCGACCATGTCATCGATGAAATTCGCCTGCTTCCGGCTCGGCGTTTCACCTTCAACGATGTCAACCTGCTGCAGGACCGCGACTATGCACTGGAGCTGCTGAACGCACTGACACCGCTACATAAAAAATGGGGCGGTCTCGCCACCGTCGATACCGCCGAAGACCCAGAACTGCTGAACGCATTACAGAAGGCCGGTTGCCAATATCTGCTCTGCGGTTTTGAGTCGCTCTCCAGTGCCTCGCTGAGCTCCATCAACAAGGGCTTCAACCAAATCGGGGACTATAAAAAATCGATGGAGGCGTTCCACGCGCACGGCATATCGATTCAGGGCTGTTTTATTTTCGGACTCGACGACGACCACCACGACATCTTTGAGCACACCGTGGAAGCCGTCAACGAACTCAAAGTGGATATTCCGCGCTACGCCATTAGCACACCCTACCCTGGCACCAAACTATTCCAACGCCTCGAACAAGAAGGCCGTCTACTGCACAAACACTGGACGCATTACGACACGCAGCATGTCGTCTTTCAGCCAACCCATATGTCGCCGAAAGAACTAGATGCGGGCTTCCGCAAAGCCTACGCCCAAACCTTCCGCACCAACGCCATCCGTGCGCGCACCATCAGCTCGCCGCATCCGCTGATCACCTATATCGGCAACCTCGCATACCGCCGCTATCTAAAAAGGCTGAACAACGATCAAGAGCGCATCTATTCAGGAGCAAAACGATGAAGCAACGAATTCTCTTCATCATGCCCTCCGTCGGGCGAAAACCGAATCAGCCCTACGTCCGATCGTGGAAGATGGAGCCGCTGCCAATTGCAGCGCTTGCTGCGCTAACGCCCTCCGAACAGTTTGAAAAATATTTTGCCGACGACCGGATTGAACCCATTCCTTACGATCTGGAGGTAGATGCCGTCGCCATTACGACCGAGACGTACACCGCCCGCCGCGCGTACCAAATTGCCGCCCGGTTCCACGCACGCGGCATCCCCGTCATTCTCGGCGGCTTCCACGCCACGCTCGTGCCGGACGAAGCGGCAGAGCATGCCGACGCCATTTTGCTGGGCGAAGCGGAAAAGGTCTGGCCGGAGTTGCTGGAAGATTTGGCGGACGGTGCCCTTAAACCACGCTATCAAAATACGGAAGCAACCAATCTGAGCGGTCTCTTCCCCGACCGCAGCATTTACCGCGGCAAAAAATACATCGATCTGGCCATGCTCGAAACCTCCCGCGGTTGCCGATACAACTGCGAATTCTGCTCCATCTCCGCTTTTTTTCAGCGCCAATGGAATCGTCGCCCCATTGAAGATGTTACGACCGAAATCCAAAAGGCCGGGAAACGCAACTGGTTCTTTGTCGACGACAACATTGGCGCGGATTTGGAACGGCTCGAAAAATTGCTGCGCGCCCTTATTCCGCTCAAAATCCGCTGGGTCGGACAGATCAGCATTGAATCCACTAATCATCCTGAGCTGCTAAAATTGATGAAGCGCAGCGGATGCGCGGGCGTATTGATCGGCTTTGAATCGATCAACGAAGCCAACCTCGAACAGATGGGCAAGGGAATCAACCGGACGGTATCCGATTACGAAACCGCCATTGCCCGCCTGCGCCAAAACGGCTTATCGGTATACGGAACGTTCGTTTTCGGCTACGACGAAGACACGCACGAGACTTTTGAGGAAACCTTTGCCTTTGCCCGGCGAAACCGACTTTTCTTTGCGGCCTTCAATCATCTTGTTCCTTTCCCAGGAACGCCGCTCTATCGCCGCCTCGAAGCGGAGGGCCGCCTGCTTTACGACCGCTGGTGGCTCAGCCCCGACTACCGCTTCGGCGATATTGCCTTCCGTCCGAAAAAGCTCTCGCCGGAGGAGCTGAGCGCGCTGTGCATGAAATATCGCACCAAATTTTACAGCCCGCGCTCCATCCTTTACCGCGGAATGGACCTGCAAGCCAACTGTAGCAATCTATTCATGACCACCCTTTTCTACGCACAAAACGTCGGCTCACTGCGCGACATTCATCTGCGACAACAACTTCCCTTGGGGTTTTCGGAATGAGATTTATTCTGGCCCAACCGGAACACGAAGCCCAACTCCGCGCCATGGTGCGCGCCGAGTCCATGCCCGGTCGCATTCAGGTGACCTATGCGCGCGAGCCCGACTTTTTCCACGGCCTCGGCATTCAAGGAACGTTCAACCAGATTGTTGCCGCCGAGGAAAATCGGCAGATCATCGGATTCGGTTGCCGCTCCATTCGCCCGATGTGGATCAACGGCAAAGAGACCAACTTCGGCTACCTCTCCGGCCTGCGTTCCAGCCCAGATGCCAAACGCCGTCTCGGGCTGGCGCGCGGCTACCGCACCTTTCGGGAACTACACGCCGACGGACGCTGCCCCGGCTATATTTCCACCATCATCGAGGGCAACTCCGAGGCTGTTAGCACCATCGCCTCCGGCCGCGGAAGGCTGCCGCACTACAACGATCTAGGCAAATGTTTCACCTATGCACTAGCACTTAAACGCCGTGAAAACGGCAAACCGCATCCCGACATCAAAACGCGGTCGCTCCGTGTCGGCGAAGAAGCACTTGCAGCGAACACGCTGAGAAAGTTTGGACAGCAATACCAATTTTTCCCAGCGTTCAATGCCACCGACTTCGACACGGCGCTCCTCCGCGACCTTCCCGTGAACCGATTTTTGATCGCCGAAACCGACGACGGCCCCTGCGGCATTGCCGCCATCTGGGACCAATCGGCGTTTAAACAACACCGTATTCACGCTTATAGCCCCGGAATACGGCGGCTCAAACCGTTAATCAATCTGGGGTTAAAAAGCGCTGGCTTCAATCCGCTGCCGACGGTCGGAGAAACACTACACCACGCATATTTCTGCTTCGCTGCCGTAAAAGATAATGATCCGCGCATCATGCGTGCGCTCATCAACTCCGCCCGCGCACAGTCGGCTCAATCTGGATTCTCTCACCTGCTCAGCGGATTCCACGAAAAAGATCCGGCGGCCCGCGCCGTCCACGGCATGCCCAAATCAGTCTACCGCAGCCAGCTCTTCTTTGTCGGCTGGGAGCAAGAACGACATACCTTCGCACAACTCGACGACCGCATTCCCCATTTTGATCCAGCCATTCTTTAATCATGAAAACGCAAATTATCAGCACCCAAAAAGTAAGCGAACAAAACCGTTCGGAGCTCTATGAGCTGTTTCAACAGTTTTACGCCAACACCAGCAGCGAACGGTTTCTCCGCGACTTTTCCAATAAACACTGGCTGATTCAGATGAGCGATAACGGGCGCCTCGTCGGCTTTTCGACCCAACAGCTTTTGGAGCTTCCGTGGAACGGCACAACCATTCGCTTTCTGTTTAGCGGAGACACCATCGTTCATCCGGACTACTGGAATCAAAGCCAGCTCGCCGGAGCCTTCGGCCACCTTTTTCTCCGCATTGAAGCGCAGTCGCGCACGCCGCTATATTGGTTTCTGATCAGTAAAGGCTTCCGCACGTACCGCTTTCTCCCCGTATTCTTCAACCACTTTTATCCTCACCATTCCGTCGGCGATGCGAGCATGAAGCCCCTGCTCGATACCGTCGCAAAATTCATGTTTAAAGCGGCCTACAACAAACAGTCAGGCATCATTGAGTCCGACTCAACCAAAGACCATCTCATCAGCCGCTTGGCCGAAATCCCATCGGCCCGGCAACGCAACCCGCATGTTCAATTTTTCCAGCGCGCTAATCCGTCCTATGCCACCGGCTCAGAGCTGGCCTGCTTGGCACCGCTCTCCCGCAGCAACCTAACGCGCTGCGGCGAGCGCGTTATTCAACACACCGAGGTGGCGTGGGATGAATAGATTCATCACATCGCTCTGCAATCTCTGCTGGCTAGCCTCGGCGCTTCCGAGTTGGATGCTCTTCCAGCTTGCGCTGTGGTTTCCCCGCCGCACCCAACAACGAATCCTCCGACGCATTCTGCGCCAAAACTCAGCCATCCTGAAAAATACCCCCTTTCAGCAACGCAAAACACAGGATTACGACGATCTGCGGCCCGACATTGACCGCATCATGCACGGCAAAAAAAACCAGCTGACGGCTGAACCGATCCTCCTGCTTGAACCCACCGGAGGCTCCTCCTCCGGCACCAAACTTATTCCGTACACGCGGTCACTCAAAAAAGAATTCCAGCGCGCAGTCGATCCTTGGATTGCCGGACTGTTTATCCGATGGCCCAGTCTGCTTTTCGGCAAACACTACTGGAGCATCACGCCCACAACCGTAGAGCCGCAGGAATCCGTCGTCCCGATTGGATTCGATGCCGACTCCGCCTACCTCGGACGTTTCCAACAATTCATGAGTCGGCGAATTATGGCCGTACCCGCCAACATTGCTGACGGCCAAACGCCGGAGCACGCACGTTTCCTTACCCTCGTCCACCTGCTGAACACGCCCGACCTACGGCTGATTTCCGTTTGGCACCCTTCGCTGCTAACCGAAATGCTGAACACGCTGCACCTCCGCTTTGAAGAACTGCTTCTGGCGCTGCCAGAACACCGCGCCAAAAAATTACGCGCAATCGGCTGCAACCCGGCACTCATTTGGAAAAAACTAAAGGTCATCAGTTGCTGGAGCGGACCAATAAGCCGTCCTTGGATCGAACAACTCCAGCGCACATTTCCCCACACCGTCATTCAACCTAAAGGTCTGGTCGCGACCGAAGGGATCACCTCCATTCCGTTGGGGTCAACATTGGATGTCGCCGCCGTCCGCTCGCATTACTACGAATTTGAATCTGAAGAAACGGGACAGCTCACTCCCCTTTGGGAGGTAAAACCCAATCACACCTATCACCTCATCCTCACCACTGGCGGAGGTCTCTACCGCTACCGTACCCATGACCTCGTCCGGATAACCGGATTTGTCCAACGAACGCCCTGTATCCATTTTCTGACCCGCAACAACATGACCTCCGACCTCTTCGGCGAAAAAATAACCTTAGCCCATGCCGAACGCATCTGCGCCGAACTCCCCTGCTCCACCATCCGCTTCGCCATGATTGCCCCGGAACCGCACATCAGCAAATACCGCTACGCCCTCTACCTCGAAGCCGACGCAATCCCGGCGGGCATCGCTGAATACCTCGAAAACCGACTTTGCGAAAATTATCATTACCGCCACGCAAGAAACATGAGTCAGCTGGAACAATCCATTGTTCATCGGGTCGAAAGAGCAACCGAAAAGTTTTTCACCAAACTCTCACCCAATGCAAAGCAACCCGGAAGCATTAAAATGACGGCGCTCAGGTTAGAAACGGATTGGAATGAAACATTGCTGGAACCTGAAAAGATTAGCTTGGTTAAAGTCAGCCGCAACCTCGATGTTGGAAACCGCCGCATGAACGAACTCTTCGCCCGCGCCAACCGCCGCGCTGTAACGCGCGCCGAAGGCCTCGATGAACTTGATCATAATATCCCTCACTCATTGACCGGAGAATGATGGGTTTGATAGAAATACCCGATTAATAAGGAGTTTTATTATGCCGCAAACCTCCGAGCAGACATTACAGTTTCTAAACAGCCTTAAGCAGGAACTGAATATTCGGCGCTTCAGCGATAAACTGAAAAACGGTCACGCCCCGGAAAAACCGCTGCCCGAACGGGTTCCGCTGGGCAACGACCACTCCGTTCAGGGCTTGGAACAGCGACGGAATTTTTTGCGCGAGGCCGGCTGCTGCCCGGAGCATATCTGCACAGCGATCGACGATGTTCAGCCGGAGGATCTCAAGGGCTCAATTGAAAATTTTATTGGATTCACCCACATTCCCGTGGGCGTAATGGGCCCGCTGCGCGTTCGCGGCCTTTTTGCGGACGGCGACTATTACATCCCGCTGGCAACGACCGAAGGTGCAATGATTGCTTCCTACAACCGCGGAGCACACGTGGTCAGCCGCAACGGCGGCGTAACGTCCATCTGCATCTCCGAGTCAATCAGCCGTGCACCGGCCTTTATTTTTAACTCCGTCGTCGATGCCGGACTCTTTATTGAATGGGCGCTGTCCAATATTGAAACCTTCAAGACATTGGCCGGAGAGACCACACGGCACGGAAAGCTCGTCGATGTTAGACCGGCGCTGAACAGCAATATGGCCTTCCTGATTTTTGAATATGAAACCGGCGACGCTTCCGGCCAAAACATGGTCACCGTCGCCACTGAACGTATTTGCCGCTGGATTGAAAAGGAGACCCCATACCAACCCAGAACCTGGTACGTGGAAGGCAATCTTTCCGGCGACAAAAAAGCAACCATGCTCTCTTTCCTGACGCACCGCGGACGTAAAGTGGTCGCCGAAGCGGTCATTAAGCGCAAAAGCATCGAGCGTTTTCTGCACACGACTCCCGAGGCGATGGCGGAATACTGCCTCACCTCCACGATCGGCGGTGTGCAGAGCGGCTCCATCGGTGTCCAGGGCCACTATGCCAACGCGCTGGCCGCACTCTTCCTCTGCTGCGGTCAGGACGTTGCCTGTCTCTCCGAGGCCTCCGTGGGTATTACGACGATGCAGGTAAACGACGCTGGAGACCTCTATGTCTCCGTCAGCCTGCCCAACCTGACCGTGGGCACCGTCGGCGGCGGAACCTATCTGCCCACGGCCCGCGACTGTCTGCGCATGCTCGACTGCGAAGGTAGCGGCAACGCGCGCAAGTTTGCTGAAATCTGCGCGGCCACCGTGCTCGCCGGCGAAGTATCGATCATTGCGGCGCTCTCCTGCGGTGATTTTGCAAAAGCTCACACCACCTTCCGGCATAAAAGTGAATAATTCATCCGACACCCCACAGGCCGATTTCAGTTTCGTGCGCTATGCCAACTGCTGGGAAGATCCGCAGCTGTTGATCGACGCGCTGAAACCGGGACCGGGAAAACGCTTTCTCTCCATTGCATCGGCGGGCGACAACTCGCTCTCGCTGCTCGCCGGCGGCGCGGAAGTCGTCGCAGCGGACCTGAATCCGGCACAGCTGGCCTGCACGGAACTCCGTAAAGAAGCCATCCGGCAAATGGACCACAACCGCTTTCTCGAATTCTGCGGAGTCCGGACATCCGATGATCGACTGGAGCGTTACCGCGCTCTTCGCGCCTCATTGACGCCGGAAGCGCAGCAATATTGGGATGCGCATCAGGAAGACCTGGCGAGCGGATTCATCCACGCCGGAAAATTTGAGCACTATTTCCATCTCTTCCGCACGCGCATCATTCCGCTCATTCACACCAAAAAGAGGATTCATGCGCTCCTTTCGCCTAAAAGCGAGAAAGAGCGCACACGTTTCTATGTCGAGCAGTGGGACAACCGCCGATGGAGACTGCTCTTCCGTCTCTTTTTCAGCCGACGGGTTATGGGCCGACACGGCCGTGACCCGGCTTTTTTTCAGCATGTGGAAGGCACCGTTGCTGAGCGGATTCTTGAGCGCACTGAATATGCACTGACGCAACTCGACACCTCCGCCAACCCGTATCTTTCATATATTCTGACCGGCAACTTCACCCACGCGCTGCCGCACTATCTCCAGCCCGAAGTCTATGCCGCCATTCGGCACAATATTGACCGCCTTACACTCCGCCACGGAGCCATCAACGCCATTGCAAAAGAGTTTGGTCCCGATTCGTTCGACGGCTTCAACCTCTCCGATATCTTTGAATATCTCTCCGAAGAGCAGTGCGAAACCGTCTATGCGGAGTTGCTCCGCAGCGCCCGTCCACAGGCTCGGTTTGCTTACTGGAATATGCTCGTTCCGCGCCGCTGTCCGCAATCGCTGAAAGATCGCATTCAACCGCTGGAGGACGAAGCCAGCCGTCTATTCAAACAAGACCGGGCCTTTTTCTACAGCCGCTTTGTACTGGAGGAGACGAAATGAGCCCGCTGCAACTGGAAATCGTAGGCGCATCCCTCCTGCTGATTCTTTTCCTCACGGTCATTGCGCTCGCTGAATTCGCCACGCGCAGGGGTTGGCTGGCACCGGAGCCCGCGCGCAAATCCGTTCATTTGATCGGCGGCCTCGGTTGTCTGATGTTTCCGTTTCTGGTCGATTCCTGGATTTCCGTAATCGCACTGGCGGTCCTGCTCTCCTCCGCGCTCTTTTACGGCGAACGCTGCGGCAAACTCCGATCGTTGGCCGCCGTAGGTCGAAAGAGCATCGGCTCGCTTCTCTTCCCGATTGCCGTACTTTTTCTGTTTGTCGTCAGCAACGGAAAAACCTGGCTCTACATCGCCTCGCTGCTGGTGCTGGTGCTGGCCGATACCGCCGCTGCACTGGCCGGAACCCGCTTCGGGAAACTCCGCTACGAAACCTTCCCCGGCCAGCAGAAAACCGTTGAAGGCACCGCCGTTTTTTTCCTCGTCAGCTTTATTTCGCTCTATCTCTCCCTGCTCTTCCTCTCTCCATTCACGCCCGCCGCCGGCCTCTGGGTTGCGCTCCTTATGGCGCTGCTGCTGGCCGGACTGGAAGCGGTATCCATCGGCGGAACCGACAATATTTT
>JAAYDL010000343.1 GCA_012729265.1 Lentisphaerota bacterium | reverse complement strand
TGCAGAAAGGAGTTCCGACGGTGCCGCTTGCTGTCTTTTCCTTTCAGCGCGATAAGTAAAGGGTCATAACTGTCTTCCAGAGAGAACCATTTCCCGAGGGCGATATACGCCTTGTCGTCATTGTACCGGCGATCCAGTTTGTCGTCTCCAAATGTCACCGCGCCATCCGTACGCAGAGAGTCCAGTATAGACGCGACGAACGCCGCCCAATTAGCCTTGAGAAAATCACCCAGCATGGGCGGCAAAAATCCGACAAGCGCGTCAGGACAAAGTAGTTTCTCCAATCCCGGATAAACGACCTCGACCAACCCGAGCGTCTCCAACGCAGTTTGCGGCCAACGGGGGCGTAACGCTAACTCGCCCATGAAACGTATAGGCAAGACCTTTTCTTGAATGAAACCAGCGTGCTTTTCCCACTCCCGTTGACTCCACTCTGCGCACTTATGCTTACCGGACTCTTCCGCATCGAACACCTCCGGAACTAAAGACGACCTCTTCAATGTTTCCAGCCATTCGGCGACTGACCCACCCGTTGTGTATTGGTTCAGCTCTTTTTCGTTTTTCTTTATTTGTTGTTTAAGCCACTCGCGAGTAGTCGCATCCGTCTCAGACTGCAGCTCGTTCTCTAAATCTACGGCTTCTTTTCTAAGACGCTCTACCAGCTTTTGAGATGCGACATCAAGTGATCCCTTGACGATCAGTGCCCGTATGATTTGTAGGTTGTGCTGACTAGCCAAAGACGGCCCCAGCTTGGCTGCTGACGAGCGGCTGTCGCTGAAAGCCAACAGCCGCCGTCCACGCGCGGGCAACCAGGCGGCATCAGCATCCGCTTTCGGAGGAAGTTCGGCGAGAGCTGTTTCCGCCGCAATGTTGCGAACCAGACTGGAGGAGGGCACGAACGCACGGAATGCCCGTTTGTCGGCATTGCAGTGCCAGCATCTGACGACCTCGCGCAAAGTGACACCACCCGACCCGGCCCCGACACGTCTTCCGGTCGTCGGATCAAACACATACTCCATACAGCTTTGCCCATCCGATGTCTCTTTCGGAATGGCCAAAAAGATTTCCTTGGGCGTCTCGCGTTCTTCGTCTTCTTCCGAGTCACGCGGTAACGGCGGAGCCGCCGTCAACGTTCCCTTGTCTTTGTCCAACACGGCATGGAAGAACACCTCGCCGCATTCGGAACAACGGGCAAGGCTGAGACCGTAACGCTCGGTTTCGGGACAACGCTCAAGGTGTCCCGGCATCACCGTCCAACCGCCCCAGGCAAAACTGTTTCTCCGTTTGACCGTGTCGAAGAAAACCGTAAATCCTTGCGCCCCCCGGAACAAAAAATGGATCCGATTCGGCAAAAGGGGGAGATCACTCGCATCCGCCCGCGCTGACGCGCACAACCCCAGCAGAACGCGGATGGCCTCTTCGGCTTTTTCGGAACTAGCATTGGGTAGGAGTCCTGCGGACAAATCGGCAAGACGAACTCGTTTCGCCTCCCACAGCCTATCCACAAGCGTGTGAACAAGCTGTGTCTTCCCAAGCGTCGAGAATAAATCTGTTTCTTTCAACGGCCATCTGCCCGAACAGATGTCATCGACAGTTGGCGACGGAGCATCGATGGTGGTCGGCAAATCCGGTTTTTTTTGTTCGCCGATGATGACACGGACATCGGCCGCTTCTTTAGAGAACAATTTAGCGGCGAACGGTATTAGGTCGTCGGGATGCCCAAGCGTTGCCGATGTGGCGAATTGCAGGACATCGCTCGATCCCAGGCCACATCGCAACAAAAGCCGCCGTTGCAAAAGGGTGATCTCCGCCGCCAAGACACCCGTATACAAATGCGCCTCGTCGAGCACCAGTGTGCGAAGATTCGTTCCAAAAAACACGTTATCCTGCGGACGGCACAGCATGTATTCCAGCATGGAATAGTTTGTCACAAGGATGCGGGGGACATGATGACGCTTGCCCTGCTTCTCATGTTTCTCGCTGTACCACTCCTCTTGCATTCGCGCCTCTTGACGCGTGCGCACACGGCAAACATCCCAGTACGGCACATCC
>JAAYDL010000342.1 GCA_012729265.1 Lentisphaerota bacterium | reverse complement strand
GACGGACAGCGGTTGATAGATACCCGGATACCGGCAAACAGAAACGAGATAAAAAAAACAATAGAGATTCATACATTGGGCGCTGCGCTGGACGGGGCTGAGACAAGGTTTATTGAAGCGCTGATGAAAACTGAAAAGGTTTATATCCCCGACGGGGCAATCCCGAATCTGATGGAGGAGATGCTCGCGGATATTGTACAAAACGGTGTGTCCGTGGACGACGCGATTTCGGAGCTACAGCGAAAAACCATGGAGTATTTCAATAAATAATAATTAATGCCTACTGAATAAATGCCATTTTCTGTTTTTGGTATGGTAACTCGAGCAAAAATGCAAGAAGCCGAAAAAGGGCGCGAAGAATCCGCTCAATATGAGCAAGGTTCAGCGCCAAAACCGACAGAGCTATGACGGTTTTGCTGGTATCCTTCAATTTTGCCCTGATCAGCCCAAGACCGAATGATCCTTTTGCGTGACTGAACTTGCGTTCCACCGCGATCCTGTTAATTCCGTCCGTCCGAACCTGTTTCCGATCCGTCACCGAATCCTTTTTCGGACGGCCCAGCGGTTTACCGGACAGCCGGATACCGTGATCCCTGCAAAACTGTAGGTTCTCGCGGGTCCGGTAGATCTGGTCAGCCATCACGACCTCGGGATAATGCCCTTCCCGCTCCCGATACCGCCGGATAATCTCTTTCAGGTTTTCGCTTTCGTTGTACGGGTCAAAAGAAGTATGCTCCAACCGTACGAGGCCGTCCGATACACTGATATCCAGCTTGGCACCGAATTCGCATTTCGCTTTAGCTTTTCCCCGCACAATCGGACGTACCCAGGGCTGGGACAGGCTTACTATCCGCTCCTCCACCTTGTGGGTGTGGTTTTCAAACATATACCGTTGCTGCTCAAAAAGTATCCGTATGGTTTGCAGCCGCTCCGCTTGCCATTCCGTCAATGCTTTCCCTGATTCCAGCATCGCTTCAACGATCTCGAGATCCCGGCGGATGTACCGGAGCTGTTTTCCCACTCCCTTGCGAATTTCCTGTGTGGTTTTCTTTCTCTTCTTTGCGAGCTTCAGATAGTCATGACGGGCTTTTCTGCGATAGGTACGAGGTTTTTCTCCGTCCTCTGAGTCATGCAGATCGTCAACCATTTGTTCCAGATTCTCACGCGCTTCATTCAACAGCGAAAAGTCCTGAGGAAAGCGGATATTCTGCGGTGCGCAGGTGGCATCTACAATCAGGCTGCCGCTGCTTGGCGGCTCCGGCTTGTCGGAATCATCGGTGTCGGGCGGCTCCGGTTTATCCTTTGCCGCAGCCTTTTTGATGATCATCTCATTGATTTCGCCCAAAATCTCCGGTGTCATCCGTTTACGGAAGTAAACCATCAGCGACGGATCGAAGGGCAGTTCGTCCTTGTATTCTTTCATACCGCAGAAGTACTGGAGGCAGGGTGTTTCCTGTATTTGCAACGGTGTTTCTTCATCAGAGTAGTGATATTGTGTCTGGATGAGGAGAGCTCCCAGCGCAAGCCGCAGTGGTTTTGCCACATTTCCTTTTCGGTTCTTAAACAGCGCGGCGTACCGGATCTCTATTTCATCCCATGGGATCAGCTCCGCTTTTTTTACCCACCTATTGTCCGGACTGATGGTTACGCCTGCCGGAAGACCGAAGTCAGATAATCCTATTTGTTTGCTTGGAAACTTATACATCCCGCCACCTCATCTGCAAGCTTTTTTAGCGTTTTTCACCTTTTTCCTTGCAGATATTATACCACATTTCGCCCGTAATGTCAGCATTTATGCGGGTTCCCGCTTTGTTCAGGAGGCTCTATATAGACCTACGTCCTCTTTGGAAGTGTAGCTGCCGTCTTCATCCAAATAATTTTCTGTTGACGGCTGCTCAATGTAATCAGCGCTTGTGGATGTTTCAGAAGTAATAGCTCCAGGCACACTGCCGCAACCTGTTAAAAAACCAATAATTAAAACGAAAGAAAGCAGAAAGCCAGCTATCCTTTTCATAGGACCAATCACATCGCTATTCAAGAAATTAACAAAGAAACGTGCGG
>JAAYDL010000341.1 GCA_012729265.1 Lentisphaerota bacterium | reverse complement strand
CCTCTTTTACCTCACGATTGCTCACGATTTCCGCTCGTTTGGGGCGTCTGAGATGCTCGGTGCAGGCGGGCAGAAGCGCGTGCCCGAGCGATTCCTAAAGGATTGGATGCCGCCCCTCCCGCCCCTCAACAAGCAGCGGCGGATTGCGGCGTTTTTGGATGAGAAAACGGCGCGGATTGATGGGTTGATTGCGAAGAAGCGGGAGTTGCTGGAGCGACTGGCAGAAAAACGTCAGGCTCTCATCACCCAAGCCGTCACCAAAGGACTCAACCCCCACGCCCCCATGAAACCCTCCGGCATCGACTGGCTCGGCGACATTCCGGCGCATTGGGAAAAGGGTAACTTGCGACGATTCGCCAAGATGAAGACGGGGCATACGCCATCCCGCTCAGTTCCGGATTACTGGATCAATTGTGAGATACCTTGGTTCACGCTTGCAGATGTTTGGCAGCTTCGAGACGGAACAAGGTGGTTTCTAGAGGAAACAGCAGAGAAGATAAGTAAGGTTGGTCTGGCTAACTCTGCAGCCGAACTTCTGCCAAAGGGAACCGTTGTTTTTTCTAGGACTGCCTCCGTTGGCTATTCGGGTATCATGCCAGTAGAAATGGCAACGAGCCAAGATTTTTGGAATTGGGTGTGTGGGGATAAAATCACATCAGAATACTTGCTTCTGATTTTCAGATGCATGAAGGAGAAGTTTGATGCAATCACCAACGGTTCCACCCACAAAACCATTTATCAGGGTATCGCTGCAGGTCTGGAGATTTGTGTTCCTCCTAGAGACGAACAGGAGGTGATTGCGAAAGCAGTTAAGGAGCGAGCAACAAAAGTTGATCACGCTAAACAGCAGGTTCTTAGATCCATCGATCTCCTCACCGAATACCGCTCCGCGTTGATCACCGCTGCCGTGACTGGCCAGATCGCCGAGGACAAAATGAATTGAGTAATTACTGGGCGCAATTAGAACAAGGATAGAACTATGCTTTTCAACAGAATCAAAATTGACGGGATGCTATCGTTTGGACCAGGCGCGGAGGGTCTCGATCTGGAGCTTGCGCCCTTGAACATTCTTGTTGGGGCGAACGGTTCTGGGAAGTCGAATCTGCTGGAAGCTTTCAGCTTACTCCACGCGTCGCCCGTCAACCTCCCCTCGCCCGTCAAAGAAATGGGCGGAGTCAAGGAGTGGCTTTGGAAAGGTGAAACTCAAGCCAAGATAGCTAACTTGGAAGCGATCATTAATGTGTCGTCGTCCAAACAGCCTGTTCGACATACGTTGTCGATCACAGAGCACGGAGGGCGCTTCGAAGTTGTGGATGAGAGAGTAGAGAACGAAAAGCCGTATCAGGGCCAGACTAACCCGTATCTCTATTACGCGTATCGTCATGGAAACCCGGTGCTGAATGATTTCAGCGAAAAGAAGCGGGCTCTAAAACGGGAGAACGTGAATCCCGAAGAGTCGATTCTCTCGCAGTTTAAGGACCCGGAACGTTACCCGGTTCTTTCGGATCTGGCTGCCAGTTATCGGAGTCTGCGCCTGTATCGGAATTTTATATTTGGCCCCAACGCATCTCTAAGACGAGAGCAAAGCTCTCATGGGCGATCCGATTTTTTGGTCGATGGCGGAGAAAACCTTTCGCTCGTTATTTCAAAAATCCAAATGCAGGTGAGAAAGGAGCTGATCGCGTCGCTCAGGAAACTCTACGAAGAGATCACGGATATTCACTTGCAAATAGACGGGGGAAACGTGCTTCTTTTTCTGGAAGAAGGAAGCGGCAGGCATATCCCCAGCACGCGATTGTCTGATGGCACTTTGCGTTATTTGTGTTTGTTGGCCATTCTCCTGCATCCGAGCCCACCACAGTTCATTGCCATTGAAGAGCCGGAGATTGGCCTTCACCCCGATTTGATCCCGGAGCTGGCACGCCTTCTCAGGGCGGCTTCGCAGAGAACCCAACTGGTTGTCACTACGCATTCCCGAATGCTCATCGATGCTTTCAATGACGAACCGGAGTCGGTCGTTGTTTGCGAAAAATACCAGGGCGTTTCGCGGTTTCATCGCTTAAGCGCCGACGGACTTAAGGGTTGGTTGGAAAAGTATTCTCTAGGCCAGTTGTGGAGTATGGGTGAGATCGGAGGCAATCGGTGGTGAATATCAAACTATACGTCGAAGGTGCTGGGCAAACGGATACACAACGCAGCATTTGCAGGCAGGCATTCAGCGAGTTTTTTGATAAGGCTGGAATCACCAGACGACCCCGGACGATTCCCTGTGGCGGGAGGGCCTCGACCTTTGATGTCTACCAAACCGCGCTGGAGAACAATAAGAACGAAATCGTTCTGCTCTTGGTCGACAGCGAGGATGCCGTTGCCGAAGGCAGCACAATTTGGGACCATCTAAAAACGCGTGACGGATGGGAGAAGCCGACTGGTGCCGACGAAAAACGAACCTTTCTGATGGTCTGCGTGATGGAGACTTGGTTTCTGGCTGACCGTGATGCCCTCAAACAGGTGTTCGGGCAAAAGTTCAAGGAGAACTCACTTCCCAATCGGAAGGATTTCGAATCCATTGCCAAAGCCTCAGTCTATAAGTCGCTTGCAAATGCTACCGGTGGATGCAAAAAGGCATACGCCAAAGGCGACGTCTCGTTCGAAGTCCTCAAGGCAGTAAATCCGGTGAGGGTTGAAGCGGCCTGCCCGGCCGCAAAACGTCTGTTGAACTACTTGAGAAACCCCGATTAGGAAGCGGATGCCACCAGTTGGTACCGAACTTGTCACACCGCTGATCCTCCCTTAGCTTTTTACCATGAACCGCATAGCTGTCAGTCCGAAAGTCCTACGCTGGGCGCGAGATCGTGCCGGGCTGGCTGCGGCTGATTTGCAATCGAAGTTTCCGCTGCTGGCGGAGTGGGAAGCGGAGGTGGCGCAGCCGACCATGAAGCAACTGGAGAACTTCGCCAAGGCGACGCGCGTGCCGTTCGGCTTTCTGTTTCTACCGGAGCCACCGGAGATGCCCTTGCCGCTGCCGGACTTCCGCACGCTGGAGAGTCGCCGCCCGCAAGGAGCCAGCCCAGAACTGATGGACACAATCCAGCAGATGCAGCGCCGCCAGGCGTGGCTACGGGAAGAACGCATCGAGGCTGAGGCTGAGGCACTGGGCTTTGTTGGTAGCGCAAAGACCACCGACGACCCGAACGCGATAGCGCGGGAGATGCGCCGACTTGTCG
The DNA here is from genome assembly GCA_012729265.1 of Lentisphaerota bacterium. GTDB lineage: Bacteria > Verrucomicrobiota > Kiritimatiellia > Kiritimatiellales > Pontiellaceae > Pontiella. The sequence goes on along the minus strand of JAAYDL010000341.1, from coordinate 5,809 downwards.
GCCTCGACGACGGCTGGGCGCAACGGGTGCCGAGCTGGACAACTGCGGTCGGTGAGTTACGCAACGCCATCGAAGAACTTGGGGTGATGGCGGTGATCAACGGCGTGGTGGGCAACAACACGCATCGGGGCCTGGATGTGAACGAGTTTCGGGGCTTCGCCTTGAGTGACCCGTATGCGCCTCTCATCTTCGTCAACGGGGCCGACGCGAAGTCCGCCCAGATGTTCACCCTCGCCCATGAGCTGGCGCACCTCTGGTTGGGTGAAGCAGGTGAGGGCCTGTCCGGCTTCCAAACCCTCCTACCCGACGGCGGCGAGGTGGAGCGCTTCTGTGATGCAGCGGCGGCGGAATTCCTCGTCCCGGCCGCCGAGATTCGTGCGCTCTGGCCACAGGTGGCGGACAGCGACACACCCTTTGAAAAGCTAGCCGGACGCTTCAAAGTCAGCCCGGTCGTTATCGGCCGTCGCGCAATGGACCTGCGATTGGTGGAGCGGACCGAGTTTTTCAGCTTCTACCGCCACTACACCCAGCAAGAGTTTGCTAAGAAAGCACGTGCGAAGCAAAGCGGAAAATCCAGTGGAGATTTTTACAACAATCAGAATACGCGGGTCGGTCGACTCTTCGCCACGCAAGTCATACGCGCAGCGAAAGAAGGACGTATCGGCTTCAAGGAAGCCTACGATCTGTCTGGGCTAAACGGTGGAGCTTTTCAGGAATACGCCCGAAAACTGGGGGTTTCGCTGCCATGAGCGAGGCGGAACCCAGCTACCTCATCGATTCGGACGTGCTGATAACGGCCAAGAATCGGTATTACGCTTTTCCGATCTGCCCAGGTTTCTGGGACAGCCTTTTGTATGCGAACGCGCAAGGAACCGTCCACAGCATTGACAGAGTTAAACAGGAGCTGCTCCTGGGTCGCGACGACGATGATTTAGTGAAATGGGTTGGACTAAGTGTTCCGACAGAGTTTTTCTTCGGTAGCGATACTGCCGATGTGGTTGTTGCATTCACTCGCGTAATGCTTTGGGTGACCCGACACCAGCAGTATCAGGATGAAGCGAAGGCGAAATTTGCCAGCGGTGCGGATGGCTGGCTGGTGGCGCATGGTATAGCCAGCGGGCGGATCATCGTCACGAATGAACAGCCCCGCCCAGAGTCCCGGAATCAAATCAAGCTGCCGGACGTTTGCAACGCCTTCGGTGTGCGCTTCGAGGACACCTTTTCCATGCTCCACCAACTTCAGGTCCGCTACCACTTTGCCCCCATCCCTTAAATGCCATGCCCTCGTCACACAGCGAATATGCTTTTGAAACCGCCATCGAACACGGCCTGACCACGCTGGGTGGCTACACCAAGCGCAGCCCAGCGGACTACGATGAGGAGCGGGCTTTTTTCCCGAAGGACGTATGCGGATTTCTGCAGGATAGCCAGCCGGGGAAATGGAGTGCGCTGGAGTCCCTTTTGGGTGGACGGACGGAAGCCACGGTATTGGACAACCTGGTCAAGGAACTGGAAACCAAAGGTTCTCTGCACGTGCTTAGGCATGGCTTCAAGTGCTATGGAAAAACCTTCCGCATGGCCTACTTCCGGCCCAACTCGGGCATGAATCCCGAAGCTGCTGACACTTACGCCAAGAATCGCCTGACGATCACCCGGCAGGTGGCTTTCACCTCAGTGCTCAAGCGCCCGGATGGCAAGCACCGTCGCTGCATCATCGACGTGACCTTAAGCGTGAATGGGATTCCGGTGGTCACAGTGGAGTTGAAAAACGGTTTCAATCAGAAAGCAGCTGATGCGAAAAAACAATACGAGCATGACCGCGATGAACGCGACCTGCTCTTTGCGTTTAAGAAGCGGGCGCTGGTGCACTTCGCCGTCGACCCGGATGAAGCCTGGATGACGACCCGACTCAAGGGCAACGAAACGTTTTTCCTGCCCTTCAACAAAGGTTACCAGCACGGCGCGGGCAATCCGCCCGTGAAAGACAACTGGAAGACACACTACCTCTGGGACGAGGTGCTCGCCGCCGACAGCCTCCTGGACATCCTGCAACGCTTCATGCACCTGGAGGTGAAGGAGCGCAAAATCACCACCGAAAAGGGCGTGCGTGTCATCCGCAAGGAGGCGATGATCTTCCCACGCTACCACCAGCTCGATGCGGTGCGTCGCCTGGTCGACCACGCCCAGGCCAATGGTTCGGGGCGTAACTACCTCATCCAGCATTCTGCGGGATCAGGCAAGTCGAACTCCATTGCCTGGCTGGCGCACCGGCTCGCCAGTCTGCACGGTGCGAATGACGAAAAAGTGTTTCACTGTGTTGTTGTGGTGACAGACCGACGCGTCCTCGACCAGCAGTTGCAGAACACGATTTACCAGTTCGAGCACAAAACGGGAGTCGTCGAGAAGATCGACGAGAACACCCAGCAACTGGCAAAGGCGCTCTCAGGTGGCACACCCATTGTGATCACCACGATCCAGAAGTTTCCCTTTATCGCGCAAGCCCTCAACACGTTGGAGAAGAAGGGCGAGACCATCAAGATCGATACAGCAGGAAAACGCTTTGCGGTGATCGTGGACGAGGCCCACTCCTCCCAGAGTGGCGAGACGGCCAATGCCTTGCGCGGCATGCTCAACCAGGACGGTATTGAAGCCGCAGTGGCGGCCCAGCTATCGGACGAGGAGGATGAGGACCTCAGCGAAGAGGCCAAGGCGAAGATCCTGCGCGATGCGCTCAAGCGGAAACGTCAGCCCAACCTGAGTTTCTTCGCCTTCACTGCTACCCCCAAGTTCAAGACAAAGACCCTCTTTGACGAACCGGGACCATCGGGCCAATCCCCCTTCCACGAATACACCATGCGGCAGGCGGTCGAGGAAGGTTTCATCATGAATGTGTTGGAACACTACACGACCTTCAAGCGATTCTTCGGCCTCATCAAAAACATCGAGAAAGACCCTGAAGTGCCGCGCAGAAAGGCCGCCAAGGTATTGACGCGCTACATGGATCTCCACCCGGTGAACATCGAACAGGTGGTATCGGTGATCATTGAGCATTTCCGCCTTTACGTCATGCACGAGCTTGGGGGCAGGGCCAAAGCGATGGTGGTGACGGCGTCGCGACTCGCAGCGGTGAAGTATAAATTGGCCTTTGACAAATACCTCAAGGACAACGGCTACACAGGCATCCGCTCACTGGTGGCCTTTTCCGGAACGGTGGAAGATCCGGAGGATCCGGGTTCGGCCTACACCGAGGTCTCCATGAACGACGGCTTGGCAGAGAGTGAGCTGCCGGAAGCCTTCGAAGGTGACAGCTATCGGGTATTGCTTGTGGCAGAGAAATACCAAACGGGCTTCGACCAACCTTTGCTGCAGACGATGTATGTGGTGAAGCGCCTGGCAGGCGTGCAGGCGGTGCAGACACTCTCCCGGCTCAATCGAATCGCCCCCGGGAAGACGCGAACGTTTGTGCTGGATTTCGTCAATGACGAAGCAGAAATCTACAAGGCCTTCAAACCCTACTTCGAAAGCACGCCGATGGGGGAACAGGTGGACCCGCACAAACTCTCCAAGCTCCATCACGAGCTGATGCAGTTCGGGATTTGCTCTCCGGATGATGTGAGCGCCTTTGCATGCATCTGGTATTCCGGGAAAAGAGACCCGTCGGCAACAGACAACCGTCAGATGAATGCGGTGCTGGATATCGTCATTAATCGTTGGAAAGACAGCCCGGAGGATGAGCGTGAGGATTTTCGGGGCAAGATGACCGCATTTCGGAGTCTTTATGCCTTCCTTTCCCAGATCATCCCCTACCAGGACAGCGAGTTGGAGAAGTTCTACACCTTTGTCCGGAACCTGCTACTCAAGCTCCCACCGCCCGACACAGGGGAACCCTTCTCCCTGGATGACGAAGTTGCCTTGAAATACTACCGCATCCAGCAGAGGTCGGATGGCTCCATCGATCTCACGGACGGTGAAGCGGAACCCTTGAAAGGCCCGACTGATGTGGGGACGGGTATGGTTCGTGAGGACCCTGTGCCGCTCTCAACGCTCGTGCAGCGGCTCAACGAACGCTTCGGAACTGATTTCACCGAAGCCGACCAGCTCTTTTTTGATCAGATTCGCCTGACTGCTGAAAAGGATGAAAAGATCGTGGAAGCCGCCAAGGCTAATAACCTGAGCGATTTTTCTGCGTTTCTGGAGCGAATGCTGGATGAACTCTTCATCGGACGAATGGAAGGTAATGAGGAAATTTTCTCACGCGTGATGACTGACAAGTCCTTCCGCGATGCAGCGCATGAACACTTGGCCGAAGTAATCTACCAACAAATCAGGAAAGAGAAGTCTGCCTAAACGAACGCCTCAATTGTCCATGATGAATTTCGATACCCTATGAACCCCACCCCAAAAACCCTCCAAATCTTCCTGCCTGAAGGAACCCCAGCGGGGATTCAGGTGGCTGAACTTACAACGCGAATCATCCAAGCGGTTTCAGTGCCCAAGACCCGGTTGCAGGACTTCATTGAGCGGGACAAGGAAGTGAACCATGTGGGAACTTACTTTCTGTTTGGAGAGAAGGATGATTCGACGAAACCGGTCACCTACATCGGGCAAACTGAGGATCTGCGCCAGCGACTGAAACAACACGACGCGAACAAAGAGTTCTGGACAACAGCGGTCATCCTGATTTCGAGAACTCATTCCTTCACCCAGGCTCATATTCGTTGGCTGGAATGGTATTCCATCAAGAAGACACTGGAAGCGAACCGGTATCGATTGGAGAACGGAAACGGCGGAAGTGAACCGCATGTGACGGAGGCGATAAGGGCAGACCTGGACGAAATCTTCGATACGGGGAAACTGTTGTTGGAAAGCTTGGGCTACCCGATCTTCGAGCCCCTGGTGAAACGAAAAGAATCGGGTGAAATTCAGGAAGCGGAACTGTGGTATTGCAAAGGACCAAACGCCGATGCGGTGGGCATGCCCTCGGAAAAAGGATTTGTGGTCCTCAAGGGTTCCAAGTTCCGAAAAGTTTTTACGGCCAGTGCCGCAGAGACGACCTTCGCGAAACGTCGGGAACGTGAACTCGCCGAGGGTGTCTTCGAGGATCTTGGGGATTATTTGGAGCTCAAAGAAGATGTTGCTTATGGATCACCTAGCATGGCAGCTGCAGCGGTCCTTGCAAGGCACGCCAACGGATGGCTAAGCTGGGTGGATGCAAGCGGAAGAACGCTGGATGGAGCGAAAAGAAAGGTGTAGGAATGGCGGGAGTTGTTTTGATGAGTGATGCGCTTGGAGTAACACCTGGCAAATTGGAAAGGAGAGGAGTTTTTTAATTCTTTTGTTGGTATTGACTCAAACCTTGGGATCCGAATGCAGGAAGATGGCCCCCTATGTCAGGAAACATGTCGCCCCGATGAATCGTGGCTCGGAACGACGCGTTCCTCAGTTCCTTCGATCACTTGTTGACCCTGAGTTTATTCCCGTTCGGTAATGAAACCGCGATTGCAGCTGAATACTCTGAGTTTGTTCCCGTTCGGGAATATAAACCCAATAATCCTCGCGCCATCATGTCCGTATTGTCGGCCAGGATCGTTCCTTGAAAACCCGTTTCAACGCCCTTGAAACCGCAAAACAACGGCGATAAAACGCTTGGGCCGGATTCATTGGAATGCTCGGTTGCTTTTCGGCGTGCTTCGAAATGGCGCAACCCCCGATTTTTGAATCAGAAATCCACTTAATAATACTACTTAGTAGTATCATTAAGGAGACGCGATACTATTTGGCAGTTCTTGCGGCTTGATTTGTCAAAAAT